>NZ_JBIALK010000029.1:0-81528 GCF_042873275.1 Kitasatospora sp. NPDC004745 | reverse complement strand
GTTCACGCAGACCAACGGGACGGTCGGCGTGGCCACCGCCAATGCGGACAACGGGCACCTGCAGATCACCTACAAGTCCGCCGCCGGCACGTGGGCGACCTCCGACCTGACCGGCACGGCCGGTACTCCGGTGACGGACGGTGCGGTGAGTGCGAGCACCGACCCCGACGGCACTCTGGCGATCTACTCGCGCGGGTCCATGAACGGCAACCACCTGAGCCTGACGGCGCTGCAGCCCAACGGTGCGTGGGCGACCGTGGACCTCACCAACACCGTCGGTACCCCCGCGTCCGCGGGCGGTGCGCCGTCGACGTTCACGCAGACCAACGGGACGGTCGGCGTGGCCACCGCCAATGCGGACAACGGGCACCTGCAGATCACCTACAAGTCCGCCGCCGGCACGTGGGCCACCACCGACCTGAACACCCTCGTCGGCACCCCGGCCACCGACGGCGCGGTCAGCGCGAGCACCGACCCCGACGGCACCCTCGCCCTCTACACCCGCGGCTCCCTCAACGGCGGACACCTGAACCTCACCGCGCTGCAGCCCAACGGTGCGTGGGCCACCGTCGACCTCACCAACACCGTCGGCACCCCCGCCAGCTGACCACCGGCGTGCCCCCGTGCTGTGCGCGGGCCCGGCTGCGACACCCGGCCCGGCCCGCGCACAGCACGCCCACCCGCCCTCCGTTCTCTTCGCTCGAACACGCTGCCGCCAAGCCCATGGAGCCCGCCGTGACCGCCCCCGCACGTCGTACCGCCCTCGCCTCCCTCCTCGCTGCAGGCCTCCTCGCCTCTGCGGCGGGCACGCTCGCCGCGGGCGAGGCCTCCGCCGCCTCCCTCTCGACCTGGGACAAGGTCGCCGCCTGTGAAAGCGGGGGGAACTGGAGCATCGTCAGCAGCAACGGCCTCTACTACGGCGGCCTGCAGTTCAGCCGCAGCACCTGGCTGGCCTATGGCGGCGGTGCGTACGCCCCTTACGCGAACCAGGCGAGCAAGCAGCAGCAGATCCTGGTCGCCGAGAAGGTCCTCGCGGGCCAGGGCCAGGGGGCCTGGCCGCGCTGCGGGCCGGCGGCGAGCCTGGGAGCCGACCACGCCGACCCCTACCCGTCCACCACCACACCGCCGCCCGCTCCGGCGTGGAAGCCGGCCGTGGGTGACGGTGGTTCGGTGACGGGTGCGGACGGTACGGCTTACACGTTCAGCCGGTCGGCGAACGGGCACGTGCAGATGACGGCGCGTCTGGCGGGCGGTGGTTGGACGACGGCGGACCTCACGAACGTGGTGGGAACGCCGGCGGCGGCGGGCGGTTCTCCGGCCGCCTTCGTGCAGACCAACGGGACCGTCGGCGTGGCCACCGCCAATGCGGACAACGGGCACCTGCAGATCACCTACCGCTCGGCGGCCGGCACCTGGGCCACCAGCGACCTCACCAACACCGTCGGCACCCCCACCACCGGCGGCGCGGTCAGCGCGAGCACCGACCCCGACGGCACCTTGGCGATCTACTCGCGGGGCTCGGTCAACGGCAACCACCTGAGCCTGACGGCGTTGCAGCCCAACGGTGCGTGGGCGACCGTGGATCTCACCAACACCGTCGGTACTCCTGCTTCTGCGGGCGGTGCGCCGTCGACGTTCACGCAGACCAACGGGACGGTCGGTGTGGTGACGGCGAACGCGGACAACGGGCATGTGCAGATCACCTACAAGTCCGCCGCCGGCACGTGGGCGACCTCCGACCTGACCGGTACGGCCGGTACTCCTGTGACGGACGGTGCGGTCAGTGCGAGCACCGACCCCGACGGCACCTTGGCGATCTACTCGCGCGGGTCCGTGAACGGCAACCACCTGAGCCTGACGGCGTTGCAGCCCAACGGTGCGTGGGCGACCGTGGATCTCACCAACACCGTCGGTACTCCTGCTTCTGCGGGCGGTGCGCCGTCGACGTTCACGCAGACCAACGGGACGGTCGGTGTGGTGACGGCGAACGCGGACAACGGGCATGTGCAGATCACCTACAAGTCCGCCGCCGGCACGTGGGCGACCACCGACCTGAACACCCTCGTCGGCACCCCGGCCACCGACGGCGCGGTCAGCGCGAGCACCGACCCCGACGGCACTCTGGCGATCTACTCGCGCGGCTCGGTCAACGGCGGTCACCTGAACCTCACCGCGCTGCAGCCCAACGGTGCGTGGGCCACCGTCGACCTCACCAACACCGTCGGCACCCCCGCCAGCTGATCACGGCCACCAAGCGGCGTCCGGAACACTACCTGGGCGCCGCCCCGGCCCGAGGCCGGAACCCGTCCGGAAGCGCTTCGACAGCTGGTCCCGCCCGTGTCCTTCCCCACGCCCGGCCACCGACGGAACTCGCCGGCCCCGCCATCGCCACGGCCGCCGCGGTACGCGAAGCAGCCGACAGCCCGGCCGCCCCTTCGGGCGTCCGGTGACGGGCGGCCCCCTCGGCCGACCGGTGATCCGCCCGGCCGGTCGGCGCTGGGGGTCGGTGGTGTCACGTGAAGCCGGCGAGCGCCCCCTTCCCGTTGTCGAAGGGCCGGCGAGCCGGCGGTCAGGCGTCGAGCACCTGGCCGTCGCGCCGGACGACCGGGCCCTCCGCCGACCACGGGAACTCGATCCAGTCGTCGGTCCTCTTCCACACGTACTCGCACTTCACCAGGGAGTGCGACTTCTCGTAGATGACGGCGGAGCGGACCTCGGCGACGTGGTCGAGGCAGAAGTCGTGCACCAGCCTCAGCGTCTTGCCGGTGTCGGCGACGTCGTCGGTGATCAGGACCTTCTTCTCGGTGAAGTCGATCGCCGCGGGGACGGGAGCCAACATGACGGGCATGTCGAGGGTGGTGCCCACGCCCGTGTAGAACTCGACGTTCACCAGGTGGATGTTCTTGCAGTCCAGCGCGTACGCGAGACCGCCCGCCACGAACACGCCGCCGCGGGCGATGCTCAGGACGAGATCGGGCACGTAGCCGTCGTCGGCGATCGTCTGCGCGAGTTCGCGCACCGCCCGGCCGAAGGTCTGGTAATCCAGGATCTCGCGCACATCAGTCATGGCGTTCAGTGTCCTGGACGGCGGGCCGGGCGGCGAGCGTCGGCACGCTGAGGGCCGGGAGTGGCCGGGACCGGCCGGGACCGGCCGGGGCGGATCGTGCCCGGCCGTGCGCGCGGCCGGGCACGGACACGCCGAGGGGCCCGGTGCGCGGGGTGTGCGCACCGGGCCCCTCGGCCGTGGTCCTGTTCGGCCCCGGGTCGGTTCGTGGCGTCGGCGGGGCGTGCAGTCGTGCAGTCGTGCCGGCGGGTGACCGGCGGGCCGCTGCGACCGGTCAGTAGTTGTGGTGGATCTGCCAGTAGGCCCAGGCCTGGTTCGGGCTGCCGTAGCGGCCGTTCATGTAGTCGTAGGCCCACTTGATCTGGGTGGCGGCGTTGGTCTTCCAGTCGGCGCCGGCGGAGGCCATCTTGTTGCCGGGCAGGGCCTGGCCGAGGCCGTAGGCGCCGGAGGAGGCGTTGGTCGCGGTGACGTTCCAGCCGCTCTCGTGGGAGATGATCTGGTTGAAGGAGGCGAGCTGGTCGGCGGGGACGATGCTCGCGGCCAGCGCCTGCGGCGTGGTGGCCGAGGCGGCGGTCGGGACGACGGCGGCGCCGATCGCGGTGATGCCGACGGCGGCGGTGAGCAGGGCGGCGGACTTGCGCATGCGGGTGGAGATCACGGGCATGTGGGAGTTCGACCTCAATCGTGGGGGTGCCTCGTCCTGCGGCTCGGCAGGCCCAACAGGGCCGGCGGGCGGGAGTCGGCACCGGGGCGGTCACGGGTGGTGACCACCTGGCGGGAGTTGCGGCAGCGGATCGAACCGCCGCCGCAGCTGGCGACTGAGCCATTGTTAGCGGGGTCGGAGGCCGGGTCCAAGGGGTGCCCGCTACGACGCGGCGTCGTAGCGGATCCGGGCGAACACGCGCGTCGGACGCGGGCCGCTACCCGTCGCCTCGATGGCCAAACCAGGACAGATCCGAACTTTTGCGGTGATTTTCACCGGTCTGAGCTGGGAAAACAGCGGAGGCCCGGCCGCAGACACGGAATGGTGGCGGTGACGGCGGCCGTCCGGGCCGGGGCCGGCTGCGGAGTGGAGGGGCGGCCCACTAGGAAGGGTAGGAGGTGCGTGGAGCGCGTGAGAACCGTCACGGGCCCCCGTGTCCCGGCACCCGCCCCCAAGGGATCCAGCTCACACCGCTGTGACTTTCGGTGACGAACCGGTGGCGCGGGGAGGGTGCCGTGGTGGCTGTTCAGGCTGAGGCGCACCTTCGAGTGCGATTCCTTGTGGATCAGGGGGCCGGTGGGGGTGCCGGAGATCGTGTCGTCGCTGTCGAGCGTCCACTTCTCGATGGGGTTGGTGTCCGGGGGGAAGCCGAGCCGGCCCGCCTATGCTGACCGGGTGAGATCGACGGGTGAGCAGGGGCCGGGGCTGCGGGCGGATGCCGTGCGCAACCGCGCCCGGGTGCTGCAGGTGGCGCGGGAACAGGTGGCGGCGGGGGACGACTCGCTGCAGCTGAACGCCATCGCGCGGCTGGCCGGGGTCGGCGTGGGGACGGT
The DNA here is from genome assembly GCF_042873275.1 of Kitasatospora sp. NPDC004745. NCBI lineage: Bacteria > Bacillati > Actinomycetota > Actinomycetes > Kitasatosporales > Streptomycetaceae > Kitasatospora > Kitasatospora sp. NPDC004745. Next base: position 76,928 of record NZ_JBIALK010000029.1, on the reverse strand, counting down.
GTACCGGCACTTCCCGAACCGGCACGCGCTGTGGGAGGCGCTGCTCGTCGAACGCTTCCGGGAGCTGGTCGAGGAGGCCCGGGCCGCGGCTGCGGACGAGGATCCGCTCGCGGGCCTGCAGAGGCTGCTGCGGTTCACGCTGGCGCGGGCCCTGGAGGACTCCGGGTTCGCCGCCGTGCTGGAGTCGGCCGCCGACACGGACGCCCGGACCGTCGAGCTGAAGCGTGAACTGGACGGTGCCACGGCCCAGTTGCTCGACCGCGCGCGCCTGGCCGGCGCGATCCGCCGGGACGTCGGGCCCGGTGACGTGCGCCGTCTGCTCTGCGGGGTCGAGCACGCGCTGCGCTCCGGTGAGCACGGACCCGAGCGGACCGAGGTGTATCTCGGCGTCCTCGTCGAAGGCCTGCGTCCTCCGCGCTGACCCCCTGCGCTGACTCCCTGCGCTGACCCCCTGCGCTGACCCCCTGCGCTGATCCCCGGGCTGACCCCCGCGCCGATCCCCCTCCGCCGGGCAGTCCGGGGCTGCTTCGGCCCCAGAAAACGGATAGCTATCCGAATCGTGTGCTAGCGTCCCCGCATGAAAACGGATACCAATCCGTTTCGAGGAGCTGAACGCACGGAATCGGAGGGTGGGCCCATGGAACAGCGGGCTGTGGTGACGGCGGGGACCGGGGGCATCGGGCTGGAGACCGCGGTGGGGCTGGCGGCGCGGGGGCTCGCCGTCACCGTCGTCGGGCGGGACCCGGAGCGCGGCGCTCGCGCGGTCGAGCGCATCGCCGCCGCCGCGACCGGCGGCAGGCCGTGTTTCCTGGCCGCCGACCTCGCCTCACTCGGCGAGGTGCGCACCCTCGCGGCCCGCCTGGCCGCCGAGGGGCCGCTGAAGCTCCTGGTCAACAACGTCGGCGCGATGTTCGCGCAGCGGCAGCGGACCGTCGACGGGATCGAGGCCACCTTCGCCGTCAACCACCTCTCGCCGTACCTGCTGACCGAGCTGCTGCTCGACTCCCTCCGGGACGGCGGACCGAGCCGGATCGTGAACGTCAGCTCGTCGGCGATCGGCCTCGCCAGGCGCACCTTCGCCGCCGTCGAACCGCCGGGCGGCTACTACGGGTTCCACTGGTACGGCCGGGCCAAGCTCGCCAACCTCGTCTACGCCCTGGACCTCGCCGAACGCCTGCGCGGCAGCGGGGTCGCCGTCCTCGCGGCCGACCCGGGCGGCGCCGCGACGACCATGACCGACGGCACCATGACCTCGCCCGCGATCGTCTCCCCGCCGCTGCGCCTGCTGTGGCCGCTGGTCCGCCGACGGTTCGAGCGCTCCACCGCCGGCCCGGCCTCGCTGGCCGCACGTTCCTCGATCACCGCCGCGACCGACCCCGCCCTCGAGGGCCGCACCGGACTGCTCATCGGTCCCGAGGCCCACCCCGTCCCGCTCTTCCGCGGCAGCGCCGACCCGCGCACGGCCGCCGACGTCCTGCGCCTCAGCCGCCGGCTGGCACCGACGGGAGGCTGACGGCCGGCGGGCCGTCTTGCGCGGCAGCGGGTGGCCGCGACCCCCTCCCGAATGAGCGTGCGCGACGCACGCAATCTGTAGTACGGTGCATATGCGTGCTCGAAGCACGCACTTTCAAGCGCCGACACAAGAATCCCAAGGGGACCGCCATGACCACCGCCAGCACCCGCGCCGACGCCCGCACCGCCCTCACCGACCTCCTCCTCACCCCGGGCCTGGACCTCGACGAGGCCGCCGACCGGCACTTCGCCCCCGACTACCGCCAGCGCACCGACGGCGAGTGGGCCGACCGCACCGAGTTCCTCGCCCACATCGCCCACCTGCGCACGGTCGTCGCCGGCGGCTCCGTCGAGGTCCACGACGAACTCTTCTCCGGCGACCTCTACGCCGACCGCCACACCATGACCATCACCAAGACCGACGGCTCCACCGTCCGCATCGAGGTCTACCTCTTCGCCGAGTACGCCCCCGACGGCCGCTTCCGCCGCATCGAGGAGACCACCCTCATGCTCGAAGGCGCCGACCACGACCGGAACCTCGGCAGCGCCCGCTGAACGGCCCTCGCCCACCCGGCGCCCCGACGACGGCGCGCCCCCGCCCCTGCCCCGCGCACGGGCGCGCCGCCGCTGGGCCGCACCGACCCACCAGTGAGAGGAGGACGTTGTCATGCTCGACGTACTCGTCGCCGGGGCCGGCCCGGTAGGGCTCTGGCTCGCCGCGGAGCTGCGCCTGCACGGCGTGGAGGTGACCGTCGTGGAACGTCGGACAGCGCCGGACGGGCGCTCGCGCGCGGTCGGCATGCAGGCCGGCACGCTGGACACCTTCGCCACCCGCGGCCTCGCGGAGCGCTTCATCGAGCGCGGCACCCCGGTGCCGACCGGCCACTTCGGCGCGGCCACCACCCGGCTGGACTTCTCCACGATCGGGGCGGTGCACCCGTTCATGCTGGGGCTCGGCCAGTCCGTCACCGAACGGCTCCTGGAGGAACACGCCGTCGCCGTGGGCGCCCGGGTGCTGCGCGGACAGGAGGTCGTCTCGCTCACCCAGGGGCCGGACGCCGTCGAGGTGGTGCTGCGCGCCGACGGCGCCCACCGGACCGTGCGGGCCCGCTGGGTGGTCGGCTGTGACGGCACCCGCAGCGCGGTGCGCCAGGCGGCCGGCATCGACTTCCCCGGCCAGGACACCACCATGACCGGATGGCTCGCCGACGTCGAACTCGACGTCGAACTCGCCGCCGGACCCGACGGTCCGCCCACCGCACCGCCCACCGCACCGATCGCCGCCACCGGGCCGGCCGGTTCGTTCCTGGCCGTCCCGATCGGCGACGGCGTCCACCGGCTGGCGGGGCTGTCCACGGCCACCATGCACCGCGGCACCGGCGAACCCCTGACCCTGGAGGAGGTGCGCGAGCAGACCCGCGCCCTGCTGGGGCGGGACCTGGCCATCCGCAACCCCCGGTGGCTCTCGCGCTACGGCAACGCCACCCGCCAGGCCGCGCACTACCGGGCCGGACGGGTCCTGCTCGCCGGGGACGCGGCGCACATGTTCTTCCCCGCCGGCGGGCAGGGCATGAACCTCGGCATCCAGGACGCCGCCAACCTGGGCTGGAAACTGGCCGCCGTCCTCCAGGGCCGGGCACCCGACGCCCTGCTCGACAGCTACGAGGCCGAGCGGCGGCCGGCCGCCCGTGCTGTCATCGACAACACCCGCGCGCAACTGGCCCTGTTCGCGGCGGCGAGCCCGGAGCAGATCGCGCTGCGCGAGGTCTGGTCCGAGGCGCTGGCCGACCCGCGGACCAACCGCCGGTGGGCCCGCCGGATCGCCGGCTTCGACGACCCGCTGCCCGCCACCGCACCCGGCGCACACCCGCTGACCGGCACCCGGCTGGCGGGCCTCGCCCTGGCGGCGGCCGACGCGCCCACGCCCCACCCGCTGATGCACCACGGCCGGCCGCTGCTGCTGGACCTCGCCGGGACGCGGACGCCGTGTCCCGCGCCCGGGCCGGACCGGCGGACGGTGGCCGTCAACGCCGGGGAATCGCACCCGCTCTGGCGGGACGTCACCGCCGTCCTGATCCGGCCGGACGCCCGGATCGCCTGGGCCAGTACCGAGGCCGACCCGCAGCGCCGGGCCGCGGACTGCCTCACCGCCCTGCGCGGCCTGTGTCGCTGAACGCGGCGGGGTGAGCCCGCTGCCGTCCCCGCTCCGTCGGTGTCAAGGGCTCGGCGGGGGAGGGCGGCGGGCACGAAGGGCTGTGGGGTCCTGCCCGTCCGGTCAGCCCAGCGACGCGCTCGCCGCCCGCAGTTCGTCCAGGGCCGCCAGGGCGCACCCGGCGAGCCCGTCCTCGGCGCCGCGGTCGTCCTCGGCCCACTCGGCGTACCCCCGCTTGAACGCGAGGACGCCCAGCTCTCCCGCGAGGGCCGCCGTCGGGCCGGGTACGCCACGGGCGAGCAGGGCGGTCGTCATCGCGGCCGCGAGACTGACGGTCTTGAGGGCGTCGCGCTCCTGGAGCTCGGTGCTGGCGGCGACGGCCGCCTTCAGGCGGGGGGCGAGTTCGCGGCTCCCGGGGCCCATGGCGGTCGAGGCACGCTGGAGACCGGCGGCGACCGCCTCGAGCGGGCTGGCGGTGCAGGGTGCGTCGGCGATCCCCTCGGCCAGCAGCCGGCTCAGCGTCTCCTGCCCGGCGACCAGCAGTTCGCGCTTGTCGGGGAAGTGCCGGAAGAAGGTGCTCTTGGTGACGCCGGCGCGCTCGGCGATCTGCGCGACCGTCGTGGCGTCGTACCCCTGCTCCGTGAACAGGTCGACCGCGGCCACGACGAGGCGTTCACGCGCACCTGGTTCCCATCGACCCATGGGCTCAGCATAGGCGACGGGACCCTTGTCCCGTTGTGATGGGACTCTTGTCCCGTCACTGCTACAGTGACGGGACAAGAGTCCCATCACTTGTGGAGGGTTTCCATGCGCGTCTTCGTCACCGGCGGCACCGGTCTGATCGGGTCCGCCGTCGTCGCCGAACTCCTCGGCCACGGCCACACCGTCCTTGCGCTCGCCCGCTCCGAGGCCTCCGCACAGGCCGCCGGGGCGGCCGGCGCCGAACCGCTGCGGGGAGGCCTCGCCGACCTGGACGTCCTGCGCTCCGGCGCCGCCCAGGCCGACGGGGTGATCCACCTGGCCTTCGGCAACGACTTCAGCAGCCCCGAGGCCCTCGCCCGCAACATCGCGGAGGAGACCGCCGCCCTCACCGCCCTCGGCGAGGAGCTCGTCGGCACCGGCCGCCCCCTGGTCACCGCCTCGGGTACGCCCTGGGTGCCCGGCCGGGCCTCCACCGAGGCCGACCCGGTGCCGACCGACGGGCCGGTCGGCGGCCGCGGTCGCACCGTCACCGCGATCCTGGGCCTGGCCTCCCGCGGGGTCCGGAGCACGGCCGTCCGCCTGCCGCGCACGGTCCACAACGAGGGCGCGGGCGGGTTCGCCGGTCTGCTGACCGACATCGCACGCCGGAGCGGAGTCTCCGGCTACACCGGCGACGGCACCCAGCGCTGGCCCGCCGTCCACGCGCTCGACGCGGCCGTCCTCTTCCGGCTCGCCCTGGAGCGGGCGGATGCCGGCACCGCCTGGCACGCCGTCGCCGACGAGGGGGACGGCATGCGGGACATCGCGGCCGTCATCGGCCGACGGCTGGGCCTGCCGGTCGAGTCGGTGCCGGAGGAGACCTACGGCCCGCTCGGTCCGATCTTCAAGGCCGACCAGCCCTCGTCCAGCGCCCGCACCCGCCAGGCGCTCGGCTGGGAGCCGAAGCACCCGGGCCTCCTGGAGGACCTGGAGAACGTCCAGCCCTGACCGGCGATGGGCAACCACCCGTGCCCATAGGGCACTTCACGTCCACGACACGCAGGAGGTCCCACCATGCCGACCGTCGTCCTCGGCGCCCGCGGCAACGTCGCCCGTCACGTGGTCGACGGTCTGCTGGCCGCCGGCGAGCAGGTCAGAGCAGTCAGCAGGAACCCGGCCGCGGGGGTGCGGCCCGGGTGCGAAGCGGTCGTCGCCGACCTGGGGCGTCCCGAGACGCTGTCCGCAGCGTTCGACGGCGCCGACAAGGTGTTCCTCTACGGGATGCTCGACCCCCAGCAGCCCTACGACGCCGACGAGGTCGTCGCGGCGGCCGCAGCCGCGGGGATCCGGCAGGTCGTCCTGCTCTCGTCGGTGGCGGTCGTCCTTGACCCCGACGCCGGTCACCCCGTCGCCCGCCTGAACCGCACCATCGAGCAGGCCGTCCAGCGCTCCGGCCTGGACTGGACCTTCCTCCGGCCGGGGACGTTCGCGGCCAACACCCGCACCTGGTGGGCCGATTCGATCCGCACCGACGGCTTCGTCCGGCTGCCCTACCCGCGCGCACAGTCGGCGCCGGTGCACGAGAAGGACATCGCGGCGCTGGCGGTGACCGCCCTGACCGAGCCGGGCCACTCGCACCAGGCCTACACCGTCCACGGGGCCGAGTCCCTGACCCTGCAACGCCAGGTCGAGCACATCGGCGAGGCCATCGGCCGCCGCATCCGGGTGGAACACGTCACCGAGGAGCAGGCCCGCGCGGACGTCGCCAGAACCATGCACCCGGTCGTGGCCGGGGCGATCGTGAGCCAGTGGGCCGCCGCCGACGGCGTCGCGGCCGTGACCTCCGCCATCACCGAAAAGATCACCGGTGCCCCGGCCCACACCTACGCCCAGTGGGCCGCCGACCACGCCGACGACTTCCGCTGAGCCCTCCGCGGGACCACGGGAAGAGGGCCGGAGCGGCCGGAGCCGCTCCGGCCCTCTTCCCGTCGCGCCGGGCGCCGTAGGAGACTCCCGTACGCGATACCGATCCCGTGTGTGCGTGTGGGGGAACCGTGGACCGTGTGCCGGATGCGTACGAGGCGCCGTTGTTCTCGGCGGGGCAGCCGCAGTCGGAACGCGGTTTCCTGATCCACCCCGGGTACTGGCCGCACGCCGAGCCGGCCTTCCCGTCCGTCCTGGACATCCTGACCCGACACGGGGTCGACCCCGGCGCCGCCCGCACACGACACGGCCTGGTCGTGGGAGCGGACCTGACCGCGGATCAGCTCGCCGCAGTCCGGGCCGACCGCCAGGTCGAGTACGTCGAGCGCGACTGCGTCGGCGGCGTCGCCCGCTACCAGCGCGTCCCCGCCTCGGCCCGTGTCGTGGGCCAGTACTCCGTCGCCGTGGCCGACGACTGCGACCTGGGCGCACTGCTCGCCCGACTGGACGGCACCCTGCTGCACGCGTACGACGAGATCCACACGTTCGCCGCCCGGCTGACCGACCGCCAGCGCGACCTGCTCCGCCGCGACCCCGAGGTCTTCTCCGTCGGCGACGACCAGTGGGACTCCGCCGACTGACCCCGACACCCCGACCACTCGCGCCACGATTCCCCTGCTGGTGGGACACGGTTCGATCACATGCCCTCGCCGCCGCTCACGGATGCGCAAGGGTGGCGCCGGCTGTCCGCGCACCACCACCAGAGGAAGAACGTCCTTCATGAGCAACCCCGTTCAGAACGACTCCAAGCGCCCCGTCTACCGCAGGGTCCGCTTCGTCGCCCCCGCCGCCCTGATCGTCGGCATCGCCGTCGGCGCGGCGGGAGGCGCAGACAAGAAGAACAGCACCCCGGCGGCCGCGCCCACCGCCACCGCCACCGCCACCGTCACCCTTCCCGCTGCGGCGGCCAAGGCTCCCGCCCCGCTTCCCGCCGCCACCGTCACCGCCACCATGACCGTGACCGCCGAGGCCCCTGCGGCCCCCGTGGCGCCGAGCACGCCGGACAAGCCCAAGGGCGACACGATCGGTGGCGACGGCAGCTACGAGGTCGGCGTCGACGTCCAGCCCGGCACCTACAAGAGCAAGGGCCCCAAGGCCGGCGGCATCGGGATCTGCTACTGGGAGCGCAACAACGGCGGCGACGGCGTCGGCTCCATCATCGCCAACGACAACGTGCAGGGCCCCGCCACCATCACCATCAAGTCCGGCGACAAGATCTTCAAGACGACCGCCTGCCAGGACTGGGTCAAGACCGGCTGACCCGAGAACCAGGCCCCCCTTCCGCCGGATCCGGCGGCGGCACAGGCCTGCGCTCGGCCCGCCTGTGGCAGGGCCCCGAACGCCGCCGGGTCCTGGCCCCGGAGCCCGGACCGCCCTCCCGACCGCCCGCAGGAGCCGGCCCGCTTCCCGGGACGAGCGGGAACGTCCCTGGGACGCCGGGACGGTGGAGGGACGGTGCGGCGGGGCCCCAGAGTGGGGGCACATCCATTGATCACGCACCAGTCCGGAGAACCCCCATGCGTTCCGTCACCCGCAAGGCCGCCACGATCGGCGCCACCCTGGCCCTGGCACTGTCGGGCGCGGTCCTCGCGGCCGCCCCGGCCTCCGCCGCCACCAGCTGCTACGCCAGCAGCTGCACCGGCCTGGACCCGGCCAACACCACCTGCGCCAACGACGCCATCACCGTCTCCACCGACGGCCCGCTGGAACTGCGCTACAGCCCGTCCTGCCGGGCCGCGTGGGCGCGGGACAGGAACGCGGTCGTCGGTGAGTCCGTGGCGGTCCAGAACCACCCGGGCCAGGCCAGCGACTACTCCACCACCACGTACTCGGGCGGCGCCATCTGGAGCGCGATGGTCAACGACAAGGACATCCAGTCGCAGGCCAGCTCCACCTCCACCAAGGGCTGGTACCGGACCGGCTGGTACTGATCGGCCGTACCCGCCGCCGCCCCCGCCCCCGCCCCCGTCGGGCGAGGCGCGGGGGCTACGGGGTTTCCCACCGACCTCGGCGACAATCCGTTCGAGGACGCTGCGGTCGGGCTCCGGAACCCGCCGTCCACCGACCGACCAGGCGGTCGGACTCCTGACGCCCCGCCGCGATGCTGCGCCCGTGCCGAACGTGCACGGGCGCAGCATCGCGGCATTTGCGGCGGTACGGGCGGTACGTGCTGGCGGTAGGTGCTGGCGGCCCACCTCACCGACCCCCACGTCGACGCCCGCCCGCACCGGCGGCCCGCCGTTCCGGCCCCGCCCGCGCCCGGCACAGGCCGCCGGCGCCCCGCGTCCCGACCTGCCGGAGGAGCACGACGGATCCGACCGGGCGGCCCCTGCCCGGGCCGTGTCCCGGGCAGGGAGCGGTCGTTGGACGCTGCGGCGTCTGCGGCTGTCGCAGAGTACGGCGACGGAGGGCATGCGCAGGCCCGCCCACCCGCGGCGCACCGCCCATTCCCTGCCTACACGAAATGATGATCGACATGCCGAGGCTGCCCTGGATCCTCATGTACCACTCCATCGATACGGCAAGATCCGACCCTCACATGATCTGCGTCTCCCCGGCACAGTTCTCGGTGCAGATGGAATGGCTCTCCCGGCAGGGCTTCCGGGGGGTCAGCATGGCCGAGTTGATGCGGTCCAGGGATCCTGCCGCAGAGAAACTGGTCGGGCTGACCTTCGACGACGGCTTCGAGGACTTCCTGGACAACGCCATGCCCGTCCTCGACAGGCATGGCTTCACGGCCACCGCCTTCGTCATCGCCGAGCGGCTCGGCGGCTACAACGACTGGGACTTCTCCAGCGGCGCCGACAAGCGGAAGATCATGTCGGTCGAGCAGGTGAGGGAGCTGGCCTCCACCACCATCGAAGTGGGCTCGCACAGCCTCACGCACCGGCACCTGCCGGAGCTCTCCGACAGCGAGGCGGAGGCCGAGATCGCGGGGAGCCGGATGGCCCTCGAGCGGATCATCGACAAGCCGGTCCTCGGCTTCTGCTATCCGTACGGCTCGGTCGACGCCAGGATCTCCGCGATGACCCAGCAGGCCGGGTACCGGTACGCCTGTGCCACCAAGGCGACGATCCGGCCTTCGGGCCATTCGATTCCACGCTGCTTCGTCGGCGAGCGCGACACGCCCCTGCGGCTCGCGCTCAAGCGGGTTCGCCACCTCGCCATCGCCCCGCGATGAACCAGAAGAACAGTATCCGCATCCGAACCAGCCCCGCCATGGAGCAAGAAGAATAATGAGGATCCTGCACATCATCACCGGTCTGGCCGCAGGCGGAGCAGAACAACAACTACGGCTCCTGCTGCGGAACATGCCGGCCGAATACCACTGCGAGGTCGTCACCCTGGAGAACCCGGGGGCGGTGGCGGAGGGGATCCGACAGGACGGCACCCCGGTCACCCACCTGGCGATGCGCGGGAACCGGGACATCGCCGCGCTCTTCAAACTGACCAAGTTCATCCGCCGAGGACGCTTCGACATCGTCCACACCCACCTGTACCGCTCCTGTGTCTACGGCCGACTGGCAGCCCGGCTCGCCGGGATCCCGACGATCGTGGCGACCGAGCACTCACTCCTGAAGGACACGATCGAAGGGCGCAACACGACCGCCGGAGTCAGGCTCCTGTACACCGCGACGGAGCGGCTCGGAACCTGCACCGTGGCCGTTTCCAGCGCGGTCTCGGACTGCCTGGGCAACTGGGGGGTCCCGTCCCAGCGGATCCGGCAGATCGCCAACGGGATCGATGCGGCCGCCTTCGCGACCACACCCGACGAACACGCGAAGTCCCGGCGGGAGGTGCGCGCGCGCCTGCGGATCCCGGCCGACTCCTTCGTGATCGGCGGGGTCGGCCGGCTGGTTCCGGGCAAACGGTTCGACGTCCTCGTCGACGCACTGGCCGCCATGCCGGACGTGCTGCCGGACGGCCGGGTGCCGTGGCTGCTCCTGGTGGGCGCGGGACAGCAGCTCGACGCCCTGACCCGCCAGGCCCACGACGCGCAGCTGGCGCACCGCACCCTGTTCCTCGGCGAGCGCGACGACGTGTCGCAGCTCCTGACCGCCATGGACGTCCTCGCGGCCCCGTCCATCGTCGAGACCTTCGGACTGTCCCTCCTGGAGGGCCTGGCGGCCGGCCTCCCCCTCGTCTACACGAGCGGGCCGTCACTGGCCGAACTCCCCCCTCACCAGACGGGACACGCCTACTACTCGCCTTCGGACGGCCGCAGCTTCGCCTCCCGCCTGTGCACGGTCGCCGCGGACTGCGCGCCCCCCCTGGCGCCACCGCCGGTCGTGGGCATGTACGACATCTCCCAGGTCGCCGACGAGCTCACCAGCCTCTACACCGACCTCGCCGCGCGCCGCTGATCCCCCGGTGGGTCGTACCCGACGGCAAGTTCGGCACCCTGGAGGCGTACCCGCTGTTCGACCACTTCACCTTCGACGTCTACGACACCTCGGCCGGGGACCGCTACGTCGGCGGTGGCGATGCCTACCACCCGGTAGGCTTCTGCTACAACCACTGGGCGAAATAGGAGAGTTCAGCGCATGCGGCGATCGGGCCGGCTCGCGGGTACGGTACTCCTCCTCACTGCGGGCCTTGCGACCGCGTGTACCAGTGGTGGCGACGCTGCGCCCAGAAGCGGAGACGGGCCGTGGGTGCTGGACGGACTCGCCGCAACGCAGGCCGGCGTGCCCATCCAGCGCAGCATCGACCTCCTGCCCTCCGAAGGGGCCGCGAAGATCCTCGGGGTGGCCGAGATCTCGGGCACCGACGTGGTCCTGTGGGTGCGGGGCGGAGTCTGCCAGGTGGCGCTCCTGCCGGACTCGCTGACCGAGCCGACCGCGACGGCCCCGACGACTGTCGGGGCGCCGCGGCCTGCCGGTCACGCGGGTTCGTCGGACGCCCACCAAGAATTCCCCGGGACCGTCCTCGACGGGAAGTACACCGCGGCGTCCGCCCAGTTGCAACCCTTCCGATTCGCGACCGTCGGATGCTCAGAAAAGGCGATGTCGGTCAAAATAGAAGGGGTTGGAAAATCCCTTCCGGCGAAGAAGTCCGGTGATTCACTGCAGCTCTGGCGAGAGGGTCAGAATGCGGTGCTCGCTGTCGGCCTTCCCGAGGCAATTCACGGGCCGGATAACTGACCGTTTCAGAATGCCGCTCGGAGCCGTCGGAGGCAGATGATGCTGCAGGCGAGTTCGAGCAGGCCCTGATGGAGGTCGGCGCGTCGTTCGTAGCGGGTGCGGAGTCGCTTGAACTGGTGCAGCCAGGCAAATGCACGCTCTACCACCCACCGGGTCTTGCCCAACCCGGAACCGTGGGCGACGCCGCGTCGGGCGATCAATGGTTTGATGCCGCGCTTCCACAGCAGGCGACGGTACTTGTCGAAATCGTAGCCTCGGTCGGCGTACAGGCGTCGGGGCTTGTGTCGGGGGCGTCCGCGCAGGCCCCGGATCGGTGGGACGGCGTTCAACAACGGGAGAAGCTGGGTGACGTCGTGGCGGTTGCCGCCGGTGAGCGTGACGGCGAGCGGGGTTCCGTGGCGGTCGACGATCAGGCGGTGCTTGGAGCCGGGGCGGGCGCGGTCGACCGGCGAAGGGCCGACATGGTCTCCCCCTTTGAGGGCCCGGACGTGTGAGGCATCCACGGCGCAGTCGTCCAGGTTCAGTGAGCCCGCGCGGTGCAGTTCGGTCAGCAAGGCGTTGTGCAGGCGAGGCCAGACGCCGGCCTCCGTCCAGTCCCGCAGACGGCGCCAGGCCGTGACTCCGGAGCAGCCCACGGTCTCGGCGGGGACGTCGCGCCAGGCAACGCCGGTCCGCAGCACATACATGATGGCGGCGAGGACCGCCCTGTCCGACACGGAGTCGCCCTGGATGGCGGCGGCGCGCGGGAGTGGGTGGCAGTAGCGGAGCCACCCACTCCCACAGGCCGTCCGGAACAAGATCGGCACGCACCCGGGACACCCTGCCGACCAAGATCGCCGATCGCAAGACCCGCAGCACAACTCGTTCCGGAACGACAGAGCTGGAAGAGGATGTGCGAGCCGTGGATCTTCGGCATGCCCACGTGATGGGTGTTGCTGTTCGGATCACGGGCGGGTCCGGGTGGCAGCCCGGACCCGCGCGGTGCGGTGATCGGGCTTTCACTGCGGACCCGCCGTTGCACGGTCCCTAGGACTTGGCGTCCGAGCCGGCCTTGGTCTCCGAGCCGCCCTTGGCGCCCGAGCCGGCCTTGTCGCCCTGGTTCAGCATGCCGCCGAGGGCGCTCAGGTTGCCGCCGCCCGCGGCCGGTGCTGCCTTGCCGGCGGCGTCGACGGCGATCTGGGCCATCTTCTGCAGGTGTTCGGTGGCGGTCTTCAGGGCCTCCTGGGCGCGTTCGCCGGCGGCCTTGTCGTTGCCGGCGGCGGCTTCGATGCCCTTGGTGAGCACCTGGCTCATGGTGCTGAGACCGCTCATGTCGCGGAACAGGTTCGCGGTGGTCATGGCCTCCACCGCCTTCAGGCCGACCGGGTCGGGCATGGCCGACAGCTGCGAGTACTTCGCCTGGCTGGCGCCCAGAGCGGCCACCGTGGTGTCGAGGTCCTTCGCGCGCGTTCCGGTGGCGACCGGCGCGATGTCGGCCGGTGTGATCTGGATGGGCGAGTCCTTCCAGTTCCAGAAACGGGTGAGGTCGATCTTCTCGGCCGAGTTGGCCCGGCCGAGCACGGCCTCGGCGAAGACGCCCTTGGTGGCGATGGCGATCGTGTTGGTCACCGGCGCCCCGAACGTGGCGTCGCCGGGCTGGCGGGCCTTCGTCCACGCCTCTCGTTCCTGCTCGCTGCCGAAGTTCCACCGGAAGCCGAGGTAGTTGCCGGTGGCGGCGATCGGCTTCGGGTCCAGCAGGGTGCCGAGCAGGACCGGTGCGGCGTTCGAACCCGCCGGCGTGTACGAGTAGTTGGCGAGGATGCGGCTGAGCGTCAGCTCGTCCGCGTTGGCCCAGACGGCCTGGCTGTAGTGGCGGCGGTTGTCGTTCAGGTGGTCCAGGACCGTCTGCGGCACGTTCCCGCCGCGCACGTGGAAGCCGAGCGACGCGATGTAGGTGCGGGTGCCGGACCTCACCGTCGAACCGAACAGCCCGCAGATGGCCGCACCGCCGGCGTCCTCGGTCATGTCGGGCGCGGCGGTGGTGGTCGAGGCGATCCCGAAGTTGGCCACGCCCGAGTCCATCGTCAGGCGCAGCCCGGCGAGGCTGCCGCGGGCGGCCGTGCCGAACCAGGCGTCGACGGAGAGCAGCTTGTCGGCGCCTCCGAAGGTGTAGGACGCGCGTTGCTGCACGCCGGAGCCGCGGGTGTCGCCGCAGCGGAAGACCTGGCCCTGGAAGACCACCTGGATGGTGCGGATTCCGGCCTCGTCGTACCAGACGTCGATCTTGGACGCGTAGGGGGAGTCGGCCTTCGGCGGGGCGTCGAAGGCTATCGGCGCGTCTCGCTCCACGGTGAGGAGCCGGAGAATGAGCCCGCTGTTCAGAAGTGCCCAGTGGTCCCCGCTGGTGGATGTGACGAAGTCCGTCACCGACGAGAGGTCGGCAAGGATCTGGTGCTTGGGAGGGGTCCAGGTCGTCGCGCCGGCCTCGACCACCACGGCCTTGCCGTTGGCGGTGATGCCCCAGAGCGAGCCGTCCGGGCCGGCGGACAGGCGCTTCACGTTGGGCGCCGGGGTCCGTTCCGTCCAGGTGGTGCCGGTGCGCTCCCAGGTCCGCCCCTCCCGGCAGTACCACACCTTGTCCTTGCCGACGACGGCGACGTCGTCCGCCGTGATTTGCAGGTTCAGCGATGTGCCGTTCAGGTCGCGCCGGTAGATCGAACTGTCCATGCCGATGAGGTAGAGCGTGCCGTCCGGACCGCATGCGAGGCTCCGGCCCGCCCAGCCGTTCGGGTCACGCCGCCAGGCCGTCCCGTCGAAGTGCACGACCTCGTTGTCGGCCCTGATCGCCCACACGATGCTCTTGCCCGGTGCGATGCGGATCAGCTCACCGTCCAGCCCGGTGGTGGGCAGCGGGTTCCACTGCCGGGCCACCGGATCGAACCGGACCGGGGTGCCGTCGAACCTGCGCACCCCGTACACGCCCATGGCCGAAGCGGCGATGTCGGCCAGCTCCACCCCGTCGAAGACGGCGCCCCCCGGTGTCTCCGGCGCCGTGCACGCGTCGAGCTTGCGCACGGTGGTGTCGAACGGGTTGGCGGCCCGGATCTTCGCCGCCCAGTCGGTCGGCGCCACCGACGCGAGCACCTCCTTGTACCGTTGCAGGCTGGTGTAGTTGAAGGTGAGCTCCTGCAGCGGGATGAACAGACAGCGCTCCAGCTTCGTCGGCTTGGTCGTCACGTTGTAGACCTGGACGACCTCGTAGTACTGCACCGACATCGCGTGCATGTGGTTGTAGTTGGTGACGACCCGGGTGACGACCTGGTCCTTCTCCGACTGCGTCGTCTCGCGCACGACCGTCATGTTCCGGCTGCGGGCCGCGGTCGCCACCTGCTGGGTCCGCTCGCTGATGCGCTGCGTCGCCTCGGCCGCGACCGACTTCACGCCGGTCGAGCGCGACACCGAGGTCGCGAAGCCCGAGTTCGACGAATCACTCCAGTTGCCGCCGGCGCCGAGGCCGAAGAACGCGATTCCGGCGCTGCCACCGGAGCTGGACGACCTGCTCGACTGCGACGACCTGGACGTGCCGAACTGCTCCTCACGAGAGATCGCGTTCGCGACCTCGCTGATCGACCGGTTCTGGTCGCTGGTGCCGGACAGCGTGTCGTTCTCGGCGGTCGTCTCGGTGCCGGTGGCCTTGGTGCTGCGCTGCCAGTCGACGACGGCGACCTTGGTGCTCTCGCCGGGCGCGAGCGCGAGGCTGTGCAGTAACCGCCCGAGCGTGACGCCCTGGGCCGACCAGGTCTGCTCCGTCGTGACGATCATGCCCTCGGCCGGGCGGTCGTAGAACGGCAGGTTCTCCTCCCCGAGGTCGATGGCACCGGTCAGCTTGCGCGCCGGCTTCGCCCCGGGGATGTCGGTGAGCACCACCGAGCGGTATCTGACGATCTCCACCGGGTAGTTGCCCGTGGTCGGAAGCAGGTCCTTCGGCGTCGCGCCGTCGAGCATCGCCTTGTCGATCTCGTACCCGGGCGACGTACCGGCGGGGGTCGTCGTGCTCGCCGGGGGCGTCGCCGGTGTGGTGGCAGGTGTTCCGGTGCTCGGGGTGGTCATCACGATTCCCGTCTGCGAAGAAGATGAGGGAGATGCCGGTAGGGCCGCCAGGACGTGGAGCACCTGACCCCTAGGCGAAATGACACCTTCCGGACCGCTCGAAACTACACAGCCCGATCACAACAGCGGCACACTTCAACGAACTTGGCCAGAATCGGCGCCCGACTCAACGGCCCTCCGGCAGCGCCCGCCGCATGAACTGTTCACCCGCGTACCCGGGTGCCGGACCTCAGCCGCGAGCACCACATGCCCGCTGACCACGAAGCGCAGCGCCTACACCCGGCGAGGCCGGAGAACATGCGGCCTGGTGCCCTCCAGGACGAACGGGGTCACAAAGTGTCACCAGTCACCACGCCTTGTCATCCGCAACGGAGACCAGCGCGGCCACCAGCTCCCGTTCGGCCGAGGTCAGCAACACCTGCCTTCAGAATCTCCGAATCTCATTCTGAAACGATCAGTAAGTGACAAGTCACCTCCCGATGACGCGTGAGGGTGCCCGCCGGCGGGCACCCTCACGCCGTCTGGAGGCCAGGGACAGCTTGGCTGACCACCATCTGCGGCGCTGAGCCCGGCGCCCTGGGGCCGGGTCAGTGGGAGGGGCGGATCTGGAGGGCGTTGATGCCCCAGTGGATCGACGGGTCCGAGGTGTGCACGGTGAACTGGAAGTCCCGGCCGGGACGGGCGGGGATCTCCACCGAGCCGACGCCGACGGAGTCCACCGGGCACTGCACCGTGAAGTCGGCCGGGGCCGCACCGCCGACGTGCACCTGGACCGAACCGCCGCCCTGGCAGCCGACGGTGACGGAGATCGGCAGCGTCTCGATCGCCGAGGCTGTCACCGCGCTGCCGTTCCCGACCCAGTCGGGGATCGAGAACATGGTGTCCTCGTCCGGGGTCGGCGGCAGGATCCGGCCCGTCCCCGCGTGACCGAAGGGCTCGTCCGAGGCCGGTGCCGGGTCGGCGGGCTGCGCCGATGCCGTCCCGGCGAACGCCAGCGCCACCCCCAGTGCCCCGGCCGCCGTGGTGAGCGTGCCCGTCTTCTTCGTCCGCTTCATCGTGGTCCCCCCTGCTGTGTTCAGGTGTCGTACCGGTGTTCGGCACACGAAGTTGATCGTAGAACGCGGCACTGTCACCGGGGCGACCACGACGACGTGTGTTGCACCTGCCGTGTCACACCCGCTGTTCGGTCCGACGGCCGCCGCGCCTCCCGCCGCCGCGGCTCGGCCGTCCTGCCGTCGGTGGCCCGGTGGCCCGGTGGCCGGGTGTGTGTCGGTGGGGGCTTCTAGGGTGCGGTGTGGGTGGGGCGGGTACCGGAGTGTCCAGCACTGGAGACGGAACGGCAGACCTCCCGGTCTGCGCGGGGGTGGTTACGGCCCAACCGGCGTCCGGGGCGAAAGGGCCTGGGGACGGCTCGTCAGCACCGGCCCCACCCGTCGAGCCGGCGCCGAGTGCACGGGGCGTCGACCGTTCCCCGGGGCGGGGTCAGGAGCCGCTCTGCGACCTCGCCCGGTAGGTGCGCTTTTTGGCGAGGGCGCCGCAGGTCCTCATCGAGCACCAACGGCGGGCGCCCGCGCGGGAGGTGTCGACGAAGGGCGTGCCGCACGCGGGGTTCCCGCAGATGCGGACGCGGGTGCGGTAGTCCGAGCCGCAGAGTTCGATCAGGTCCCGCGCGACCATGGAGAGCACCGCCGCGACCGTGTCCCCGTGCCAGCGCACCGAGGCCGCGTCGGCGGAGAGTTCGGGCACGGACGTGGGCCCGGCGGCTGCGCTGTTGATCAGCGCGATGTCCTCGGGGGCGGGTGCGGCTTCGTCCGCCAGGGCCTGGCCGGTCCGCTGGATCGCCTCGCGCAGCCGTCTGGCGTGGCCCAGGTCGGCTTCGTCGCAGGCCGGCGCCACCGTGGTGCAGCCGCTCTCCACGCTCCAGCGGCCCAGGTCCTCCGGCCGGGCCAGCCGTTCGAAGGGCGTGTCCGTGCCGCGATCGGCCAGGGTGCCGGCGAGGGCGAAGCAGAGCCGCGCGTCGTCGAAGCGGAAGTCGGCCTTGGCGCGTTGGCGCCCTTCGTGTCGACCGTCCTCGTCATCCATGTCCACCACTTTATGTGGTTGACATTGCGTTGAGCAAGCGCCTAGCTTTCGAGTCCACCGCTTCAACCGGTGGACATTGAGGGCCTCGGTGCCTTCCCCCGTCGCATCACGAGCCACAAGGAGGCCGCGTCCATGCGCGCCGCAGTCATCGAAGAACTCAGCAAGCCGCTGGTCGTCCGCGACGTGCCCGATCCCGTCTGCCCACCGGACGGCGCGATCCTGCGCGTCGGCGCCAACGGGATCTGCCGCACCGACTGGGCCCTGTGGGCCGGGAACTTCTGGACCGGCGGGCCGAGCGTCAAGCCCCCGTTCGTCCTCGGCCACGAGTTCGCCGGCACCGTCGTGGACGTCGGCCGGGACGTCCGGGACTGGAGGGAGGGCGACCGCGTCATCTTCCCGATGAACCCCGGCGAGGGCTCCTGCGAGATGTGCCGCAGCGGCCACCAGCAGGTGTGCGAGCACGTGGACTCGCTCGTCCCCGGGGTGTCCTACTGGGGCGCCTTCGCCGAGTACGTCATGGTCCGCTTCGCCGACGTCAACCTGGTCCGGGTACCGGAGTCCGTCGGCTTCACGGACGTCGCCGCCCTCGCCTGCCGCTACATGACCGCCTTCCACGGCGTCGTCGACCAGGCGAAGGTCCGCGGTGGGGAATGGGTCGCGGTGTACGGGGCCGGCGGCGGCATGGGCCTGTCCACGGTGGAGATCGCCGCGGCGACGGGTGCCAACGTCATCGCGATCGACATCACGGACGAGAAGCTGGAGGCCGCGCGGGCCCTGGGCGCGGTCCACACCGTCAACGCCGCCACGGACGACCCGGCGGAGGCGGTGAAGACCCTCACCGGGGGAGGAGCGCACGTCTCCGTCGACTCGGTGGGAATCGCCGAGGCCTGCCGCAACTCCGTCCTGTCCCTGCGCACGCGCGGCCGCCACCTCCAACTCGGGCACACCACCGCCGCGGAGAAGGGGGACGTCGCGCTGCCGATCGACGTGATGATGGTCAAGGAGCTGGAGTTCCTGAGCGCCTTCGGCATGCAGGGCCAGCGGTTCGGCACCATGCTGAACATGATCGCCGCCGGCCGCCTCGACCCCGGCCGGATCGTGACCCGCACCGTCGGCCTCCACGAGGCGAGCGGGGTGCTGGAGTCCCTGGAGACCTACGGGACGACCGGCGTGGTCGTCATCGACGAGTTCCGGGCCTGAGCCGACCCACCCGGCGCGGCCCCCGCGGCCCCCGCGGCACCCGCGATGGAAAGACACAAGAAAGTAGGCACGACCATGCCCGCCTCCCGCCTGCTGATGGACCGGGAACTGAGCCAGGCACTCGACGGCGTCCCCATGACGCCCAACGGCGCGTTCGACCTCACCGACATCCCCGCGACGCGCGCGGCGTTCCGCGCACAGGCCGAGTCGATCGCCGAACGCGAGCCCGACGACCCGTCGGTCACGACGGAGGAGCACCGCATCGGACGGGCGGACGGCCCCGACGTGCCGGTCCGCCTGCTGCGGCCCGCGACCGCGCAGGGGCCGCTGCCGGTGATGCTCTGGTTCCACGGCGGCGGTCAGGTGCTCGGCTTCGCCGCCCAGGACGACCCCTGGCTCAAGCGGGTGTGCTCACGGCTCGGCTGCGCCGTCGCCGTGGTCGACTACCGGCTCGCCCCGGAGACACCCGCCCCCGGCGCCGCCGAGGACGGCTTCACCGCCTACCGGTGGCTCGTCCGCGAGGCGCCGGCCCTGGGACTGGACGGTGCCCGGATCGGCATCGCGGGCCAGAGCGGTGGCGGAGGCATCGCGGCGGCCACCGCCCTGCTGGTCCGGGACCGCGGCGGCGCGGCACCGCTGTTCCAGTCGCTGACGTACCCGATGCTGGACGACCGCAACCTGACCGCGTCGAGCCACGAGATCACCGACATCGGCATCTGGGACCGCTCCACGAACATCCTGGCCTGGCAGGCGATCCTGGGGGACCGCACCGGAACCGACGACGTCTCCCCCTACGCGGCCCCCTCCCGCGCGCAGGACCTCGGCGCGCTGCCGCCGACCTTCATCGCGGTCGGCGAACTCGACTGCTTCCGGGACGAGGACCTCGACTACGCCGCCCGCCTGCGCGCCCACGGCGTCCCGGTCGAACTGCACCTCTACCCGGGCGCCTACCACGCCTTCGACCTGTTCGCCCCGCAGTCGCAGCTCGCGGCCGCCTTCCAGCAGACCTGGCTCAACTACCTCGCCCGCCGGTTCCAGGACGCGTCCACCCCGTGACGTACGCAGACCGGCTCGCATGCCGGCGCAGGCCCGGTGCGGGCGGTGCGGCCGGCGCGGGCGGTGTGCCGGTGGGTCAGCCGGCGAGGTAGGTGCGGGCGATCCGGGCGCGGTGCGGCGCGAGTTCGGCGTGGACGGCGGCGGACTCGGCAGCGTCGGCGGTGACCGCGGCCGGGACGGCGGGGCCGCGGTCGAGCAGGGCGATGCGCAGGTGCGTCGGGGGGTGGGTGGCGTCCACCGCGCGGCCCTCGCGCCGCGAGCGGCGCACCAGCCGTTCGCGTTCCAGCGGCGGCAGGGACGCGAGGTGGTTACGGAGTTCCTGCCAGAGCAGATCGGTGTCGGGCGTCGGCGAGGCCTCACGGCGGCCGCGGTGCGGGCGGGACTTCACCTGCGCGCGCACCCGCAGGACGACCGTTGCCGCGGCCTCCGCGAACAGCAGCGCGTGGAGCGTCGCGATCGCGGCGCCGGTCGAGCCCGCGCGGGCGGCGAGCTCGTCGGCGCGGTACTCGGCCTGCTGGCCGGCCCGGGCGGTGAGCCGGTCGAGCAGCAGGACCAGGCGCAGCACCAGCCAGGCGACGACGTGGAGGAAGGCGTTGCCGAGGTAGTCGGCCACGAGCATCAGCAGGTGGAACCCGCCCACGCCCGAGCTGCCGGCCCGCTGGCGCGGCAGGGCGAAGTGGTACCAGTGCGCGAGGGAGCAGATCGCGGACCCGAGCCAGAGCCGGCCGCGGTGGTCGCCGTTGATCCGGTGGGCGAGTTCGTGCCCGAGCAGGGCGATCCGCTGCTGGTCGTCGAGCACCTCCCAGAGCGGCAGGCCGACGGTGAGGACGGAGGTGCGGCGCAGGCCGAC
Source organism: Kitasatospora sp. NPDC004745 (assembly GCF_042873275.1). Classification (NCBI taxonomy): domain Bacteria; kingdom Bacillati; phylum Actinomycetota; class Actinomycetes; order Kitasatosporales; family Streptomycetaceae; genus Kitasatospora; species Kitasatospora sp. NPDC004745. The sequence goes on along the minus strand of NZ_JBIALK010000029.1, from coordinate 56,179 downwards.
CACGGCCATGCTCGCGTTGAAGTCGTCGCCCACCACGATGACGTCGACCTTCCGGGCCCCGAGCTGCTCGGCGATCCGGTCCGCCAGCGCGTACAGGGCCGGTGCCTCGGCCCGGGTGAGCACCCCGGTGCCGCGCGGTGCCCGGCCGAGCCGGGGGCGCAGCAGGAACACGACGGCGAGGACGGCGGCGCCGACCCAGCGCAGCGGCGTGTTCCCGGTGACGAGCAGCCAGATCCCCGTGCCGGCGAGCGTGGCGGTGAGGAGGTGGACCAGGGTCGCGACGGCGGTCGCGGCGAGCCAGCCGCGGCGGCTGGTGTCGGCGCGGCCGGCCATGACGTCCTGGAACACCTGCTCGGTCCGCTCGGCGGCGGACCGTTCGCGGGCGGCCGTCCTGGCGTCCTTGGCCGCCTCCTCGGCGGCCTCCTGCTCGGTGACGACGTTCCACTCGCAGGCCGGGCACCAGGTGGTGAAGCGGGGGTCGGCGTCGAGGGGCCGGGTGCAGTCCGGGCAGGTCTGCGGGCGCGCGGGGGCGACGGTGGGATTCGGCACGACGGGTGATCATGCCATGTGGCGCCGACACGACAAACCGGTATTCGGCACCCCGGACATCCGGCAGGACCGCCGTCGTCATCACCGCGACGTCCGCCGGGCGATGGGTCTTAGGCTCCGCCATCGCAGGCGTCCGTCCCGCTCGACCTCGTGCGCGTCAGTGCGGCAGCCAGTGCAGCTCGTGCGCCAGGGTCCTGGCGACGGCACGGACACGGCGGTGCAGCGGCGACTGCTCGCGGGGGAGGACCAGGTGGATCGTCATGCCGGGCGCGCCCCGCAGCGGCCGCCAAGTGAGCCCGGCCGGCGATGTCGTGGCCGCGGTCTCTCCGGCCGGGGCGAGGGTGACCCCGTCGCGCAGGTCGCGCTGGGACATGTCGAAGGCGACTGCGGGCGTGTGGAACCGGGGGTGCGGCCGGGCGCCTCGGAACAGGGCGGACAGCTGATCGTGGATCACGGGGTTGGTCGCTCGGTCCGGGATGCGCAGCGGATACGCGGCCGCCTCGGCGATCTCGATCTCGGCGTGTTCGGCGAGCGGATGGTGCTGCGCCAGCTGGACCCCGATGCGCGCACGCCGCAGCAGGGACCGGCGCACGCCACGGCCCGGTTGTTCACCGCGGGTGATCCCGGCGTCGATGCGGCCGTCGGCGACCGCGGGGGAGATCTCCGGCGTCGCCATCGGGACCGCGTGGACCTCGAGTCCGCTGGTGCCGCGCATCAGCCGGTCCACCAGGGCCGGTGTCGTCTCGGCCCCGGTGCTGAGGCTGTATCCGATGCGCAGCGTGCCCAGTTCACCGGCCGCGGCGCTGCGGGCGGTGTCCCAGGCCCGGTCCAGCGCCGCCAGTGCGGCCGGTGCGGACTCCGCCAAGGCCGCGCCGGCCGTGGTCAGTTCGACGCTACGGGTGCTGCGCACCAGCAGGGCCGTGCCGAGGTCCGCCTCCAGCCGGCGGATCCGGGCGCTGAGCGCGGGCTGGGCGATGCCGATCCGTGCGGCCGCCCGGGTGAAGTTCAACTCCTGTGCCAGCACCAGGAAGTACCGCAGGCTCACGGTGTCCGGCGCCACGTGCCCTCCCCGGCCGATTGATAACGATCCGTTCTGAGCCTATCCCGCATCGGTCTTTCCCCCGGCCGCACATCGAGTCCTAACCTGCGGATACGGCGATTCCACCGACCGCGGTAGCCGTCGCGGGAATCGATCGAGCCGAGTGTCCATCCGACGTCGGACGTGTCCGACCGAACGCAGGAGTGTGTCCATGGCCAAGGGCTACTGGGTCAGTGTCTACCCCGCCGTTTCCGACCTCGAGGGGCTGGCCGTCTACGACGGACTGGCCGGTCCGGCCGTCCGGGCCGCGGGCGGGCGCGTCCTGTCCCGTGGTGCTCGCGTCGTCGCCCGCGAGGCCGGACTCACGCAACGCGTCGTCCTGGTCGAGTTCGACAGCCTTGAGCAGGCCGTCGCGGCGTACGAGAGCGAGGCGTACCAGAAGGCGCTGGCGGCCTTCCCCGAAGGGGTCGAGCGCGACTTCCGCATCACCGAAGGCGTCGACTGACCGGCGGAGCGGTTCGAACGCCCTGGCCGTGCCGCGCTGCCCGGTCCTCGGCGGCACGGGGCGGCCCCGGGGGTGGTGCTTCCGGCCCGCCCCGGGTGGCGGGGGAGGGGAGCCCTTGGCGAGCGGCCCCTTGGCTGTCCGATTGGCCCACGGGATCGGCGCCCGATTGGATACCCGCCGGGGGCATGCCTGCTGCCTAGTCTCGGAGCACACGCTGCGTCGCCGGTGCGGCGCGCGCCAACGGGAGGAAACAGCATGCGCAGGACCATCGCCAGACTGGCCGTCAGATCGCCTTCCCCTCAAGCCGATTCGCTATCGACGCCGTCCGGCCGGAGGTGTCAGTGACCACGGTCGACCTGTCCGTCGGAGTCGGGCACGCCGTCCCCGGGGAGCCGGTAACCCCGAGGGCCGCGGCCCGGAGCCGGCCCGCTGTCCGCAGCGGCCGGGCCAAGGCCCTTCGGCGGAGCCGCGGTTGCGGTTGTCCCGCCGGGGCCGCGGCGGCCTCGGGCCCCTGCCGGATCGCGTCCCACACCGCGGCCGGGCGGCGGGGGGCGGACCGGGGCCACCGGGTGGGGCGGGGCGGGGGTGCTCGTCCTCGTGGGCTCCGGGCATCGTTGCGGACGGCGGATCACCCGCTCCCGGCACGCTCGCCGAGGCGAGTCCGACCGCGACCTCCGGCACCGCGTCCGCAGCGGCGGACGTTCCCCGTGTTGGTCCTGGGGCGACGGGCAACGAGGCCACCTGCCAAGGGCATTCGGCCCCGCGCCGGGATCCGATCCGTCCAGCTGCCCGTGTCGGGTACGGGCGTCGGCACCGCGGACGGCGTGGCCCCGCCGTCGACGCACGGTGTCGCCGGCCCGGACAGCCAGGTCTCGATGACGTGGAACGGCGAAGCACGCAACTACGTCCTCACCGTTCCGGACTGGGCCGTCGCGCAGGCCCTGGAGCCACGCAGGGGAAGGCCGTCCACCGCCTCGGGGCGCTTCGACCCGGTACTCGACGAGCAGGACCCGCTGGTCAGCGCCTGGATCGAACTCGTCCGGGGATTCGACGAGTTCCTCGCCTCGCCGTCGAGCCGCCACTCTCCGCGGGGAGCGCGGCACCGCGAGCAGCGGAACCTCGAACAGCGACACCTCGAACAGCTCCCGACCGACGGCCTGCCGGACGCCCAACGCCACTCCCGGAGCGGCACCCCGACGGGCAGCGGCCCGGCCGCTCTGCCACCCGCCGTACGCCGGGCCAAGGCGTTCTGCGAGGAGCACGTGCACGAGCCCGTCTCGGTGGCGGACATCGCCCTCGCCGCGCGCACCAGTCTGCCGAACCTGAGGCAGGGGTTCCGGGCCCACCTGAACACCACGCCCCGGGCGTACCTGCGCCGGCTGCGCCTCGACCACGCCCACCGCGACCTCCTCGCCATCGCCGACGGCCGGGCGCAGGGCACGGTGACCGACGTGGCCTGCCGCTGGGGCTTCACCCACCTCGGCCGCTTCAGCGCGGAGTACCGCAAGTCCTTCGGACAGCCGCCGTCCGAGACGCTGCGCCGAAGCCGTCGGGCGACCCAGCGTCCGGGCGCCTAGCGACCCAGCGTCCGGGCGCCTAGCGACCGAACGACCGAACGGCCGCGCAGCCGCCCGCCCGGGTGCGTGAAGAGCTTCCGCGCCGCTCCGCCATCCGCAGGTCCGCCCTGCTCCGCTATCCGAAATGCGGGAACTCCCGCCGCCACGAAAGCGGATAGCGGCGTGATCACGATCCGGAGAGGCTCTTCCCCGGAACGCGGCCGGAAGCAGTCCACCGGCCGTCGGCACCACCGCACGAAATCCAAGGCCAACGTCCACAGCACCCTCGAAGGGACACCTCCGTGACCATCAAGTCGCGCATCGCCAAGGCCGCCGCCGCGACCGCCGTCGCCGGCGCCGCCCTCTTCACCCTGGTCGGCACCGCCCCCGCCGCCCAGGCCGCACCGTCCGGCTGCAACGCAGGCGGCCTCTGCGTGTACTGGAACGCCAACTACGGCGGCGGCGTCCAGACCGTCTACCAGGACAACAACGACCTCAGCCAGTACACCAACTTCGCCCACAGCCAGGGCGGTTCGGCGTTCAACAACGGCAACAGCTGCAACGTCGTCGTCTACGCGGACAAGAACGCCCAGGGCCAGGGCTGGATCCTCTACCGCGGCCAGGGCTGGACCCTGATCGGGGACAACCTGCCCACGATCTACTCCAACCGCTGGTGCACGGTCTGATCCAGCGATGAAGACCAGGACCACCCTCGCCCTCGCGGCGGTCCTCCTGGGCCTCGGTGCCGCCGGATGCTCCACATCCGGCGGCACCACCCCGCCCGGGGCCCCGCCGCGCCCCTTCGGCGGCGTCACCCACTACGACGAGCAGCAGCGCGCCGCCCTGCACGACGCCGAAGAAGTCCTCGTCACCGGATGCATGCGCGAGCGCGGCTTCGACTACCGCCCCCAGGGCCTCGTCACCGGAGACCACCGCGTCGACGCCAACCCGTACGGGCTGCTCGGAGCCGACCAGGCCGCCGCCGACGGCTTCGGCGTGATCAGCACGGTGCTGCACCTGAAGCAGGCCGCCGACCCCAACCAGGAGCACGACGCCGACCAGGCGTGGAAGGCTGCCCTCCTGGGGACGGACGCGCACCGGGTCACCGTCGACCTGCCCGGCCAGCAGCAGTTCTACTACAACGGCGACTCCTGCCTCACCCGGGCCCGCGACACCCTCTACGGCCCCGACTACTTCCGGCTGTTCAACACCTTCCAGGTGCTCAGCGGCGATGTCGTCGCCGGCGTCCAGGCCGACGGCCGGTACGCCGCCGCCGAGGGCCGGTGGCGGGACTGCATGTCCTCGGCCCACCAGAGCGCCACCCACCTGGCAGACCCGGTGGCCGTGATCGACCAGCGGGTGAAACAGGAGGGCGGAGATCCGGCGAAGACCCACGACCTCATCGGCGGCGAGCTCTCCCTCGCCAGGACCTCGGCCCGCTGCCAGGACCAGGCCGGCTTCGCCGCCACCGTGGAACGGATCCAGGCCGACGTCGAGAAGACCGTGCTCGGGGCCGACCAGCCCCTCCTCGACCAGCTCCGCGGCCTGCGGCAGCAGGCCCTCGCCCGCGCGTCCCACCCGGCCCCGACCCCGACCGCCACCCGCTGACGGCACGACCCCCGGCCGCCCCGCCGCCACCCGGCCGTCGCAACCCGCGGCAGCGGACCACCCGCCGCCCCCACCGGCCACTCCGCGCCCGAGAGGCGAGTCCGGCGGCGGCCCAGCCCCGCAACCCGGGCCGCCGCCGGATTCCGACAACCTCTTCTCCCGTCCTTCTCGTTGCACCCGTGGCTGGACCGAGTGCGTCTGGATGCGGTCGTCTCAGTTGCACTGCCCACAGAAGCAGGGGGTCCGTTCGAGCCGTTTCGCCAGCCACCTGCTGGCGCGTATCCGTGCAACCGGATTCCTGGCCATACCGCAAAGGCGCAGCAGCTCCCACTCGTCCCGACGAAGCTTGCGCAGGTGCCGTGCGCCGAAGTACATGGCCATGTCGGTCTTCAGTCGTGTCCGCAGGACGGACAACTGTCTGGCCCGGATGCAGGTGATCCTCAGACCGGCGGTCGGCCCCTCGACTTCTGCAGGAGCAGTTCGTACAGACGCAGGCTGGAGGTTCTGGACGGGTGCCACCAAGTTGCCGCGTACGGTGAAGAAGAGCGCACGCGTCTTGGGTGACATCAGCATGCCGTTACCGTTCGCGTAGTACCAGGTCATCATCTCCTCCGCGAGCTGACGGCTCTCCTCGTCGGTCATCGGCGGTTCACGGTTGAGATCGGATACCGCAGTCAGTTCCCAGAGCTCCAGGTAGGCAGCCAGCATGCGTTCAGTGAGCTTGCCTTTGAGCTGGCGCCGGTAGTTGTGGGCCAGCCACAACCCGGCGGCCGCCACTGCCATGGTCAGGAGCGTCTGCATCCCGTCGTGCACTGCGTCCCCCCGCAGGACTCGTCAGAAGGTGAAACGCCGAGGCAGCCCCCGCGGTTCACGACCTCCTTGCAAGGTCCCTGATGACACGCCAAGTCGCAAGGCCGTCGGCGGCCGGTCAGCCGCAGGTCTTGTCCGGGTGGTCGTGGGTGATGGCGCAGATCATCGCCTTCGCCCGGTCGTTGTTCGGGTACCGGCGCTGGAGCTCGCCCTTGAAGTCGTTCCACTGGCGGGTGATGTCCTTGACGGCCAGGTCGTAGGCGCGGTCGAAGTTGTGGCCGGCGGCCGAACGCGGGCTGTCCGCGGTGTCCTTGTTGAGCACCCCGTCGTGGGTGACGCGGTTCGCGCAGTCGGACACCGTCCCGGTGTGGTCGCGGTCCGGGTAGCAGCCGGTGGCCAGGTCGTGGGGGATGTGGCCGGTGGCGTCCTTGGCCCAGTCGGTGCGGCTCATGGCGCTGTAGCGGGCGATGGAGAAGAACGCGGGCAGGTCGGTCCTGCCCAGGCCCGGGGGGTTCCTGACGCCGACGGCTCCCGGGCCGGCCTGGTCGACCCAGTTGCTGTGGGCGTAGAAGTCCTCGATCTGGTGCCAGCCGCGGCCCAGGTCCTCCAGCACCTCGCACTTCGCCCGCCCCGGCTGGTCGTTCCACGTGCAGGCGGGGGAGAGGGAGGTCTGGGCGGCGAGGACGTGCCCGTTCGCGTCGACCAGCCGGTCCGCGGCGGCGACGGCCCGCTTGAAGTTGTGGACGGAACCGTCGATGCAGTCGATGATCTCGGCGTCGGCCTGCTGGCGGCTGCGGGGGTAGCGGCCGTCGTACCGGGGGTCGAGGTAGTCGGCGTTGTCGCAGTGCAGCTTGCCGATGCCGAAGTACTCGCCGTGGTCGTTGGCGACGATGGCGCCCGAGTTCCCGTCCGCCATCGCCGTCAGCGAGTTCGGGTGCCAGCCCCCGGCCCCCAGCGCGGCCCGGGTGATCCTCTCGTGGTTCCCCCCGCTGAAGGCCTGCGCCGGTGTCGCGGCACCGAGGGCGGTGGAGCACAGCAGGGCGAGGCAGGCGGCGCCGGGGGCGAGCAGGCGCCGCCTGCGGGAGGCGGTGGCGGGATTCACGGGGTCTCCAGGGGTGCGGTGGACGTCTTCGGACGGGCGGCGCGCGACCGGGTGCGGTGTCCCGCCCCGTCCCGCCCGCCGCATTAAGCATGTCCATGCCATATCAGCCTGAACCGCCACGGAGCCTGAGGCCCGTGTGCCGGTGCCGGGCGCCTCCGCCCGCCCCGGCCGGCAGGCCTCCGCGCGGCCCTGCCCGTCGCCCGGCGGCCTCTTCGTGTACGCCTGCGTTTGCTACCATCGCGGCTCGCGCGGACGCCCGGGGGCCGCGCACGGGGGAGACGGAGCCGGATCCATGAGCGTGCCCACTGGAGTCGCACAGTTCCGCCTGGGCCACCGGGCGAGCATGACCCGCACCGAGGGGGTGCGGAGCACGACCTACCGGTCGCAGTGGCACCTGTTCCCGCTCGGCGCGAGCCGGCGCCCGGAGTCGGGGGCCGTCGTCCTCGACGTGTTCTGCGGCGACTGTCGCCTCCCCGTCAGGGTGGTGCTGGAATCCGGGCCGACCGCCGCGCAGAAGCAGCGCACCCGCAGCACGTTCGGCTGGCTCCTGCTCGTGGCGGGGATCGTCCTCGTCGTCATCGCCTGCCTCATCGGCGGCGGCGGCGCCGTCGCCGGCCTGTCGGGCGTGAGCGGCCTGCTGGCCGTGGCCACCAGCTTCGGGGTGCGCAGCGCCGCAAAGACGTACCCGGGCGTCCACGTGGAGCGCAAGCAGGTCGCCACCTCGGACGCCCCGCACCGGATCTTCGTCAGCTGACACCGCCCGACGGTGACGGGCTCCGGTGAGTCCGGCCGGTCCCGGCCGCGGTCGAAACCCCGTACGCGATGACGTCGGCGCGTCGCGCGTCAGGCCGGGCCCCGGTTCCGCGCTGCGCCCCCGTGTGCCCGTTCGCCCGCCTGTGCCCCCTTGCCCCCTGTGTGTCCGCTCGCCTGCGGGGCCGAGTGGCCGGTCAGCTGCGGCCGGTGCGGGTGAGTATGGCGGCGACGGTGCGGATGGCGGCTTCGGCGTCGGCGAGTTCGTCGTCGGTGGGCGGGACGGCGCCGAAGGCACGGCCGCCGGGGGCGTCCAGAGCGCGCCAGTGGAGGACCGGTGTGAGGTGGCTGCTGGCGTCGGCGAGGAACCAGGCGAGGTGGCCGTGGGTGCGTGCGACGGTCGTGGCGAGGGCGGCGAGGGCCTCGCGCAGCGCGGCGAGCCGCTCGATCCTCGGCAGCGCCTCCTGGACGTCGGCGGGGCCGACGGCGCCCGCGAGGGCCTCGGCGGTCTGCCGGGCCAGCGCCGAGTCGGGCGTGCTGAGCTCCCACGTCCCGTCGGTGAGCTGGAGTTGCGCCTCGTGAACGACCTGCTCGACCGCTTTGGACATGCTCATGGCGGCACCCTATCCGCCGAACGGATCTTCTCGTCTCCGAGGGTCCGTCCCCGGGGGCGGGTCGCCGTACGGCCCGGCGGAGCCTGGCCGGTGGAGGCCCGGCAGCAGGCCCGGTCGCTCGCTCCGGTCGGTCCCCGGCCCGCGACTCGGGCTGAGGCGGCGGTGCCGGTCATGCCGGCATCCGCCCGCTCCGGACCGTTCCCGGCGGGCGGCCGTCCGGGGTGTGCGAGGCGTCCGGGTCCCACGGCGGGCCCGTCGCGTCGGTCGGGGCGCAGGGCGTCGAGGTGCGCCAGGTGGGTGTCGACGGCGTCGAGGGCTGCGGCGGACGTCCGGTGGATCCGCTGGCTGCCAGGAACGAGGCGGGCTCGACCGGCCGGGGAGGTGTCGGCGGCGGCTCTGCGGGACTTCTCGCTCATGAAGTCACTCTATAGGCGACACGCCGACTTGTCATCGGATGGATGACCGCGCTACAAAGGTGTCAGGTGAAGCGCACTGGCACCCATTCGATCTGTGGAGGTGTTTCGCGATGCTGCTGCGCACTGACCCGTTCCGCGAGCTGGACCGGCTGACCCAGCAGTTCCTGGGCAACACGGGGACCTGGTCGCGTCCGGCGCCGATGCCGCTGGACGCCTACCGGGCCGGCGACGAGTACGTGATCTGCTTCGACCTGCCGGGGGTGGACCCGGAGGCGATCGACATCGACGTCGAGCGGAACATGGTGACCGTCAAGGCCGAGCGCCGCCCGCGCCAGGAGGGCGAGGGCGTGAAGTGGGAGCTTTCCGAGCGCCCGCTCGGCGTGTTCTCCCGCCAGGTCATGCTCTCCGACACCCTCGACCCCGCCGGGATCACCGCCGACTACGACGCCGGCGTGCTGACCCTGAAGATCCCGGTCGCCGAGAAGGCCAAGCCCCGCAAGGTCGCCATCAGCCACAACGGCGACCGCAAGCAGATCCGGGCCTGACCCGTCCCCGACCGTTCCGGCCGCCCCCGATCTCTCCCCCTCGATCGAAGGGGCGGCCGGAACACCCCCAGTCGGTCGCTTCCCGAGGCCGCCCGGACGGGCAGCGCCCCGGACGCCCGGAGCGCTGCGCCAGGCCCGGGGGCCGCAAGATCCGGCTGCTGAACCTCACCGGTCTACACCGGCGCCGGGCACTCGGACTCCGACCGACCACCCTCACGCCGCCGCCGACCCGCGGCCGGCCGGCCCCCGGAAGGCTCCACAGCCATGACCCGCTACCGCCACCTGATCCAGCAGGTCCGCACCCTCGGCCGCTACGCCGGCGACGAGGAAGCCGAACGCGTCCTCACCGCCGTCCTGGCCGTCCTCGGCTCCCAGCTCACCGGCGAGGAGCGCTGCGACCTCGCCGCGGCCCTGCCCGACCGCGCCCGCGCCGTCTTCGCCTCGCAGATCCCCCTCCCCGCCCCGGTCGCAGCCCCCGTCTTCGTCGAAGCGGTCGCCCGCAACCTGGGCACCAGCCTCACCGCGGCCCGCTGGGACACCTCCTCCGTCCTCGCCGCCGTCACCGACCTCGCCGGCGACGACCTCAGTGACCGCATCCTCGCCCAGCTGCCCCGCGGCTACGCCCTGCTGTTCGGCCGCGCCGACCTGACGGTCGCCGCCTGAACAGACCCGGAGGGGGAACCCGGGAGACCCCGGCCCGGGCGTTCCACCTCCCGTGGGCCGGACGTCCGTCCCGCCACCGCCGACGCCGGCTCCCTGGCCACGACCACACTGATCGAGCCCGTCCGGGACCACCTTGCCCCGGCGCCGCCGACCGCTCCCGGGCCGGACCCTCCGCTCCTGCACCGACGGCGCGCCGCCGCGGGCCCGGGCCGCTCGTGCGGAGACCGCCCGGCGGGTCGTCACTCGGTCTCGAACTGTACGAGGTGGGCGACCTCTCGCCCTTGCGCGTCGAGACAGGGGTAGATGCCGCCGTTCTCGCCGTGGTCCAGCAGCGCGATGACCGTCGACCCGGTCCGTTCGTCCGACAGGACGTGCCATCCGGCACGGAACGTGTCAGGCGAGGATTCCTCGGGCGGCTGCAGGGCGTCGGGACTGTATTGCCGACACGCCCCCTCGAACGCCGGCAGCAGACCTCGGTCCCGGCCGTTCGCCGCACGGCGCCGGATCTCCTGCCCGGCCAGCCTCATCAGCCCGCTCACCAGGGCACCGTCGTCGTCCCGCCGATCGCCGAGGCACACGACGCCGCAGTGCGTCATCACGCCCACGCCCGAGTACTCACCGAGTTCCACCGGCGGTGCCTCGTCGAACCACAGCAGCAACCCGAGCGTCATCGGCGCCTCTCCCGGCGCCGCATCCATCACCGCGTACACCCGATGGCTGCCCGCAGGCACCTCCAGGCCGTCGGCCTCACCCGACGTGGGGTCGAACACGAGGGCCATGTCCGAGGAGACCGGGAGCGTACCCACGGGGTGGATCCACCACGAATCGCGCGGCCCGCTGGTCTGCGGTGCCTCCGCGAGGTGGGCGAACAGGGTCTTGGCGAAATCCATCTGACGTCTCCTCACTGCCAGGGCAGAGCGGGGCCGCCCTCCTCCAGGCCCGCATCCTCTCAGCAGCCCCTGACAACGAAGGCCTTCAGGAGCAGCGGAACCCTCCCGGCCGCCGTCCAAGCCGGGGTGCCGACCATGCCCACGCTGTTCATCGCGTTCGACCTGCTGCACGCCCACGGCCGCCCCCCTGCTCGCCGAGCCGTACGCACGACGACGGGACCTGCTCGAGAATCCGGAACCGGGGCAGCCGGGTCTGCGCGTCCCGCCGACCGGGGACTCGGTGGCCGAGGCCTACGGGTGGACACGCGAACACCGGCTCGAAGGCGTCATCGCCAGACACGGCGACTCCCGCTACCTCCCGGGGGCACGCTCCCGGGACTGGATCAAGATCGAACACCTCCGGGCGGCCGACGTCGTGATCGGAGGCCGGCTGCCCGCGGGCCCCGGCGCAGCCTCGGTACGCGCCGTCCTGACCTGAGTGGGCGGCGACGGGACACCGGGAGCCCGGCGTCCCGCTTTTCGCGCGGGGCCGAGGCCCGGGCCGCCGGTCACGTCCGCGGCATCGGGCAGACGATGGAATGACACGGGATCCTGGTGCGGTGGCCGGGCGAGCGGGCGAGGAGGTGGTGCACGGTGGCGGAGCGGTTGGGGCCGGCCGATGCGGCACTGGCGGCGGGCGGCCTGCTGGACGTCCTCGGCGTGGCGGCCGTCGTGGTGGACGCGCAGGGGCGGATCTCGCTGTGGAGCCCGCAGGCACAGGCGCTGTTCGGCTACCGGGGCGAGGAGGCGCTCGGCCGCGCGGCGATCGACCTGCTGGTCTCGCCGGACCGGCGGCAGACGGTGCTGGAGGCGTTCGAGCGGGTGATGGCCGGCGAGGGCACCTGGGCGGGGGCGTTCCCGGCCCGGCACAAGGACGGGCGCACGGTGCTGGTGGAGATGCGCAACATGCGCCTGCAGGCCGCGTCCGGCACCTGGTACGCGCTGTGCATCGTGTCGTCCCGGGAGACCCTGCAGCGGGTCGAGCGGGATCTGGCGCTGTCGGCGCGGATGGTCGACCAGGCACCGATAGGCCTCGCGGTCCTGGACGAGGACCTGCGCTACGAGCTGGTGAACCCGGCGCTGGAGCGGATCAACGGGGTGCCGGCCGCCGAGCACCTGGGCCGCACCCCGCACGAGGTCCTGCCGCACCTGGACGTCGCGGCGATCGAGGACCGGATGCGCGGGGTGCTGGTCACCGGCCGGCCGGTGCTGGAGGAGTTCACCGTCGGGCACATGCCGTACGACGACCGCACCCACGCGTGGACGTCGTCGTTCTACCGGCTGGAGGACCAGGCACACCGGGTGATGGGGCTGGCGATCTCCGTCATCGACGTCACGAACCCCTACGAGCAGTCCCTCACCGCGGCCCGCGCCCGGCGGCGCCTGTCGCTGATCGCCGACGCGTCGATCCGGGTCGGCACCACGCTGGACCTGCCCACCACGGCCCGGGAGCTGGCGGAGGTGACCGTGCCGGAGGTCGCCGACATCGCCGCCGTCGACCTGCTGGACGCCGCCCTGCCCGGGGCGACGGGCCGCGCCGACGACGGGCCCGCCCGCTTCCGCGCGATGGCGATCAAAGCCGCCCAGCCCACGCCCGCGACCCTGGCCGCGGACCCGGTCGGCGAGGTCACCCGCTACCACCCCCGCCGCCTGGTCACCCAGGCCGCCGTCGGCGGCCACCCCGTCCTCGTCGCCCACGTGAGCGCCGCCGACCTGCCCCGGATCGCCCGCGACGAGACCGCCGCCCGCCTCCTCGCCGAGGCCGGCGTCCACTCCTACCTGGCGGTGCCGCTCATCGCCCGCGGACGGGTCCTCGGCGCCCTCGACCTCAAACGCACCCGCAACCCCGACCCGTTCGACCAGGACGACGTCCTGCTCGCCACCGAACTCGCCGCCCGCGCCGCCGTCGCCATCGACAACGCCCGCTGGTACCAGCACCAGCGCCAGGCCACCATCGCCCTCCAGCGCCACCTCCTGCCACCCCAGCACGCCCCCGACCCGCCCGGCCTGGCCATCGCCCACCGCTACCAGCCCGCCAGCGCCACCGACGACACCGGCGGCGACTGGTTCGACACCATCCCCCTGGCCGGCCACCGCACCGCCCTGGTCGTCGGCGACGTCATGGGCTCCGGGATCAACGCCGCCGCCACCATGGGCCAGCTGCGCACCACCACCCGCGCCCTGGCCCGGCTCACCACCGACCCGGCCGACCTCCTCACCCACCTCGACGCCACCACCCGAGACCTCGGCGACGCCATGGCCACCTGCCTGATCGCCCTGTTCGACCCGGCCACCGGGCTCCTGCGCATCGCCTCCGCCGGCCACCCCCCGCCCGTCCTCGCCCGCCCCGGCGACACCCCGCACCCGGTCCGGATCGACCCCGGCCCGCCGCTGGGCGTCGGCGGCCTGCCGTTCCCCACCCGCGACCTCACCCTGCGCCCGGGCGACGACCTCGTCCTCTACACCGACGGCCTCGTCGAAGTCCGCGACCAGGACATCGACCGCCGTCTGCAGACCCTCGCCGACCTCCTCGCCGGCCCCCGCCGCCCCCTGGACGACACGTGCGACCTGCTCCTCACCGCCCTGCGCCGCCCCGACACCCCGGACGACGTCGCCCTCCTCATCGCCCGCGTCCTGCCCGCCGGCCCGGACACCCCCGACCCGTGAACCGGCAGTGCTCCCGGCCCGGCCCCGCCGATCGCCGCCGCGCGGCTCGGCCGGAGGCCGGGCCCCGGGCCCGTGCGACCGGCTGTCAGCGGTGGCTGGCAGGGTGTGCGTGACACGTACGTACGGTCACGTGAAGATCGGAGCCTGACGATGCTGCCCGCCATTGCCGAGCGCGACGAGTTCGCCGCATTGGTCATCAGAACCGACTTCAGCGACGACCGGGCCTGGCAGTCCGTGCTGGCAGAGCTGTCGAAGCCGTGGGAGTTCGACGGAAGCGACGATGTCGACCCCCACCTCCACGTGGTGGACGATCCGGCCTGGTCGGGTGCGACGCCCGATGCCGTGATCGCCGCGCTCTCGGGCGATCCGGAACTGAGCGTCGTCTACCTGGCGGACGGCGTCGCCATGGAAGGGCGCGAGCACACCCTGCTGGTGGTGTCCGTGCCGACCCGTGAGGAGCACGCGAGCGACGAGGAGTACACGAGCGACGAGGAGTTCGAGGCGGACGGCGGCACCGTCCGGACCGTTCCCGCCGGCATCGGTGACATCCACGCGAACCTGTCGATCGCCAATCTCGCCTTCGCGGACATCGTCGAAGCCGCCCGGAACGACCCCTCCGGCATCTTCCGGTCCTTCTGAGAACCCGCCGTGTGAGCTGGTCGAACTCCGGGGGCCCGTCCAACTCGCCACGGGGCCCGCCCGTTGAACGGCGCGACCCGGTCGGGCTGAGGCGGCGGCCGGCGGAGAGCCGCCCAGAGCACCAACCGGGGCGACCGCCGTGCCCGGCGGGACCGCAAAAGCGGTGGACAGCCTTCCGGCCGCCGGGCGAGCATCTCCGCGATGAACAGCGAACCCCACCCCACCAGCCCCCAGCGCGTCCGCTTCGTCGAGCTCGGCGCGAAGGCGCTGCGGGCGCTCGCCGACGGCGACCTCGCCGGCGCCAGCGCCGAGGCGGGCGTGGCCCTGGACCCGCACTTCGTCGGTGACCGGGCCCGCTGGATCTTCGGCTACCGTGCCTCCCAGCTCGCCCGGGAGCCGGAGGCCGCGCCGTGGATCACGCGGGCCGTGGTGTCCGAGCCGGACGGGGTCGTGGTCGGCGACGCCGGGTTCCACGGGCCGCCGGACGAGGACGGCACGGTCGAGGTCGGCTTCACCGTCGTGCCCGGGCACCGCCGCCAGGGCTACGCCCGCGCCATGCTGGAGGCGCTGCTCCGCAGGGCCGCCGCCGAACCCGGCGTCAGGACCGTGCGGGCCAGGGTCAGTGCCGACAACACCGCCTCCCTGGCCACCGTCGCGGGCTCCGGGTTCACGCGCGTCGGCGAGCAGGGAGACGAACACGACGGGCTCGTGATCGTCTTCGAGGTCCCGGCGGACGCGATCCGGACCGGGCACCCCGCGGCTCCGGCGGACTCGACGTCCGTCCCGGTCGAGCCCTGACCGAGCCGTGGGACATGGCGGCAGGGTGGCCGGGTCAGAAACTCCCGACCCGGCCACCCGCCCGAAGCGGGCCGCTCACGCCGTGCCGTCCTCCGGGCTCCACCGCGGGACCCTGACGGCACTCCTCGACCACGGCTTCCGCTGGTTCCGCTTCGACGGCTGAAGCCTGGCCGACGCGCTTGGGTAACCGGCCGACCCGCCCGCCCCGACGGCTGCCGGGTCACTGCGGCCTGCCGGTCACGCCAGGCACGCCCGTTCGGACCGTTGCCGGTCCTGTGACCAGCAGCGGAAGGACCGGGGAGCCCAAGTGCAGCCGGAGGCCGCCCGTGCCGCCGACGCCGCGCTGCGCCCGTGCCGGCGAGGACCGCCGGCGGTCGTGGAGCGCCGGTGCGGTGGCACTCGACGAACACGAAGCTCAGGAGGAACGGCCCGGCACCTCGTGGAGCAGCTTCAGCCTTCGGCCGGTCGGGGGCTGCTGACGGGTGGCTGAACCGTGGCTCCGGATACGCCGGCCGGACCGGCGGCGTCGCGGCGTAGTTCCGCTGCGAACTGCGCACCCGCCAGCAGCGCCAGGTTGGAGAGCCACAGCCAGATCAGGAACAGCACCGTCCCCGCAAGCGAGCCGTACAGGCGGCTGTAGGTGCCCAGGGCGCTGGTGTACAGCGTGAAGCCGGCCGAGAAGGCCAGCCAGAGCGCCGCCGCCAGGGCTCCGCCGGGCAGGCTGGTGTGCCGCCGCCGCGCCGGTTCGGGGCCGGTCCGGAAGACGACCAGCACCAGGACCGCCACCACCAGCAGCAGAACGGGCCAGCGGACGAGCGACCACACCAGCGGTACCGTCCCGCCCAGGTGCAGAGCCCGGCCCACGCCCTCGGCGACAGGACCGCTCAGGATCAGGGCCAGGGCGCTCACCGCCAGCAGTACCAGCAGCACCGCCGCCGTCGCCACGATCCGCGGGGCCTTGCGCAGCGGGGAGCGCCGGTCGCTGGTGCCGTGCATCCGGTGGAGCGCCCGCCGGAACACCGCCAGATAGCTGCAGCACGACCACAGCGCGCTGCCGGCGCCCGCTGCCAGCAGTGTCCAGCCGGTCGAACCACCGCCCAGTGCCTGGGACAGCACTCCGCCCAGCTGCGCACCGGCCTGGCCCGGCACCAGCCCGGCCAGGTGCGCCGCCGCGTCCCGGGCCACCGCCGGGCTGATCAGTGCGAAGCCGACCACCGTGGCCAGCAGTGCCGGCAGGACCGCCAGGATCGCGTAGTACGTCAGGGCTGCGGCGAAGTCGGTGACGTCGTCGTTCCACATCGTCAGCGGCGTGCGCCGCAGGGCCCGCCACCACCGTCCGTCGCCACCCGACGACCGAGCCATCGCACACCCCCAACTGCCCAGGAGACCGAAGGCGTCCGATCGGACGCCTCGGCCGCCTGCCCGCTCCCTACGATGCGAAACGCCTCATCCGCATGGCGTCCGTATGACGGCTGTCGTGCCAGTCGGTGAGCCGGACTGACCGGGTTCTGCAGCAGGGCCACCAGGGCACGGGGCGTCGCTCCGGCAGGGCCGCGGGGGAGCGGCGCACGTCGTGCGCGCCGTCTCCGTCCAGGGCCCGGGCCGCCCGCTCGTCGAACGTCCCGGGTGGGCCTCGAAGCGCACCCGGTTCTGTGCGTGTGCCCCTTCCGAGGAGCCACCGCAGTGCCAGCCGTCGGACGCGTGCACGGACCACCCGGGGGTTGTGCTGTCGGCGGGCACCGTTGGCGGCGGCTCCTCTGTCAGGGCCTCGAGCCGAGGCTTGCCGGACGGCTGCCCGTCCCTGGCAGGCGGGAAACGACCGTGCCGCCGCCAACGGAATGGACCTGGTGGGCGTCGCCGCGCGGCTGGGGTCGAGGAGGGCGGCGACGCCCTGTCGGGCGCCTGGGCAGCGGGTGCCGGTCCAACCCCCTTGGCCGCGTCGACGGCGGCCGGCAGACGGGGGAGGAGGCGTCCTTCCGGGCTGTGGGGTGGCGCAGTAGCCTGAAAGATTCACCCGCATGCGAAGGGGTTCTCTGCTGATGCGTCCGAACTGGGACCCGGCGTCGGTCGGCGAGATTCTCGAACCAGCCGGTTCGGTACCGGAATCGGTCCTGTGCCGGGCGCGCAGGACGATAGCCGCTCACGCGCTCGACCGCGAAGACTGCAGGCGGCTTCTGGAGGCGTTGGGCCTCGCGGAGGACGAGCCGTCGGCGACCCCGGGACATCAGTGACCGGACCGAAGCCGCTGTGGTTCCCGCGAGCCAGTGCCGCAGGCGCTTGCTCGAGGAGACCTGAGCGGGTGAGGGCTGGTCACTGACCACCTTCGGACTGGTCGGGTTCCTGCGGGCCGACACCTGTTCGGGCCTTCTGGGAGTAGCCTCCGGCCGGACGGCGGGACGGGCCCTTGGTCCCCTGGTCACGCCGGTGCTTCGAGGGGCTCTGCTCCTCGCCGCGCGGGCTTCGCTCTCCACGCTCTGCCCTGGCACCCCCTGCTCCTCCTCTTTCGAGGGTTCGCTCCCCGGGCCGGGTCGGACACGTCCGTCCCAAGGTGCTGCTGGTGCATCTGAGCGACGACGTGGCTCCCGGTGGCGGCCACGTGTGGAAGGACCCTGCCGGGCTGTGGCGGCTGCGGATCGAGGGGGAGGCGGCGACCGTGCTGTCCGCGCCCGACGACTACGCCGACGGCCATCCGGTTCTGCACGCCGTCGCGATGCCCTGAGGACCGGTCGACGCCTGCCTGCCCGCGTTGTCCGGTTCTCAGAGGGCGGTGGTCCCACCGGCACCACCACGGGCCGTCGGCGGGGCCGGTCAGGCTCACGGGGCTCCTGCGGCGCATGTCCACGCCCTGGCATGCTGCCACGCCGGGGCGGTCGGCCCCGCCAGGGCGGTGGAGACGGGGACGGGGAACGACGGGGACGCGCCCGACGGGATGCGCTCGGTCCCGGGGAGACGGCGGTGGCCCTCGGGCCGATGACGGTCGAGGCAGCGCCGGCCGTCCCGGAGCCCGCCCTCGACGGGGCCGCCGGGACGGCCCCGGGCCACGGGCGCCGGGCACACCGCCGACCAGGCCCGGGCTGCGGGGAGGTCGGCTCCGGGGAGCGGGGAGCTCAGTGGCCGGTGGTCTGGTCGGTGAGCATCGCCACGAGGCCGGTCCGGCCTTCGGTGCGCAGTCGGCGCAGCTGGCGTCGGGCGCCGTTTCCCTCCCGCAGCAGGCGTTCCAGCGCGGGGGCGATGTGGCGCCCGTCCCCGGTGCCGTCGATCACCGGGCCGGTGTGGTCGAGCAGGGCGGCCACGGCATCGGCAACGGGGGCCAGACGGTCGGAGGTCGGGTCGAACACGGTGCCCGTGCAGCCGTGCCGTGCACTGTGCCACATCGCGGCCGCCAGGAGTTCCGGTTCGACGGGCGGGGGCCGGTGTCCGGATCGCGCGTCGGTGAGGGCTCGGGTGGCCAGGGCCCTCACGATTCCCGCGAGCATCACCGCTTCGTCGGGCCGTACCTGGACGTCCATGGCCCGGATCTCGACGGTGGGGAAGTGCTCGGAGAGGCGGATGTGCCAGTAGATCTGCCCGAGGTCGCCTATCAGCCCGCGTCCGACCAGGCCCGTGGTGCGCCGGTCGTAGTCGTGCGCGCCGTCGAACACCGGCGGCGGTCCGCTGACGGGCCAGCGGCCGAAGACGAGGGTGCGCCAGCTCGCGAACCCGGTGTCGGTGTTGTGCCACAGCGGCGAGTTCGCGGCGAGCGCGACCAACAGGGGCAGCCAGCGCCGCAACCCGTTCATCACCGTGACCCCGGCCGCACGGTCGGGAATGCCCAGGTGGACGTGCATGCCGCAGATCATCTGCTCATCGGTGAGCATCCGGGCGTCGGCGTGCATGGCCTGGTAGCGGGCGGTGTCGGTCACCGGCACGGGCACCCGGTCGGCGAAGGGCGCCGCACCAGATGCGACCAGGCGGCAGCCCTCCTGCCGGGCGGCTTCGCCCAGGGCCAGGCGCATGCGCAGCAGATGGCCGCCGGCTTCCTCCAGGCCGTGGCAGACGGGGGTGGCGACTTCCAGCTGGGCCTGGAGGAGTTCGTGCTGGACCTCGTCGCGTTCCAGGGCGGGCTGGAGACGGGCGGCGCGGCGTACCTGGGCGGCGCGGGCCACCGGGAGGCCGGTGGCCGGGTGGAGCAGGAGGTACTCCTCCTCGATGCCGAGGGTCAGCATGCCGGGCGGGTACCCGTGCGCCGGGCGCGTATGCGCCCGCGGTCCGCCCGTGGCCGCGGGCGTTCCTGGGGTCCGTGAACGGTGAGGCGCAGCACGCGGTCGCCGTGGCTGTCAGGTCCGGGCGGATCTCAGGTCAGTGCGCCGGGCCAGGCCCGGGTGGCGTCCCGCTCGGGTGGTGCCCGCGTCGGCGGGCTCGGTTGCACAGCCCGGGGGAGGGGGCAGGCCGGGCAGGAGCGGTGCCGGCCGGCGAGGCGGCCGGCGGGGCAGTGGCGGCGCCGGGGGCAGCGGCGCGGTCGGTGCGGCGATGGCGGTCATGGTCTCGACCCCTCTTCTTCCTCGGCCCGGCCCCTGACAGCGGGCGCCTACCCGTGCCGGGTGCCCCCACGCCCGGTTCCGCCGTCGGGCGGTCCTCCGGCCGCCGCCGGCCGTCCGGACAGGGGACCGCAGCGGCAGGCTGCGGCATGCGGGTGGTCTGCCCGGCGCGCCCGCGCGGGTGCCCGGAAGCCGGGTGCCAGTGCGTCCGGCGCCGACTTCCACCCCACCGAAAGGACCGTGCATGGACGCGATCGTGCTGCTGAGGGAAGACCACAAGAGCGGCTCGCCGCGCTCGACGTGCCGGTGCCGTCCTGGATGCGCGCTCCCGGCGAGTGTCCCGGCATGTTCGGCCCGGAGGTGGCGATGGACGAGCTGGCCGAGCGGCTGGGCGTGGACCCGGTCGAGTTGCGGGTGCGCAACGAGCCCGCGGTCGAGCCCGGCTCGGGCAGGCCGTTCTCCAGCCGCAACCTGGTGGGCTGCCTGCGGGAGGGGGCGGCGCGGTTCGACTGGCCGCGGCGCGACCCGCGGCCCGGGGTGCGCCGGCGCGGCGACTGGCTGGTCGGTACGGGCGTCGCGGCCTCCACCTATCCGGTCAGCCGCATGTCGAAGTCGACGGCGGTGATCCGGTGGGAGGGCGGGCGCTTCGTCGTCGAGATCGGCGCGGCCGACCTCGGCACCGGGACGTGGACGACGCTGGCGCAGATCGCCGCGGACGCCCTCGGGGCGCCGGTGGGGGAGGTGGAGGTGCGCATCGGTGACACCGACTACCCGGTGGCGTCGGTGGCCGGAGGCTCCTCGGGCATGACGACGTGGGGCTCGGCCGTGGTCGAGGCCGCGCGTGCCTTCCTGGCCCGGTACGGGGCCGAGCCGCCGGAGGGGGCCGAGGCGCTCGGCTCCGTCGGGCCGGCCGACGACCGCTACGCGATGCACGCCTTCGGGGCGCAGTTCGCCGAGGCGCACGTCCACGCGGACACCGGTGAGGTGCGGGTGCCGCGGCTGCTGGGCGTGTTCGCCGCGGGTCGGATCATCAACCCGCGCACGGCGCGCTCGCAGTTCGTCGGCGGGATGACGATGGGGCTGTCGATGGCGCTGCACGAGAGCGGAGTGCTCGACCCCCGTACCGGGCACGTCGTCAACCACGACCTCGCGGACTACCACGTGGCGGCCAACGCGGACGTCGTCGGGATCGAGGCGCACTGGCTCGCCGAGCACGATCCGCACGTCAACGCCGTGGGGTCCAAGGGCATCGGGGAGATCGGCATCGTCGGCACGGCCGCCGCGGTGTCGAACGCGGTGTGGCACGCCTGCGGCGTGCGGGTGCGGGACCTGCCGATCACGCTGGACAAGGTGCTGCCGGCGCTGGAGCGCCCGGCCCCGCCCGGGTGAGGGGCGCGGCGGCCGTCGTCCCCCGGCCCGCTGCCCCCGGGCCCGCCGCGCGTCCGCCACGGCCTGACAGGCCGGACGTGCCCGAACTCAGCCCTCGATCGGCTCCCAAGCTGGTATGACTGTCACCTCTTTCAATGATCATTCAGCTCGGGGGCAGTTCAGCATGGTGCAAGACAGCGCGGTCGTCGCGCTGACCGGAGTCCGGCGGGTGTACGGCAGCGGTGAGAGCCGGGTCGCGGCCCTGGACGGGGTGACCCTGGAGTTCCCGGCCGGCTCCTTCACCGCGGTGATGGGGCCGTCCGGCTCCGGAAAGTCGACCCTGCTCCAGTGCGCGGCGGGGCTCGACCAGGTGGACGAGGGCCGGGTCCGCCTCGCCGGAGTGGACCCGCGCGGCATGTCGGAGACGGCCCTGACCAGGCTGCGCCGTGAGCGGATCGGCTTCGTCTTCCAGTCCTTCAACCTGCTGCCCACGCTGACCGCCCGGCAGAACGTCGAGCTGCCGCTCCAGCTGGCCAAGAAGCCGCCCCGGCCCGCCGACGTCGACCGGGTACTGTCCGAACTGGGCCTGGCCGCGCGAGCCGCGCACCTGCCGAGCGAGCTCTCGGGCGGCCAGCAGCAGCGCGTGGCCATCGCCCGCGCCCTGGTCACCCGCCCTCAGGTGCTCTTCGCCGACGAGCCGACCGGGGCCCTGGACTCCCGCACCTCCCGGGAGGTGCTGGCGCTGTTGCGCCGGATCGTCGCCGAGCACGGGCAGACGATCATCATGGTGACCCACGACCCGGTGGCCGCCTCGTACGCCGGGCGGGTGGTCTTCCTCGCCGACGGCCGGGTGGTGGACGAGCTGGCGGACCCGACGGCCGAGGCGGTCGCCGCCCGGATGGCCGCGCTGGAGCCGACCGACGACGAACCCAGCGGCGCCGGCCGCGACCACCTCGAGGAGGCCGCGGCGTGCTGAAACTGGCCATGGCCAACCTGCGCAGCCGCTGGACCGCCTTCGCCGGGGTGTTCGCCGCCCTCGTCCTGGGCACCGGGCTGATCTCGATGATGTCGCTCGTCCTGGCCGCGACCGCCGGTACGCCCCACCCCGCGCCCCAGCGGTTCGCGGCCGCCACGGCCGTGGCCGTGCCCGCCGACGCGCGCGGCGAGGCGGCCCGGCTTCCCACCGGGCTGCCGGCCACCGTGGCGGGCGGTGCGCCGGCCGGGGTCGTCGCCGACCGCACCTTTGCGGCCCGCCACCCGGGCGGCCCGTCCGACGCCGTCGGACACGGCTGGTCATCGGCAGCCTTGACGCCGTACCACCTGACGACCGGCCGGGCGCCGGTGGCGGACGACGAGATCGTGCTGACCGGCGGCGCCGAGCTGGTCGGCCACCGGATCCCACTCACGACCGCGGCCGGACGCTCCGCCTACACCGTCGTCGGCGCCACCGAGCAGCGCTGGTTCGAACACGCCGCCTTCTTCACCGACGCCGCCGCCGCGCGGATCTCGCCACCCGTCAACGCACTGGCGACCACCGGCCCGGCAGCCGCCCTGCCGACAGCCGACGGCGTGCTGCTGCTCACCGGGCAGGACCGCCGCCAGGCCGATCCCGACCCGTCCGGCGGTGCGGACCAGCTGCTGAACGCGCAGGCCATGGCCGCCACCACCAGTGGAATCGCGGTCTCGGTCGCGGTCTTCATCGTGATCGCGACCTTCGCCTTCTCGATCGAGCAGCGCGGCCGCGAGCTTGCGCTGCTCCGGCTGACCGGGGCCACCCCGTGCCAGGTGGCCGGCCTGGTCCTGGCCGAGGCCGGACTGGTCGGCGCGGCCGGGTCGCTGCTCGGGTCGCTGCTCGGGGTGGCGGGCGCCGGCGTGCTGCGCGGGTGGATGGTCCACCACGGTGTCGCACCCGGATGGTTCGACGTCGGCGCCGATCCGCTCGCGCTGCTGCTCGCCGCTCTCCTGGGCGTCGCCGCCGCGCTGTCGGGCGCCGCCGCCGTCGCCGTCCGGGCCGCCCGGGTACGCCCGGTCGCGGCGCTGCGGGACTCCGCCGCGAACACCCGGGCGATGACCCCGCTGCGCTGGGTACTGGCCCTGGGCCTGCTCGCCGGCGCCGTCGCGACCGGCTGGACGATCACTGCGACCTCACCCGAGTACGCGGTGAACGCCCGCAAGTACGGCGCCGTGCCGCTGCTCTTCGTCGGCGGTCTTGCCCTGCTCGCGCCCGTGCTGCTGCGGCCCGCCGCCCGACTGGCCACCTGGCCGCTGGCCCGGCTCGGCGCAGGCCCGCTGATCGTCCGCCAGAACACGCTCAACGCCGGGCGCCGGACCGCCGCCACGGTCACCCCCGTGGTGGTGGCCGTGGGGTTGGTCGCGGCCATGATGAGCATGCAGGGCGCCGGCGACGGGGCCCGCGCCGATCTCGCGCGAAGCCAGACCCGTGCCGCCGCCGTGGTGCTGCCCCTGGACGGCGGGCTGCTGGACCGTCCGACGG
The DNA here is from genome assembly GCF_042873275.1 of Kitasatospora sp. NPDC004745. Classification (NCBI taxonomy): domain Bacteria; kingdom Bacillati; phylum Actinomycetota; class Actinomycetes; order Kitasatosporales; family Streptomycetaceae; genus Kitasatospora; species Kitasatospora sp. NPDC004745. Next base: position 32,610 of record NZ_JBIALK010000029.1, on the reverse strand, counting down.
CCGCCGCGCTCGCGAACCTGCGGGCCACCACGGTCACCCCCACCCGGCTGGAGATCAGCGGCGCCGACGGCACCGTCCTGGACTCGCTCAGCGGAAAGGCCGTCCGGCCCGACGCACTCGGCTCGGTGCTGAAGCCGACCGTGGTCGCCGGCTCACTGACCGGGCTCGGCGACGACTTCCTGGTGGTCGACGAGCACACCGCCCGCAGTGACGACCTGTCACCGGGGCAGACCGTCACCTGCTGGCTCCCGGACGGGTCACGGACCGCACTGCGCATCGCGGCGGTGGTCCGGACCGGTCTCAACGGCGACGACACCTACCTCTCGGCGGCACACACGGCGGGCGCACTGCCCGCGCTGGCCTGGCTCGACACGCCCGCCGACGCGGCAACGGCCCGGACGGCGCTCGACGGCCTGGACGCCGCGGTCGGACCAGCCGACCTCTACTTCGACCGCTCGGCGGCCAAGCAGCGCGCGCAGTCGCGGAACGCGAGCGTGGTCGTGCTCGGGATCTCGGTCGGCTACTCGCTGCTCTCGGTAGCCAACACCCTGGTCATGGCCGCGGCCGGCCGGCGGCGCGAACTCGCGGCACTCAACCTCGCCGGGGCGACCAGGGCCCAGACCCTGCGGCTGATCGCGGCGGAGTCCCTGCTCGCCGTGCTGGTGGGCACCCTGCTCGCCGCCGTGGCCGGCGCGGCGGTCGCGGCCACCCAGGCGACCGCGCTGCACCGCCTGGTGGGCGGGTTCGCGGCCACCGTCCCGTGGGCACCGCTCGCGCAGGTGGTGGTCCTGTGCGCCGCGGTCGCGGTGACCGCGGCCGTGCTCGCCGCCTGGCGCGTCACCCGCGGGCGGTCGATCGAGGCGGCGGGGGCGCGGGAGTAGCGGGGCTTGACGCGGAGGCCGAGCGCCACCCGGCCCGGGCCGGCGGCTCCGCCGGCCCGGGCCGGGTACGGGTCACGCGCGAACCCGACGATGCGGTCGGCAGGCCGCTTCGACGGAGTCCGACGACGGAAGCCAGCCGGACGCGGTTCGCCCGGACGGTGAACCGACGGCTGCTCCCGACCGCGGGCCCGGCCCCCGGTCCCTGACCGCGGATCCGGACCCCGGTTCCCGCAGCTGACGGCCGGCCGTCAGCTGCGGGTCTCGATCCTCAGGTCGCCGGTGGTCACCCGGCGGATGGGCTCGCTCGTCAGCAGCTCGTGCGGCTGGCCGAGGGCGATCGCGCCCGCCGCGTCGAGCCGGCCCAGCTGGGCGTCCGTCAGCTCGACCGCCAGGGCGCCCAGGTTGTCCTCCAGCTGGGCGGGGGTGCGTGCGCCGAGCAGCGTGCTCGTCACGCCCGGCTTCCGCAGCGTCCAGGCCAGCGCCACCTGGGCCGGGGTGCGCCCCAGCTCGCCGGCCACCTCCCGGACCACCTCGGCCACGCCGAGGCTGCGTTCGGTGAGGGTGCCCAGGGCTAGGTTGTGGCTCCGGCGGGTGCTCCCGTCGGGGCCGGCACCCGTCGCGCCCACGTCCTCCCGACCGTATTTGCCGCTGAGCACCCCGCCGCCGAGCGGTGAGTACGGGACCACGCCCAGGCCCAGCTCCCGGGCCATCGGGATCAGGTCGCGCTCCGCGGTGCGTTCGATCAGGCTGTACTCGACCTGCAGCGCGACCAGTGGCGACCAGCCGCGCAGGTCGGCGATCGCCTGCATCCGGGACACCTGCCAGGCCGGGGTGTTGGAGATCGCCACGTACAGCACCTTGCCCTGCCGGACCAGGTCGTCCAGGCCGCGCAGCACCTCCTCCACCGAGGTCCGGAAGTCCCAGACGTGCAGGTACAGCAGGTCGAGGTAGTCGGTGCCGAGCCGCCGCAGGCTGCCCTCCACCGAGCCGGACAGCGCCTTGCGGTGCCCGCCCCCGGAGTTGGGGTCGCCGGGGCGGCGCAGGGTCGAGTACTTGGTCGCCAGCACCAGGCGTTCGCGCTCCTCGCGGGCGAACTCGCCCAGCAGGCGCTCGGAGCTTCCGTCGGTGTAGGTGTCGGCGGTGTCGAGGAGGTTGCCGCCGAGCCCGACGTAGCGGTCGAACAGCTTGCGGGCCTCGGCCCGTTCGGCGCCCCACCCCCATTCGGTGCCGAAGGTCGCGGTGCCCAGGGCCAGCGGTGAGACCCGCAGTCCCGAGCGGCCCAGCAGCCGGTAGTCGTCCAGGGCCAGTGCCATCAGGCTCTCCTGTGCTCGCGTGTGTTCGGGTTCCGTTGCCGGGACCGAGTCTGCGGCGGCGGCCGACCCCTGATAAGGGAGGGACTTTCCTGGGAAGGCCGGTCCCACCCTGGCGGTTGGACCGGTCATGACGACACGCACCGTGGACACCACCGTCGAACTGGCAGCCTTCCTGCGAAGCAGGCGCGAACGGCTGGATCCGGAGCGGCTGGGCCTGCCCTCGCACCGGCGGGCCCGGCGCACGCCCGGACTGCGCCGGGAGGAGGTCGCCGAACTGGCCGGGGTCAGTACCGACTACGTGGTCCGGCTGGAGCAGGGCCGCGGGCTGCGGCCCTCGGCAGAGGTTCTGGCGGCGCTGGCCCGGGCCCTGTGCCTGGACCCGGGCGAACGCGACTACCTGTTCGACCTGGCCGGACGCCGCCGTCCCGGCACCACCGGCGGTCCGGACGCCGGTGTGGCCCCGTCGCTGGCCCGCCTGGTCGGCGACCTCTCGCCGCTGCCGGCCATGCTGCTGGACTACCGCTACGACCTCCTCGCCTGGAACCCCGAAATGGCCCGCCTGCTACCGGGCTTCGAGGCCGTGCCGCCCGCACGGCGCAACGCGATGTGGCTGTGCCTGCTGCACCCGGAGATGCGCGGCTTCTACGCCGACCGGGAGCAGGTGCTGCGGGACGGGATCGCCCACCTGCGCGCGGCATGGGCCGCGCACCCGCAGGACCGGGAACTGTCCGGCCTCATAGCCGAGTTCGCCGCACAGGACGAGGAATTCGCCCGCTTGTGGGCCGAGCGGGAGGTCAGCGTCAACGGACGCGGCCGGAAGTCGCTGCGGCATCCGGTCGTCGGTGCGATCACCGTCGACTTCGACGTCCTGCTGCCGCTCCAGGACCCGGAACTACGCCTGCTGGTCTACCGAGCCGCGGACGAGGAGAGCCGCGAGGCCCTTGACCGGCTCTGCGTGCGGTGACGGCCGCCCGGGAGCCCGGCCACCTGGGGGGCTCGGGCTCGCCGCGCGGACTGGGCGGCCGTCGCCCGAAACGGTGGGCCCGACCCGACAACGGGGGCGAAGCGTCCGGCTCCCGGTCCGGTGACGTGCACCCCGTGGACTGGGAGAATCGCTCCGGAACTCCGGGACCAGCGGGACTGCGTGGAGACCATGAACGTGCTCTCTGAAGCGCGCGAGGTCGTGAGGGCGTACAGCACCACTTCTTCTCCCTCCAGGGGCGGGAAGGACTGCCGGACTAGACGAGTGATGCGAAGGGTTAGTGGTCGTAGCCGGTCAGCGAGCGCATGACGGGCTGGCCGGTGTGGTGGTTGTGCCAGATCGCGCTGGTCAGGGCGAGGACGCGTTGTAGGACACGGACCATGACACCGCCCGGGGTGCGGCCATGGTGGCGTTCGAGGTCGAGCTGGGCCTTGAAGGTCTGGTTGACGGACTCGATGGTCTGGCGGCGGCGCTGGCGACCGACCCCGCGACCCGCGGGATCGGCCAGTGGCGTCCGGCTGGAAGCGAGCCGACCCGCCTACGCCCACGCCGGGCTCGGCGAGCGGCGCGAGCCGATCCGCCGGGAGGGGGCGAGGAGCGGTCGAGGGCGGCGAGCAGTGCCCGTTCAGTTGCATGGGAGTCATCCTTCCCGTGCTTGACATGCACTTGAAGGTAATGTCGGGCCTGGATACCTTCGTCACCAGAGCGCAGGACGCACCGCACGACGCGGCCGGACCGGCCTCAACCACCCCTTCTCGCACGGGAGTACCGCCATGTCCGCAATGCCTCAGGCCACCGCCGCCGACCTCTCCGGCGCCACGCTCCCCGCCGCCGACCTGCTCGCCCGGACCACGGACGCGGTGCGCGAGGCCGGTGCGGCGCTGCGCGAGCGCTTCGGCGACGTGGTCCCCTACCGGACCCGCGAGGAGCTGACGGCCGCACTCGCCGCCAACGACGACGCGGCCCTCGCCATCCTGCGCCCCGCCCTCACCGAACTGCGCCCGGGCGCGGGCTGGGTGGAGGACGAGCTGGACGGCGGGGCGCTGCCGGCCGGCGAGTGGTGGGTGGTGGACCCGGCCGAGGGCAACGTCAACCACCTGCACGCCCTGCCGGAGTGGGCGGTCACCGCCACCCTGGTGCGCGACAACCAGCCGGTGCTCACCGTCGTCCACCTCCCGCTGACCGGCGAGACCTACACCGCGCTCGCCGGCGCGGGCGCCCACCTCGACGGGCGGCCGCTGCGCGTCTCCCCGACCGAGGACCTGGGCCTGGGCATCGTGGCCACCAGCCAGGCCCGACCGGACGAGGACGAGACGGTCGTGCGCCGGGTCGGCTCCTCGATCACCGCGATGCTCTCCGACGCGCTCGTGGTGCGCACCGCCGTGCCCGCGACGCTGCACCTGGTGAACGTGGCCGCCGGCCGGATGGACGCCTTCTGGCAGTTCGCCGGCGCCCGCGCGGACCTGCTGCCCGGCGCGCTGCTCGTCACCGAGGCCGGCGGGACGGTCTCCGACGCCCAGGGCCGCCCCTGGACCCCGCAGAGCGCGAGCTTCCTGGCCGCCACGCCCGGCGTCCACGCCGCCGCCGTCGCCACGCTCTCCCGCTGACCGCACATCACCACCCGCGGCCGCAGCCCACTGCCACAGCTCACGGCCACGACCCGCGGCCACAACCCATCCGCAACGAAAAGGACCTGACCACCATGACCACGATCGCAGTCCTCGGGAACGGCCGCGTCGGCGGCAACCTGGCCGCCGCCCTCACCCGGGCGGGGCACGAGGTGAGCGCAGTGGACCGCGCACCGGGCGCCGCCGCCGCTGCCGCCCGGACGGCCGAGGTCGTCATCAACGCCACCCCGGGCGCCGGCTCGCTGGAACGGCTCGCCGCCCTGCGCGAAGAGCTGCGCGGCAAGATCCTCGTCGACGTCTCCAACGCCACCGTCGACGGACCGGACGGACTGCCCGCCGACCTGATCTACCCCGGCTCCAGCCTGGCCGAGCAACTGCAGGAGGCTCTCCCGCAGACGCGCGTCGTCAAGACCCTCAACACCATGCTCTTCCCGGTGATGACCGCGCCGGCCACCCTCACCGAACCGCCGACCGCGTTCCTGTCCGGCCAGGACCCCCAGGCCAAGCAGACCGTCCGCGACCTGCTCGCCGACCTCGGCTGGCACGAGGAGTGGATCACCGATCTCGGCGGCATCCACACCGCCCGCGCCACGGAAGCCGCGATCCTGTTCGTGCCGCACGTCATCCGCGCCAGCGGGTTCACGCCCTTCGCGATCTCGATCGCCCGCTGACCAGCCACCGCGCGACGGCCTCCGGGACCACCTCAAGACCCGGCAGCCCACGGCCGTCGACGAGGCCGGCAACCGGCTTCCGGCGCCCCCTCGGGACCAGCGCACCACGCCGCCGCCCGCGGCCACCCCGGCGGCGAGCGTCCGACGCAGCCTGCCCCACCGCCCGGATGCACCCGGTCGTACGGAGTGGTCGACTCGAAACGACGGGAAGTCTCGGGGGCCGTCACGGAGAGGAGCCGAGCGATGCCGAAGGTATCCAAGCAGTCCGCGACGAACGTCCAGGAGTTCGGTCCGGTGACCGACCGCCGCGAGGAGATGAACGGCTACACCGTCGAATTCGTCTCCTTCGCGGCGGACGCGGACCTGGACGGGCCGCTTCAGTCGCTGCCCGACGGGCAGTGCCACTGCCCGCACTGGGGCTACGTCATCGCCGGGCGCATGCGCTTCGTCTTCACCGACCACGAGGAGGTGTACGAGGCCGGCGACGCGTTCTACCAGCCGCCGGGCCACCGGCCGTACGTCGACGCGGGGACGGAGCTGCTGCAGTTCAGCCCCACCGACGCGCTCGCCCGCACCGAGCAGGCCATCATCGACTGGATGGGCCGCCAGCAGGGCGGCACGCCTTAACTGCTCGGGTGGCACGGCTGCCTCCGTGTGAGGGCCGGCGGTTCCGGGGCCGAAGGTGGACTCGAGGGTGCGGGCGGACTTCGGGGGCCGTGGTCCCCGACCGGGACGATCGCCCTGTCCACCGGCGTCGTAAAGCAGTGGACAGGCCTTCATCCGTTGGACGGGCATCTCCGCGGTGAACAGCGAATCCCGTCCCGTCCCCAGGCGTGTCCGTTTCGTCGAACTCGGTGCGAAGGCGCTGCGGGCGCTTGCCGACGGCGACCTCGCGGGCGGCAGTGCCGAGGCCGGTGTCGCCCTCGATCCGCATTTCGTCGGTGACCGGGCTCGTTGGATCTTCGGCTACCGTGCCTCCCAGCTCGCCCGGGAGCCGTCGGCCGCGCCCTGGATCACGCGGGCCGTCGTGTCCGAGCCGGACGGGGTCGTGGTCGGCGACGCCGGGTTCCACAGGCCGCCGGACGAGGACGGCACGGTCGAGGTCGGCTTCACCGTCGTACCGGCGCACCGCCGCCAGGGCTACGCCCGCGCCATGCTGGCGGCGCTGCTCCTCAGGGCCGCCGCCGAACCCGGCATCAGGACCGTACGGGCCAGGATCAGCCCTGACAACACCGCCTCCCTGGCCACCGTCGCGGGCTTCGGGTTCGCACGCGTCGGCGAACAGGGGAACGAACGCGACGGACTCGTGATCGTCTTCGAGCTCCCGGCGGACGCGATTCGGACCGGGCACCTCACCGCCCAGGCGGACACCGAGATCGTCCTGGTCAAGCCCTGACTTTCGCCTCGGCTGTCAGTCGCCCGGGTGGATGCGGGGAAGCAGGTGCGGACGGCCCGCGAGGTAGCGGTCGGCTGCCTGCAGCGGCGTGAGGCCGGCGACGTTGATCAGGACGTCCAGTTCCTCGACACCCTCGTTGCCCGGCTCGAGTGCCGCGAGCCGGGCGAGTGCCTCCGGGCGGATCCGCTCGATCGCCTCGTTCCGAACCACCGGACTGGCCGCGTCGACGGTGCCCAGCAGGCCCTTCGGCTCCGTCAGCGGCCGCAGCCCGTGGAGGCGGTTGAGGTACTGGGGCCGCCAGAGCGGGATGACGAACCATTCGTGCCGGGCGAGCCCGCGTTCGACCCTGGCGACGAAGCCCGCTTCGTCGCCAGGGGTGAAGCGGTAACCGGCCCGGTCGAGGCCGTAGTCCGCCACCATGCGGGCCGAGAAGCGGCTGATGCCGGCTCCCGGGTTGACGCCGTCGATCACGCGGGTCATCCGCTCGGCCACCTCGGGGCGGGCGAGGTCGCCGACCTCTGCGACCTCGGCGGCGGGGACGTAGGGGGGTACCGCCCAGAGGCAGTACGGCTCGTAGTGCGGGGCGAGCACGGTGACCTCGTCCCGGTGTCCTGCCAGGTACTCATCGTGGCTCGACGGCAGCCAGGCGGACACCAAGATGTCGATCTCTCCGGCGGACTGACGGCGGAAGAGCTCCTCGTGGGGCGCCTCCACCACCGAGACCGGGTGTCCGTGCGCTTCCAGGACCCGGCGGACGAGTGCCGCGGTGCCCCGGTGGAACGACAGGGCGATCGAGCCGACGGTCAAGGGACACGGGCGCGTTCGGCCGGACATGGCAAGAGTTCCTTCCGCAGGCTGACTGCCGGCCGACCTGGACCGCTCCGGCGTGTTGGGCACGACGGACGCTATGGGAGAGGTCGTGGTTACCCGCAAGGGCCATTGCTACCTTTTGGGTACTGTCGGCCGGCGGCCACGAGTGCGGAGCCGGGGCGTCGGCGCCGACCAGCACCGGGGCTCCCCTGAGCTGCGTCGGGCGCGCTGGGTCGCCTCAGGCGGTCCGGAAGCCGGGTCGCCCGCGGTCGGCGGAGCGGGCGTGCCCCGGGCCACTGGCGTGCTTGCGCCGGGCGTTCAGGTGAGTTCGCCGGGCTGGAGGTTGGGCAGACCGGTGTGTCGGGCGACTCCTTCGGATACGACCCAGTGTGGAGGTGGCGCACGATGGCCCTGGCACACGACCGGGCGCCCTGGGAGGCCGGGAGCGGTGGCCCGCCGGATCGGCGAGTCCTCACCCTCGTCCCCCTCGTGTCGGATGTCGGCGTCCGGCGGTCGTGGCGGCTGCGGCAACGGGTCGTGAGCGCGGTCGACGCGGCCACGCGAGCCGACACCGTCCACGACCGGATCCACAGGCCCTGCGCCACGGCCCCGGCAACCGGTGCGCGGCGCCGACGGCGCCGCGCACCCGCCGCATTCCCCGCTGGGCGCGGACGGCCCGCTGCACGCGCAGGGGCCGGGCGACCTGACCCGCTGGATGGCGGTTCCGTGGCAGGCCGACACCGCGAGCTGCCGCTCCGGCTACGAGTCCGCTGCGCTCCCCAAGGGCCGTTACGACCCCCACCTGCCGACGTTCTGGCCGGCCCGGGTGCCCAACCACGTCCTCACCGAGGACGACTTCCGCATCGTCAACAAGGAGAGCGGGACGAGTTCGGAGGACGAGCGCCTGGACGCGTTCGCCCGCCGGGCGTCGTGGCTGCGCGGCCTGCACGGCGAGTACAAGCAGCAGCTCGCCCAGGCGGCGAAGGAGTGGCACCACTTCGGGATCGTGGAGACCCGCCGCTACACCGTGGGTGACGGCAGGTTCCCCGAGGTCGTTCAGGTCGAGTCGGTCCCCGGATTCCCGCTGGAGGGCGTCTCGCTCGACCGCAACCTGGTCACCGTCCACGTCCCGGAGACCACCGCCCTGGACGCCGCCGCCCACGACGGCGTCCTCGCCGAGGTCGTGGACCGGACCGGCTACAGCGCGGAGGAGATCACGGTCGGCTACATCGACAAGCTCGACCCGTTCGGCGAGGAATCCGCCAACGGCGGCGGTGCGCACCCCGCCCACAGCACCCCGTGAGGCCGGCCGCGGCTGCCGCCACCGCCCTGGTACGCGCCGGCCGGACGGTGCCGGTCACCGATGCCGGAAGCGGCCCGGCCCCGGCCGGTGAGGCACCACCCGCCGCCCCGCTGCCCGGCCGCCGCCGGCTGCCGGCCCGGCACACCGACGCCGACCTGCCCGCCGCCCGGGCCGTCCACACCCACCTGGCCGGAGACCCCCGCGCCCTCGACGAGTACGGCCGGAGCGTCACCGCCGTCCGCACCACCTACCTGCGCAACCACCGAAACCACAACGCCGCCGGACGCCGCCGGCCCGCCCGGCCGTTCTGGCAGCGTCGCCACCACCCGACCCCGGAGGAGACACCGTGACCGTGGAACACCGGCCCGACACCGTCAGCGCCACCGCCGACAGGCACGGACACCGCTTCCTGCTGATCGGCAAGAAGACCATCTTCAGCTACCACCTGGGCCTGTACTACGTCCCGATCCACGCCTTCCAGATGATCACCAGGTTCGGACTGCCCGACGGACTGCGCGACACGTACCTGAGCGACCTCGAAGCCCACGAGGACCAGCAGGTCTACTACTCCCTGTTCACCGAAGGGCACTGGCCGCTGCAGGACATCGTCGACGGCAGGCGGACCTCACTGCCGGTCGAACTCGAACGCGTCACCGTCGACGCCCAGGGCAACCGCACCTTCACACCCCTGCTCCCCGCCGTCGACGCGACCTGCCGCAAGGAGGACGTCGTCCACTACCGGCCGCTCGAGCCCGACGCCGGCTACCCCGACTTCCTGACCGCCCTGTCCTTCGGCCAGGCCGACGAGGTCCACCTCGCCCACCGCCTGGCCGGAGCCCCGAACTGGGACGAGGTCATCACCACCGTCGACCCCCGAGGGTTCCAGCCCGGCGACCTCGCGCCCGCAGGCACCGTCACCGTGTCCACGGTCAAGGATCCCCACGGCGCCGCCCCGAAGAGCCCGCTGAGCACCGGCACCCGCTACGAGGGCACGACGGGCGGGCGCACGGTCGCCTTCACCGCCGGACGTCAGGGCTGGTGGAACAACACCTCCCTCAACAAGAAGTAACCCACCTGCACCACCCCGCAGGAGCCACGCCGAGCCGTCTGCCCCCGCGGTGGGGGCAGACGGTGAGGCTGACGGCATGTCGGTCACAAGACGTTCGGCAAGGCCTCCACTTGGCTCTCCTGCTCCAGCAACGCCGGGACCTGGGAGGGCTTCACGGACAACGGTGACGCCAACCCGTTCTTCTTCGATCGCGACAAGACGTCCGGCCTCTACAGGCTTTGGGCGGATGGCAAGCACATCGAGGGCTACGACAACTCGATGAGCGGCTGCTGAGGGCAGGCCGACCGGAACTGCTCTGGGGCGTAGGACGACCTGTCACCGGTGGGGCCGGCACGATGCGGAGTACACGCTCGCCAGGCTCTCCGGTCGAGACGACCCTGGGCGTCGGCCTCGGCCTGCAGGGAGGTCAGGATCCCCTCCCGGATACCGTCAGAGCGGCTCCCACCGTCCTTGCTCAGATCTCCCCGCCCCATGACCAGTACAACGAGCTGCGACGTTCACAAGAACCGCGGCACTAGCCGTTCGGGGGCTTCGGGACCCTCGGGTCGAAGGGCGCGGTGTCGAGGGGCGGGGCCGCCGGAGGGTTCGGGGCGCTCCGAAGGCCCGGTGGTGTCCTCCGGTGCGCGGAGCCGCTCCGCAGGAGCAGCTTGCCGACCGTCTCGGCGACACCGGCGGCCAGGGCCGCCGCACCCACGATGATCACCAGGATCACCAGGACGTTCCGGTGCTCGCGTGCATCGGGGCACTCCACCGGCTCCGGCGTGCTGGTGATGGTCATGCTGTCCTCGCCCCTGGTCATGATCGTGTGGATCCTGCTGTGGGACCAGAGCGACCCGCAGTCCCCGCCCTTCGCCTCGACCGGCATGGCGCCCCAGAGCAGGCCCCCCAGGAGCAGGACCGCCCCCATCACCGTCAACCGCACTGTACCCGCCATCGTTCTTCCCCCCGACGCGTCCCCGTAGCGCTCTGCTAGGGGGATACCGCACGGGCCGGGCGCTGTCAGCACCACGGGAGAGAGCTCCGGCGAAACTCGTCCATCTGCGGGTCCGGACGTCGACGCGCCCGTTCGGCGCCCCCGGGCCCCGCTGTCGGGCCCTGCCTACCGGCCCACTGCATGTTCAACGGTCGTCGCAGGCACGGGGGGAGTCCGATGCGCGGGGCGGAGACGTACGGGAGGCCTGGGGCCGGATGGTCGCGTTGTAGGACACGGACCATGACACCGCCCGGGGTGCGGCCGTGGTGGCGTTCGAGGTCGAGCTGGGCCTTGAAGGTCTGGTTGACGGACTCGATGGTCTGCCGCAACGGCTTGAACACCTCGGCGCCGGCTCGCAAGGGCTCGCCCTTGCGGGCCGGGCGAAGCAGACGCACTCCCCATTCGGCGAGTTCGTGTTCGAAGGCGCGGCCGTAGTACTGCCGGTCGCCGATCAGGGTCTGGCCCGGGCGGGAGAGGGCGAGGCCGGGTTCGGCGTGGAGCATGCCGAGCAGGGTCTCGCGCTCGTCGGCCTTCGCGCCGGTCAGCGCGAAGGCGACGGGCAGCCCGTGCAGGGTGCACACCAGGTGCAGGCGCAGGCCCCGGAAGAACCGGGAGTGGCTGGCGCAGTAGCCGTACTCGGCCCATCCGGCCAGGTCGGATCGCTTGGCCGTCTCGCGGGAGCGCCCGCACTCCACCGGCGTGGAGTCGACGACCCACACGCTGTCGGTCCACAGCGGGGTGTCGGTCGCCAGCAGGCGGTTGACCCGTGCGATCAGGTCTGCGGCCTTGCGCAGGCGCCGGTTGTAGCCCGACTGCCCGAGCAGGTAAGGGAACAGATGGCGCAGGTGGGCATTGGCGTGGCGGATCCACCGGCGCTCGGAGGTGAAGCCGAGCAGGGCCTGCATCACCGCGAGGGTGACCAGTTCGGCGTCACTGAGCCGGGGCGCGATGCCGATCTCAGGCCGCCACGGCGCCAGGTGCGGCGATTCCTTCAGCAGGTCGTCGGTCTTCACGTAGAGTGCGGTCGCGAGGGAGTCCAGGTCAGGCGTCACAACCGACCTTTGGACTCCCTCGCTTCATGTCATGCGCGCCAGCAAGCCCTTGGTATCACTCATCTAGGCGAGCGCGAACCGGTCGGCCTGCGACACCGACGGCTTCTTCGGCCGGCCCGCGGCCGCCGCCTTGCGCGCCTTCTTCACCGCGGCGGCCTGCACCAGCGCCGGGTCCTCCTCGATGCCGATGGCGACGAGAAGGTCCTGCTGCTCCTGCCACCAGGTTCGCGCGGGCGAGCCACGGAGAGAAGTAGCTCATCCCCACCCTCGTGTGTGACCTGTTGGTTGTGGTGGGCGTGAAATGGCCTCGGATGCCGAGTTGTCTGGACCTTTGGTTGGAGTGTTGGGGGCTTTGCGAATCTGTTGTTTGTTGTCACTGGGGGATCAGCTGGTGTCACTAGTCCCTGTTGACGGCGGCGTGTGGGGGCGGGGAAGTCGTGGGTGTCACCGGGGTGCGGATGTGTGGTGACATCAGGAGACGCCGCCAGGTGACATCATGATGCAGATCGCTTTGCCAGCCAGCATGGCGGGCTCCAGCCCTGGATGCCGGGTGGCCGGTGTTCAATACCGGGGTGGTGGACTGGGCACGCATACGTGACAGCAGTTTCGATGTCGATCGCGTCCCGGTGCTTCTGGCGCGGCTGGAACGCCGGGACGACGCGGATGCGTGGCAGGAGCTGGGCTGGCGGCTCGTCCTCGAGGGCGACCTGGTCTTTCCGGTCGGCTTCGCCGCCCTGCCGCGGTTGGTGAGCCTCGCGCCGCGCAGCGCGCAGGCGCGCGCCTTGGCGGGGCGGATCCTCGAGCGCGCGGCCGCGCACCACGGCTGCGACGACCTGCTGGCGGACTGCGCCGGCACGATCGCGGAGCTCGGCGAGACGCTGGACCGGCACCTGCGGTCACGGCCGACCGACTATCTCGTCTCCTTCCGTGCTCTGCTCGCCGTGGTGCAGGAGTACCACTGGGCGAACGCTCTGGAGGGCTTCACGGACGACATCTACGAGCTGGAGTGCCCGCACTGCGCTGCGGGGATGAAGATCGCCGTCGGCCGGTTCGGGTGCTACTCACAGGTGTGGGACGGCGACGAGGAACTGCGACGGGAACTGCGACCGGCCGTCGCCGAGGAGCTGACCGGGACCGGCCGGTGGATGTACCGGACCGCGGTCCGTGACGAGCAGGCGGTGCTCCCCGACGGGATCGCTCACCTCTTCGGCGACGCGGAATGCCCGGTGTGCGCCAGTGTCTTCAACATCGCGGACGAGTACACCCACGCCAACCGTCCGGCCGCATTCATCGATCGGGTCCCCTCCTCGGCCCAGGACACCGGAGCGGGCGCATCCCCCAGCCACCCGGCAGGCGGTGTCGGTACGGGGCCCTACGCTGCGCCCGGAACGAAGCCGAGCAGACAGGGACCGTGATGGCGTTGACGTTGGATGAGGCCGTGGAGCAGCTCGGCCACCGGTTGTCGCCGAAGCGGCGTTGCGCCGCGACGCGGCTGCGCCGGCTTGCCGACCCCGCGGCGGGTCCGCCGCTCCTGGAGGCTCTTGAGCGGGAGGTTCGTGACCCCCGTACGTGGGAGACCCAGTACCAGATGGTCATGGCACTGGGGATGTGCGGGCACCGCCCCGCGCTCGGCCTGCTCCGGGACCTTGCCCAGCGCCCCTTCGAGGCGACCATGGTGTACACCGCGCTCGGCGACGCCATCGTGCGGCTGAGCGCTCCCGAAGCCACAACCGATTCCCTGCGCTGGTGCCTGGACAGCGGAACCCCGATGCTCGCCGACGGCGCCCTGCGCGCTGTCGCCATGCAGTGGCTGCGCCCGGACACAACCACGATCGACCACGTTCTCGATCTCCTCGGCCCCCTGGGCCCCCACGATGGCCTTCGGTTCTGGGCCGCGGCCGCCGCAGCGGGATGGCCGGGCCCCCGGGTTCAAGAGTTCCTCCGGGATTGCGCAGCCGGCCCTCGAGCCGACGTGGCCAGTGCAGCCGCCTCGTCCTTGCAGGGCAAGTACCAGACCTACACGCCCTTGTAGCAACCCGGCCGATCCACGTTCGACGGCGCGCCGGTGGCTGTTCGCGGTCGGTGGCTGGCCTCATGGTTCCCGGAGCCCTGGTGGGGGCCGGTCAGCGGTTGGCCAGGTGGCGGGAGGTGAGTTCGACGTCCTGGAGCTGGGCGGTGGTCAGGCGTCGGGCTTCCCAGATGACGGCGGCCACGTCGGCGGCCCGGGAGTGGAGCGGCGGCAGGTCGTCCGGGAGGCGGATACCGCCGAGCGCCGCCAGATCGCGGGCGGGGATACCGAGCAGGCCCGCGAAGCCGGCGACCAGCTCGGGAGTCGCTTCGACGGTGCCACGGCCGATCCCGCCGACGGTGGAGGCCGACAGGTAGATCCGCCCGCCGGTCACCGCGTGCAGGGCCTTCGCCGTGCACGTCCAGGTGAGGTTCCGGCTGTGCGTGAGCTCCAGCAGCACCGCGCCGAAGCCCGGCTCGTACCGGTGGTACGGCCGGTCGGTCCCGCCCCGCCCCTCCCGCGACACAAGCGGCTGCGCCCGGATCGCGTCCAGCAGCAGCCGCCGGTTCTCGGCGGGCATGACCATCGTGTTGTAGACGACGGGGCTGACCGACCAGTGCGGATTGCGGGTGACCGGTGTCAGGTCGTCGGGTACCGGTTGCCCGGCGAGGACGAACAGGTCGGCGGCGTGCAGGCCGAGCACCGGCCCGAGACCCCTGAGCAGGCGTTCAGTCGGCGCCCGCCCGTCGAGTACCGCCTGTAGATCCGCCGGGTTGGCGCCTGCCGCCGCCGAGAGCACGGCGGAGTCGAGCACCCGATGGCCCATCAGGCACGCCAACAGCGCATCGAACTCCAGCACCCCAGTCATCCCGCCAACCTATCGACCTTGGCCTTGAGCGGGGGCCGGGCGGGCGTGTTGCGCCGCCCGCCCGCCCGGTTCGCCGGCCCTGCCGCCGTGCGGTTCGCCGGCCTCGTGCCGGCTGTCTCCCGCCGTGCTGCCCCGTTGCTGCGCCCTGGCCGCCGTCCGGGCCTGCGCCGCTGTCCGGTGTGCTGCGCCTGGCTCCGGCTTGGCTGGGTTCGCGTCATGCTCGGGCGGGGCTGCGCCGTTGCTCGCCTCGCTGCGCCGCCGTCCCGGCCTGGCTGGGCTGGGGGCTGGTGCTGGGTGGTCGTCAGGCCGCCCTGGGGGCCGTCCTGGCGTCGTCCTGGGTGGTTGGTGGGTGTGCGGCGGAGTCGACCGCTTCGCAGGCGCGCCGAGTCGGGCCTGCCGAGCTGCCTGGCGTGTGTGCGGGCGCGAGCGGCGTCCCCGTTCTGACCGGGAGGCCGGTACTTCGCGGCTGTTGCACTCAATGGTTGCGGAACTGCTCCCAGGGATCGCGGAGCGGGGCGTTCGGGTCCTTGCCTTCGGTGGACAGGCCGGCGTAGGCGCGCAGGGCGCAGTGCCCGGTCGGCACCTTCCACCGACTCAGAGCGTTCATTGCAGGGTATGGCCTGGCATCCGCGCCCTGGTCGGCGACGAAGCGCACGACACGCTGCTGCACGTCGCTCAGATCGCCGAAGGACTGCGGGGGTTCGGCGGGTTCGCCTGGGAAAAGCAGCGTGAACAGCATTTGCACTGTGTAGTACTTGTCGTAGAACCTCTCGACGCCCGTGCAGTCAGCCAGGCCGGCCAGCACGGCATCGACCGCCCGGAGCGTCGTGGCCTCGGACGTTTCGGCCAGGGCCATCATCGCGAGGCTGCCGTAGGAGCCGCTCAGGAACGACATCGTCCCGGTCTTCTCCGGCGGCCGGGCGACGACCTGGATCAGCACGTCGACGACGGCCGGACAGGCGATGCCGAGCCGCGTCAGCGCGAAGGCGGAGGCCCAGCGCAGCTCGACGATGGGGCTGTCCAGGTAGCTTTCGATGAAGGGGACGGTCGCCGGCTCGCCGAGCAGCCCGAGGGCGACCACTCCCGTCGCCGCGGCGCCAGGTGAGACTTCATCGGCGACGAACGCCTTCAGCAGCGGAACCGATATCGAGGCGAACTCGGGGAACCATGCGAGCAGGTTCGCGGTCTCGGCGCGCAGTTCGGGGCTATCCGAGGCAAGCAGGACGGCGAGTGCGGGAAGTGCTTCCCGAACGGCGTCATAGGAACGCACCACCGCTTCGGCGTCGATGAGTACTTGCTCGCAGCTCTCCTTGCGCTGTTTGCGCTGCACATCGTCCGCGGCTTCGGCTATCCACTGAGCCCAATCGTCGGCTTCGCCTCGCATCCTTGCCAGGTAGTCGCGGTCTTCCCGAGGGTCGTAGCCGTTCGGCAGGTAGTTGTTGTCCAGCCCGATCGCTATGGCGGCCAGCAGGCCGACGAACCGGTGCCTGTTGACCAGTCTCGGGTCGAGTGCCATCCGCACGAGGAACGGAACGGTGTGCACCGCAGCCTGCGATCGCGTGCCCTGGTGCACGATCTTGTTCGCGAGCAGCACGCTCGGCGGGTACTGGCCCTCCCAATCCCCCGCCTGCATGGCCCGAAGGTGTCCGGGTACGTCGTCGGCCATACCGTAGGAGTGTCGTAGTTGGGCCCAGGGCACATCGTCCAGGCCGGCAAGAGGGTCGCTGTCCGTCACAGCAGCAGATCCTGGCATTCCAGGAGTGCGTCCTGCGATTCGACGTCCGATCAGACGATGGCCATGCGATCGTCCGCGACCTGGGGGTTGGCGCTGGTGCGCTTGCCTATCCGCCCGGGCGGTTCGTCCTCGGCTGCGGGGTAGCCACCCGGGCCGCGCCGTCCTCGCCGTCGTTCAGGCCGTGGCTGGCTCCGGGCCCGGACTGGGCGTCCAGGCGCCGGAGGCGCCCTGGACGTCTCGGCGCCCCTGCTCCGGTCGTCGTCCGGCCCGTCCCGTCGTTCTGGCCCGGCGTTCGGTTTGGTGTCGCGCTTGTGGTGATTGCTCCGAGGTCGCCTCCCTCGAATTTCTCGACCGGGCTGGATCGGCGGTCGTGGTGTCGGTGGCGAGGGCCGTAGGCCCCTTTCTGGCGCATCCGAACTCGATTTCAGGGCGCTGCGCCTCGCGCGGCTTTCCTGTTTCGCATCGACAATGGATCGGATTGTAATTCGCATTCTCCCCCGTGGTGAAGCCTGACAGGGCTGTCGCGGGCAGTCTCCGAGAGGCTGGCTATTCGCGTCTCATGCCCGGTCGCAGGTAGTCAGGGTAAGACTGTTCGGCGCTCCAGGAAACACGCCCAGAACGCTGCCGGAACCGCTTCGGGTGCCGGTCCGGAATCTGCGGTTGAGGGCCCGTCAGGGACCGGCGTGCGGGGTGTCCGTGAGGGCCCCGCCACGGAGCCCCGGGCGGGCGAGCCCGGACCGGCGGGCAGGGAGTCGGGCGCGAGGGCCGCAGGCCCGCCTCCAGGGGCGTTGGCTGGGCCATCAGCCCAGCAATCAGGCGGCGAAACCGACCCCGAGAGGGCCGCCGAGTGGCCCCTGGTCACGGTTCTCAGCCAACCCGCCACACACGCCCACGCGGACGACTTTCCCCGTTCCCACCCCACCCCGTGACCTGGTGCGGTAGAGCACTCCACACGCACCCGCGTTCTCACCCGGACCCACACCCCACCACCGAGCCCAAGCCCGGCGCCGCCCCACACCCCCTCTGCCCCCGGCTCAACGACCCGTCAGACCTCTCTAACGCCCCGCCCCGCCACCAGCCCCGAGCACCTCGGCGAGCGCATCCTGGGACAGCCCCGCCCATCCGGCCACGTCTTCGACCCGTACCCCGGCCTCCAACGCAGCCCCCACCGTCTCCCGCACCGCCTCCTCAAGCCGGCCGATGCTGTAACCCAGGCCCTTCAGCAGCCGCTCCGCCGCCTCCGCACTACTGCCTCGCTGCGCCCCACGTAGCTGGATCAGCTGCTCCTGCGCGTCGTCCAGCAAGTTGCCGATCAGCGCACGCCGTTCAGGCGCCACCGCCGAGCGCCACACTGTCCCCGACCCCGGCAGCCTTGATTCCTTCGCCAGCGCCCGCAGCTGCGCCGCCATGCTCGTCGGCTGGAGCTCACGGCGCACCCACCACAACTCGTCCCTGTGACCGGGCGGCATGGCCACGCCGCGGCGCCGGCGGATCACCGCTCCCATCCAGGTGATCAGCGGCCCGCCGAAGTCGACCGCGGCCAGCGGCCCCGGCCACTGGCGCCCCACCCGCTCACCCAGCCGCCGGCAGAACGCCCCGTCCGCCGGCAACGCCCGAGGCCGCCCGGCCCCGCTGTCCTGCCAGGCCAACTCGGCCATCACCGGATCCAGCAGCGCCCGCGAGACCTCCACCACCTCCGGGAACACTGCCGCGTCCCGCGCCACTGCCCGCCACCGCCAGAAATCCCCGCCCGCGTCCCCACCCGCCAGGGCGTGCAGCCGCGTGGGCCACACTCGCTCGTCCGGCCACTCCAATGCCAGATCCCACCACCGGCAAACCACCGCATACGCCACCGCGAACACCTTCCCGGGCTCCACCCCCGCCCGCACCGCACATCTCGCCACCCGCATCCACCGCCGCTGCGCCGCGGCCACCTCGGGCAGGCCGCGCAGGTCCAGGTGCTCCAGAGCCTGGTCCGCGTCGGCGTCCAGCAGCCACCGCTCATGCTGCACGCACACCCGCGCCCACCGCTGCGCGTACCGCACCACCCGCACCGCCGCCCCGGTCCGCCGGGCCGCGCACGACCGGCACCCGAACGCCACCGGCCCCACCACCGCACCGCCCACCCGCCACACCGCCCGAGGACCACCCCCGCCCGCCCGCGCGGTCAGCTTCTCGTCGTCCAACCCCCACGCCGGCAACGCTTGCCCCAGCACGTCCTCGTCGACCCCGCACAGGCCGGCCAGTACCCGCCGTCCCGCCGCATCCAGCAGCACCTCGGCGTCCGCCCGCAGTGCACCGCTCTCGTGCCGTAGACGGTGGCCGCGCCATTGCCAGTGCGTCAGTAGAGCGGTGTCGTCCAGGCCGTAGCGGGCGGCGACCCGGCCAACCAACGAGAAGGTCGTTTCCCCGTCGATCGGAGAGACACGGAAGACCACGGAAGCCATGAGCCCAGCCTCGCGGAGAACAGCAGAACTTGAAGGCAGTTCCGCCTTCCCATCACCGCCGACTTGAAGGCTGCCCAGGAGACCAACGCCGCGCTGCGCCCGTGCTGGGCATCCCGGGCGATCCGTGGTGGGAGGACCGGGTGCTGCACCCCAAGCTCTACCCGGTGAGGGACCGCAGGGTGTGACCTGTTGGTTGCCCGTTCCTCAAGGACCGCGGTATTAGGTGAGCATTTCGCCCCGGCCCGAGCCGCCGACGGGCTGGGTCTCCGAGTCCGGCAGAGCGGACGCGGAGACCTGCCGTCAGGCCGCCTCCGTCTGGCGGTCGGCTATGCGTCGGCCGGAGCCACGGTGCTCGGTAGCCCCCCGACACGGTGGCAGGGGTCGGTCTGGTTCTCACCAGGCCGTCTCAGTCCCATGGGCTGGTGGGCACCGGGCCCGGGGCGATGATCACCGCGATTTCGCCGTCGCGGGCACGGCCCGCCCAGACCTGGCCCCAGCCTTCCGGGACACCGAAGGTCAGCAGGTCGGCCCGGCGTTCCTCGTCGCGGGCGAGCTCGAAGTAGCCCTCGCAGAGGTCGTCGGTGGTCCGCCCGATCGGTGGGCCGCCGAATCCGGCGGCGGTCACGTCGGCCAGGTAGCGGTGGAAGGGTTCGGTCAGCAGTTGCCAGGCGGTGGCGTCGGCGAAGCAGCCCATGGCGTCCTCCGCCTCGAACCCCGCGCCGGCAGCGCGCAGGGCCGGGTCCTCGCCCACGCCGAGGGCGAGCTCCCACGTGGCCACCGGCTCGTCGCGCACGCGCAGGCGCGTTGCGGCGCACTCCCGATGTTCGGTGTAGTAGCCGCCGGAGAGGTGGGGCCAGTTGGCCCAGGAGACGTCCACCGGGTACTCGCCGGGCGGGATGCGGAACGCGAGCTCGCGTGGCGGCCTGGTGATCCAGGGCGAGTCCACGATCAACCGGCCGCTCGGCAGCCGGATCGTGGTGACCTCCTGAACCTCCGCTATCTCGATCCAGCTGTACGGGGTGTGCGGATCGCCGCCGATCCGCAGGCCCGGTGTGAACAGTCCGTCGAGGTACTCGCGCGTCTCCGGCCTGACCTCGTCCATTCCCGCCCCTTCCTTCTCTCACTTCTGTGAACCCTGCTGCCTCGGACGATACGCATCTCCGCAGACAACCCCCGGTGCCGCGGTCCGCGCGTGAAGTGGTCCGGGGCCGGGCACGAGGCATCTTTCCCAGGCCAGCGGCCCGCGCTGCGAACGCTGCGCTGCGTCCGTGTTGGACGTGCCGGGGCTCGATCGGGGGGGAGGGCGGGTTCGGAGCTGGAGCTGACCGAGAAGGCCGGCCCGGATCGGCTTGAGTGCCCGCAGTGCGAACAGGCTCGCGCCGTCAAGGACTTGGGCCCGCTGGTGCTGCCCGCCCCGACCAAGCGCGAGCAGATGGCCGCACTGGTCTCCACCCCGGATGACCCCTGGTGGGAGGACCGTGTGCTGCACGCCAACTCTACCCGGCGAAGGGCCGCTGGGTGTGACCTGTTGGTGGTGGTGGGCGTGGAATTGTGGCGGGTCGGTGAATCGCTGGTTGGTCTTGCTTGTGGGCTGGTGTTTTGCGGGTTGGTTGAGAAGTTTTGGGCGGGTCTGACGGCATGCTCAGGTGTACGTGCTGGTTCTGCGGGTGTTGGAGGGTGGGGTGTCCGGGTGGTTTGACCTTTAGGTCTGTGTGATTGGTTGAGAATCACAGGGTGTTGTGAGAAGTATCGGGGTTTTCCGCAGTCCTGTTGAGAGCTCTTTTTGTGCCGGATGGTGAGCGGGCGGCGGTGCGGTAGGGGCGGCCGCATGCGCTTAGGTGGTGGTGGCGCGGCGTCGGCGGCGGAGGTCGCGTTGGGCTTGGGCGCGGGCGCATTCGCGGGAGCAGTATTTGACGCCGGTGGTGCGGTGCTGGCCGTATTCGGCGCGGCCGCGCTGGCGGACGAAGTTGCGGCCGCAGTTGTCGTTGGCGCAGCGGCGTACGGAGGCTTCCTCGGCGAGGTGGTTGTACAGCTGCAGGAATGCCACGGAGTAGATTGTCGGGTTGCGGTCGGCCAGGCCGCTGACGCCGATGCTGAACCGGCTGAGAGCGCTCTCCAGGATGGAGTCGAAGCTGGTGAGGCGGAAGTCGATGAGGACGTCGCGCAGGTGGTCGAGGGAGTGTGGCCATGGCGGGCTGTCGGGGTTCTGTGCGTGGAAGAACGCCAGCTTCTCGTCGGTCACTTCGGGTTCGACCAGTTCCTCCAGGCCGCCCTCGCGTTGACAGGCCAGCCATGTAGCGACGGCTTCTTGGGCCGTCTGCAGGTGCACCTTGACGAGATCGCGGTGGACACCCCCTAGCCACGGATCATCGCACGGGTCGAGCCTCGTCAGTTCGACGATGGCCTGGCGTTCCGGCTCGTCGTAGTCGTTGAGGTTCAGGTCCCTGCCATCCAGATCGAACAGCATCCCGTAAGTGGAGAAGGTCTCTGCCACGCCGTCGAGGTCATCGGCAGACAGGTCCATGAGTTCGCGCAGGTAGAAGTCGCTGGGCAGATGGCTCGTCTCCGTTCCCCGGGAGTCCTTGATCCTCCACGTGATCCAGTCGCCCTCGACTGCGATCTCCCTGGGCCCAAATGGGCGGAGGGGCGGTGCGGGGATGACGGTTCCGGGCCAGAGCGTGGGACGAAAACGTGGGTCAACGTATGCCGACATGGCGTCAGCTTAGCGGGTAGCCTCGTAGTACGGAAGTACCGGTTTTGGTGCTACGGAAGCGTGTTGAAGGGGAGGGCCACGTGGCTGACTGGACCCACCGCAAGGCGATCGGGGACCAGCACGAACAGCACGTCATGGACGAACTCGAACGCCGTGGCTGGACGGTCCATCCGTTCGGCCAAGGCACCTATCCGCCGGCGGTCCAGGCCGCGCTGGGCCTGACCGACTCGCCGCTGCGGCAGCTGCCCGACATGATCGCCGCGCGTGGCGCGCAGGTGGTGTGCATCGACGCCAAGACCTCGCTGGGCAGTACGGACTCCCATCGTTTCTCCGTCTCCCGCAAGAGCCTGTTGGCGGGGCTGCAGTTCACGGCCATCGGGGTGTCCGTGCCGCTGTACTACGTCTTCGGTGACCTGAGGGTCCTGACCCCGGCGGAGGTGGCGTCCTACAGCGGCTACGGGCATCAGCACCCCGGCGGCTCCTACTGCCTGGTGAGCACGGTGCGGGCGCATCGCTTCGATGACGTATTCGGCGCCGGCGACGGTTTGCGGCAGGCAGGCTGACGGCGCCGGACTGCTTGCGCTCCGAGCGGGTACCGGTCTCCCGCAGAACGCCCCCACTTCCGCCACTGTGTATCTACGCAGTTCAGGGCCACGACAGGGACCGAAGTGACTGAATCTGGGGATTGGGTGCACAACAGCGTGCGGCCTGGTCTCCAGCGCCGGGCAGGCCGCCGTGTGCCGGTGCGCTCCGGCTGCCGCGACGGTTTTCACCAGCATTGCGTACAGGGCCCGCGGCCTGAGTGTGTTGAGGACGCGCTGGCGGCGGTGCGCCGGAAGCGTTCTGATCCGGCTGCACTGCTCATGCTGCTGGTGGGTCTCCTGTCTCTGGGGGATCCGGACGCCTGGGTGCTGTCGGTGCCGACGGCGGCCAGGCGTCCGGCCCGGGCGAGACCGGCACGGTGGTGCCGGTGCGCGCTGCTGGACTGCTCTGCTTGTGGACCGCAGGCCTGGTTGGTGTTGGTCAGTGGGCTGCCAGGATGCCCGCGTGGTAGAACGGGCCGGCATCGTGGCTTCCCTGATGGCCGAGGGGATGCAGGCAGAGGTCCTCTTCTTCACCGACGTACGGGCACGGCTCGAGCACAGTGATCTCATAAGGGCCCTGGCTGCCCGGCCAGATGAGCCACCAGTCGGCCTCCGACACGCCCTCGTGTTCCTGGCTCTGCAGGAGGGCGAAGCGCACCGGGGTGGCCGGTCTCGAGCCGGCACCGCTGCTCCGTTTCCATCTCGTGGACGGCGTTCGGGAGGTCGTTGAGGCGTTCGGCTTCCTGGGCAGTGATCGCGGTGGTGACACCGCAGTGCGGGTAGCGGGGGGCGGAGCAGCCGCTGCCGTCGGGATGTGAGGCGGGCAGCGCGCAGTTGGCACATGAGGCGCCCGGGACCAGCTGGTAGCCGGTGGGATCCCAGCTGAGCCAGACGGAGGTGAAGGGCGGCTCCTCGTCGAGTGCGCAGGGGTCGACGAGGCCGATGTGCGGGCCGGGATGGTCCGCGAACAGATCGCACATGTAGTGGTCTTCGTCGACGAGTTCTCCCCCGGGCAGGCGGGCGAGGCGCGTGAAGTCGTCGTCTGTGAGGGTGAGGAAGGTGCGGCACGATGACATGCGACGGATGGTCGCACCAATCACTGACAATGACGCTGGTGTCGCGGAGAGTAGATTGATCGGCGGCCTTCGCGAGACAGGTACGCCTCTGCGTCCGGCGGCTCGGGGTGGCTGGTACCCGGCTGGTCCGGGGGATCAGTGGGTGTGGTGGTGGGTCCAGGTGGTGAGGAGGTCACCGGCCAGGGGTGTGAGGCGGGGTAGGCCGAGCGCGGTGGCGGCGGTGTTGAGGAATGCGCGTACGGCTGGGTGAGGGTGGCCGTGGTGGGGTGTGGGGAACATGGCGGTGGTGGCCAGGGTGCGGGCGAGGGTGACGGTTCGGGGTAGGTGACGGCGTCACGGGCCAGGAGTGTCCAGGAGCCGGTCACGGGCTGCACATGGGGGTTGGTGGCCTGGAGGAGGTGTCGGCGGTGCTGCCAGCGGGCGGCGAGGGTGGTGTGGGTGGAGTGGTCGTGCCAGCGGGTGGTGATCGCGGTGGCCCAGGTCCACGCGTCCGCAGTGTCTGTGCGGCGGTGTAGGCGTTGGTGGCTCGTGTGGGCGCGGGTGAGTTCGGGGAGCGCGGCGGTACCGAGGCTGTGGTGGGGGCCGGCGGTTCAGCGGTGGTGCTGGGGGCAGAGCCGGGCGTGGTCGGGCAGGTAGGCCAGGGCCCGGCTGGTGGTGCCGTGGGTGCGGCGCAGGGTGCAGGCGGGGCAGGCCTGCGCGGGCGTCTCGTGGGCCTCGAGCCGGCGCCAGGCGGCATGGCCGCCTGTGTGGCCGGGTCGTGCGGGGACCTGGGGGAGGTCGTTCAGGCGCGGCAGGGCGTGGGTGAGGTAGTGATGGGGGAGGCGGGTGAACGCGGCCAGGCGGTGCTGCGCCGTGTGGTCGAGGTGGAGTTCGCTGCCTCCGGGTGTGCGGCTGGGGCGGCTGCTCGTGGTGATGGCGAGGCCGTCCAACAGGTGTGCGGGCGCAAGGTGGTGGGCGTTGGCGAGGCGCTGCAGCCAGGAGGCGGTGCTCTCCGCGGGCAGCGGCCGGATGTCCAGGAGGGTGGGCGTCGGTGTGAGGAGGCTCGGGAGCGGCCGGGTGCCGGATACGGGCACGGCCCCCGGACCGGGTCCGAGGGCCGTGCGCGGACCGCCTGGGGAGGGCTGCGCCTGGTGCCCGGGGGCGGGGCAGTCGTCTGCCTCCGGCCCGGCGGTGGTTGCGGGCAGGGGGAGGGTGTTCACCGTCGCCGTGCCGCCAGCCGGGTGGGGCGGTGGTGTTCTTCAGCGAGGTGGTCGAGGGTGATCGCCTCAAGGGAGGTCTTGGTGATTTTCTCGGTGCCGTCGACGATGGCGGTGATCGCGGCCTGGCGGATGAGGCGGGAGAGGCTGCCGATGCGGCCTGCGGTCCGTTCGTGGAGGTAGGGGGCGAGCCGGCGCAGGGAGCCGGGGCGGTGGTGTGTGAGGTCGAGGGCGTTCTCGAACGCGGCCACGGTGGAACGGAACGGTGTCTGGTGGCCGGTGCGGGCGGGCAGGGGGTCACAGTCGATCAGCGAGGCGCGGCCGGCGAGCTGGGCTCCGCGCACACCGGAGAACAGCGGGGTGTCGGTGACGTCGACGCCGGCGTACACGAACGTCGCGGGAAGCCGTTCGGAGAGGTCTTTGAGGAAGTCCGCGGCCTCGGCTTCGCCCGTGGTGCGGGGGTTGAGGCGGTGGATCTCGTCCACCAGGACCAGGCTCACCCCCAGGCTGGTGTACATGCTGCAGACGGTCGCGGTGAGCAGGGCCTGGGTCATGCGCTGGCCGACCGGCAGGCCGACGAAGCGGGCGAACTCGGCGGCCAGGCTCTTGGCGCTCGCTCCGGGCGGCACCAGGATGTACGCGACCGGCGCCCGCCCGGGGACGGGAGTGTGGGACAGAGACCGTTGGTGCAGCTCGTAGGTTCGACCGACTTCCTGCAGGGCGGTGCTCTTGCCGGTGGTGGGCGGCCTGGTGACGATCAGCCCGGGGCGGGCGGCGCGCGTCCTGGTGGCGCCCGAGCAGGGTGAGGGTTCGCACGCTGGTGGTGATCTTGTCGAGGGCCGGTGTGCGTACGACGACGAACTGGGAGTGGTGGTGTTGGATCACTCCGAGGTGCGGTGAAGCACAGACGCCGGTCGTTGTCGCGGCTGCTGGGTCCGGCTGGTCGTGGTGAGGCCCGGGACAGGGATCCTGTGGGCGTCGTATATGGGAAGCGGCAGGTCGGCCGGCTCCGGCAGGATGGCGGGGTGAACTTCTTCTCCCGTCGTCGGCAGCCCCTCTCGCAGCCTTCCCCGGGCGTGGATGTCTTGGAGCGGGTCCGGCTGGCGGTTGCCGGGGCGCGGTCTCGGGACGGGGACGCGTTCGAGGAGTTGATCGCCGCGCTGCTGGCGGCCGGCTCGACCGGAAGCGCTGAAGACTCGTTCGAGGCGCTGCGCATGCTGACGGAGCGCCCGGCACTGCTGCTGCGCCTGGACGTTTTCATACGGCGGGAGTGGTGGCACCCGACGCGTCCCACCCCGCGGCCCGCCGAAGCCGACCCGGTCGCGCTCGTCCTCGCCGCCTCGCACGCCGACGGCCGCATCCGCGAGCGCGCGGTGCGCCGGATGCTGGACCAGCCGCACCCCGGGACGATGCCGTTCCTCGTGCTGCGCACCAGTGACTGGGTCCGCCAGGTTCGGGACGCGGCGAGCGCGGGCCTGGCCGTGCTGCTCCATGGCGACCCGCTGCTGGCCACCCCGGCGACCGTGCGCACTGCCCTGCTGATCAACCGGCGCCGACGCGGCGCATTCGCCCACGGCCAGTTGCTTGTGCCGTTGTTGACCGGGTCGACCACGGCCCTGACCGGAACGCTCCTCGCGGCCCACCAGGCGCCGGTGCGCCGCTTCGCCCTGGACGCCGTCGCCCACCGCCTCGGGCTCCGAGACCTCGCGGTCCTCGCCGAGCGCGACTCCGACCGCCGGGTCAGGGCCCGGGCCGCGGAGGCCGCCACCCGCCAGGCGGTGTGGACGGACCAGGCCGAGCTGCTGTGCCGGCTGGCCCGCAGCCGTCACGCCGAGGTGCGCGTCACCGCCCTCACGGGGCTGATGCGCACCGGCTCCCCGCAGAGCGTGGTGGCGTACCTCGACGACCCGTCCGCGCAGGTCCGGGCCTTGGCACGGGAGGCGGCGCGCCGCACCGGTACGGACCCGCTGACGCACTACCAGGCGGCCGTCCGGGCCGACGAGCCGCAGGTCGGGGCGGTCGCGGGGCTCGCCGAGACCGGTGGCCGGGCCGACGTCCCCCTGCTCGACGCGCTCCTGGACAACCCGGCGCCCCAGGTCCGCGTCCATGCCCTGCGGGCTCTGCGGAGCCTCGACGTGGTGCCCGTGCCCCGGGTCACGGCGCTGCTGCAAGACGACTCCGCCGCAGTGGTGAAGGAGGCCGCCGCGGCTCTCGTTCCCAGCGCCACCCGGCTGCCCGCCGACCTGCTGTGGGACATGCTCA
This sequence comes from Kitasatospora sp. NPDC004745, assembly GCF_042873275.1. NCBI lineage: Bacteria > Bacillati > Actinomycetota > Actinomycetes > Kitasatosporales > Streptomycetaceae > Kitasatospora > Kitasatospora sp. NPDC004745. The sequence continues at coordinate 5,643 of NZ_JBIALK010000029.1, read as the reverse complement.
CCGACCCGCAGCGGCCGGCCGTGCGGCGTGCGGGCTACCGGCTGCTGAGCCGGCGCGACCGCCTCACCGCACTGCGCGCCGCGGTCCTCGCGAGCGGCGACACCCACCCCCGGCTCGCTGCCCAGGGCAGGACCGACGCCACCACGCGGATCCGCGAACTCACCCCGCACCCCTGGCTCACCCGCCCGGTCTCGACCCTCGACGCCGACCCTGCACAGGCCGCCGAACTGCTCACCCTGGTGGAGGAACGCCGCACCGTCCTCACCGAGGGCGTGATCCAGCTGCTGCACGACGCGCTTCGTCCGGTGCCCGGCAGCCGGTAGCCAGGTCGCAGGCAGGCGCACCTCGTGCAGCCCGCTCGTGTTCGGCGCAGGCGTTGAGGATGATCTGGTCGAAGCACGCGAACGCCTGGGAGCGCGGCCACGCCTACGCCCGCGCCCGGGCTGCCCAGCAGTCACGCTGACCCGCCCGAGTAGCTGCTCGAGCAGCTCGACGGGTCGTTCTGGCCACCCGCGCGGGCCCCCGCCCGGGCCGGCGGCAGTCTGCCCGCCCGCTGCCCGTTCTCGCCGTCCGTTCTCGCCGTCCGTCTCGGCTCCGTGTGTTCTCGGGGCTCGGGGTGGTGTGGTTGGGTGCCGTCCGGCCCCAGCGCTGCGCCCTGGTGCCTGGGCTGCTGCGCTCGCCGCCACCGCTGCGCCCTGGTTGGTGAGGTGCCAGGCCTTCGCCCGGCTCCGCCCGGGCAGGCAGGCAGCCTGTCCGCTGTCCTGCCTGCCTGCCTGCCTGCCTGCCTGCCTGCCTGCCTGCCCGTTCGGCCGGCCCGTTCGGCCGGCCCGTTCGGCTGGCCTGCTCGCCCGCTCGCCCGCCCGCTCGGTTGGCCCGCCGGTGCCCGGCTGGCGCGCCGGTTGCTTCCTGCTGTCCGGCCGGCCCGGCCGCCCCGCCGGCGGGCCTGGCGGGTGCTCGACTGCTGCGGCGCGGTCGGCGGATCGTGTCGTGGTGTCGTTGTGGGGTGGGGAGGGTCTGGCCGGGCTGGTGCCCGTCGGGCCCTGGGGCGGAGCCCTGCTATGTGGCGGCGGGCGGTTTGCGCGTTCTGGTCGGTCGGTGTCTCGTCCGGCAGCGGGCCGCGTCGTGGCCCGTGCCCGCTCCGGTTTGTTGTGCCGTCATCCGGCTCTGCTGCGTCGGCTGCTCTGGTGCCGCGCTGCCGTGCTCGGGACGGCCGCCGAGCGGGTCCTGCTCGCCCGCCCGGCGTGGTCCGCCCGGTGCGGCCCGGCCGGTGGGCCCGCCGGTGTCCGGCTGGCGTGCTGGTTGCTTCCTGCTGGCTGGCCGTCCGCTGGTTGTTTCGTCTCGTGGTCCGCGGCCGCCGGTTTGCCGGTCCGCCGCCCGCGGTCGCTGGCGCCGTGGTGCTGCTTGTGCCGGGTGGCCGCTGCGTCCGGTCGCGGCGCCGTGTTTCCCGCCCGTCGTTGGGCCTCGCGGTCCTGGTTGGCTGCCGGGTCCGGTCTGGGTGGTGTCCGAGGACCTGTTCGTCCGCTCGTCGGGTGGCCGCCTGTTGGTCGGTGCCGCTGGTTTCGGCTGGCCGGCCCGGCAGGGGCCCGGCCGCGGAGCAGTTGGAGGTGGGCCAGGCGGCGAACGCCGCGCTGCGCCTGTGCTGGACGTGTCGGGGTTCGGTCGGGGGGAAGGCTGGCCTGGAGCTGGAGCTGAGGGAGATGGCCGGTCCGGGCCGGTGGGAGTGCCCCGGGGTGCGTGCAGGCCCGCGCCGTCAAGGGCTTGGGCCCGCTGGTGCTGCCGGTGCCGACCAAGCGGGAGCTGGTGGCCGCGCTGGTCTTTGCTCCGGGCGGTCCGTGGTGGGAGGACCGCGTGCTGCACGCCCAGGCTCTACCCGGCGAGGGGCCGCAGGGTGTGACCTGTTGGTGTTGCGGGGTGTGGAATGGCCACTCACGCCATGTTGTCTGGACCTTTGGTTGTGCCTGTTGGGGTGGTGGGCCGGGTGATGGTCGACCGTGTCGTTAGTAACTATCTGTGACTGCTGGGCGGTGGTTGGGTTGTCTCGGCCTCCGGTTCGGTGACGGGGTTGTTTTCGCCTGTCTTTCGGGGGTGAATTCCATCGGTAATTCCCTCTGGTTGTTTTGGAGGATTGGTTTCTGGTGGTGGTCTGAGTTCGGGTTGGAATTTCGGTGGTGGGGGTGGTGGCGGTGTCCGGTGTTCGGTTTCGTCCGGGTGGAGCCGCCGGGCCCCGTGTCGTCCCGGGCGTGCTGCGCCCGGCTCGGCCGCTGCCGTCCCGGGTCCCGGGTCCAGGCCGTGCCCTGTCTGGGTTGTCTGCTGTCGCTGTCCAGCGGTGCGCGTCCCGGGTCCGCCGGTCTGTCCCGGCGCCGCTGGGGTGACCATCCGCGCGCCGGCTCCGGGCCGCGAGGCGCTACTGGAAGACCTGGAGGCGAGCGGCCTGACGGCCCCGCGGGTGGAGGTGCGGGCAGAGGCCTGGGACCGCCTGGAGGCGAAGGTCCGAGGGGTCAGGAAGGACCGGGCTCGAGCCACGCGGCTTTCTTGCGCCGACGGTCATGTCGCCGGTGACGGGAAGCCCAGAGCACTCCCAAGCCGGCCGTCAGTCCCCGCGCCCGCCGTGGTCCCGCGGCGCCTTCGGCGGCCGGGCAGCGCCGCGCCTGCCTGCCTGCTGAGGGGCTGTCCGGGGTCGTTCGTCGTTCCGCTGTCCCGGCTTGCTGGGCACTGCCGGGCAGCCGCCGTTCGGGCCGACCCACTATTCCTTGACGATCAGGCCTACCAGGATCAGCGCACCGGAGACGGCGGCGCCGGTCCGCTGGTGGCGGCTCCAGTTGTCCCAGCCGCGTACGCCCTTCGAGGCGACGAGCAGGCCCACCGTGCCCGACAGGAACACCGAGAAGCCGATCAGATGCCTCATTGCACCCCCCGTCCCCCCGCGGCCGCCGGATCTGCGACCCGTGTCGACTCCGACAGTCCCGCAGCGAAGCGTACCGGCGTCCCGCCAGCCCGCTCCCGGCCGGTGGCGGCCCGCTGGCCGGCAGGCGAGCTGCAGTAGCCCCGCGGGCCAGGTACTGGGCGGCAGCCGTCCCCGCCCCGCTGCGCCGCCGTCCAGGCCGTGCCCGCCGCTGTGCCCCTCGCGGACGGCTGGGTGGCCGTCAGGCCGCCCCGGGGGCTGTTGTGGTGGTGGGCGGGGTGCTGTCGCGTTGCCTGCCGTGTGGGGGGCTGTCGTGGGCGGATGCCCCTGATCTCCTGTGTGTGGTCCGGGCACGACAGGTGGGTGGGACAGGGCGTCGGGGTGGGGCCGCGGCTGCTGCTCGGTGGTGGCCGCCTCCGGTGTCGGCGGGCGACCAGGTGCTGGCGGTCGCCGGGAAGGCCGGCCTTCCCGGCGGGCCTGGTCCTGGTGGGTGGTGTTCGGCGGCGGGGTGGCCGGTGGTGGGGGTGCAACGTGGTGTTGCGGTGGGTGTGACACGGGGTCGTGTTGCGGGTCTGAACTGGCGTTATGTGGCCGGGATCGGGGGCTGGTGGGCGTGTTGCACTTCGTGATGCGCCGGTTGGCTGGCCCCGGTGGCTCCCCGCCGCCGCGGCCCGGTGCCGCGCCCTGCTGGTGCCGTTGCCGGGGCCCTGGCCGTGGTTCCGGCCGGCCGCCAGGCCGTCCCGTCTCGGCCGGCCGCTGTGCCCGTGCCCGTCCTGGCCGCCCGGTCAGCCGGCGGTCAGGTTGATCAGGTATCCGGGTTGGACCCCGTTGATGGTGCGGATGGCGGTGCCGGAGGACACCCAGACGCTGGTGGGGGTGTCGCTGGTGGGGATCTGGAAGACGCCGTGGACGGGGCCGGTGCTGTTGGGGTTGATGCCGAATGTGGGGCCGGTCTGGCCTTGGCTGTGCCAGTACTGCTCGTAGTTCAGGGCGTGTGCGGCGTCGTCCTGGGTCTGCTGGTAGTGGATACCGCCGACGTTGAGGGCGACGGTGTTGTTGGCGTCCCAGACCGCTTTCTCGGTGCCGACGTTGGTGGCGGTCATGGCGAGGACGCAGTACTTCTTGCCGGCCTCGGGCGTCGGAGTAGGGGTGGCGGTGCCGCCGGTGGAGTTGGCGGAGTAGGCCAGGACCTGAGGGTCGAGACCGTTGCACGTGACGCTGTCGACGGTCACCCGCAGCATGGTGGGCGGGGTGCCGTTGCTGTAGGGGATGGTCAGCGTGAACGGCTCGCCGACGCGAGGCTGCCCCAGCACCGGAGCCCCCACTGGCGCGCCAGCAGTGCTGCCAGCCGTAGAACCGCTGGGCACCCGACTCACTGACACAGATGGCACGCCGATACTGGGACTCGGTGTCGAAGGCGAGCTGGAGCAGGCCGCCACAGATACCGCCAGCAGTGCTCCCATCGCAGCCGCCATTCGCTTCATGGCCACGCGCACCTCCCGCGGGAACGTTTTGTCTCGATGGTGCGATACAGCCGTCTGCACCGCATGGCCGCCGTCACCGTCCCCGTCGCTGCCCCAGGCCGCACCCTGTGTTTGTCCTGGCCGCCGTGCTGGTCGGCCGCCAGGCCAGCCTGCTGCGCCCGTCTCGGCCGTCCGCCACTGTGCCTGTGTCCCGCTGGCCGCCCGGTACCGCCCCGCTGCGCCCGGTCCTGGTCCAGCGTTCGATTTGGTGTCGCTGCTCCGGGAATTGCCAGGTGGCGCTGGGTGGGATTTCTTAGGCGGTCTGGAAGGGCGGTCGCTGTGTCGGCACGGTGGGCCGCAGGACCATTTTCTGAGCGCCTTAATTGGATTCCTCTCCACTGCGCCTCGAAATTTTGTGGTATTGCTTGCCAGAAAGGAAGCCAGGGGGAATTGCGATTCCCGACGAGAGTGCGTCCCGATAGAGCCGGAATGGATGGTTCCCGTGAGGTTGCCTGTTCGCCTTCGGAACCCGCCATGGAACTGGTGGGATAGAGCTGTTCGAAATCCTGGGAAACGCGCTGTAAACGCCGCCGGGTAGGCTTCGGAGTCCGGTCCGGAGTGTGCGGTTGAGGGCCCGCCAGGGACCGTGACACGAGGCGTCCGTGAGGGCCCGCCATCGGGGCGGGGGAGCCCGAGCCGGACCGGAGGGCGCCCAGGGTTCCCCCGAGGGCCGCAAGCCCCGCCCCGGGGACGGAGGATGTGCCGCCAGCCCAGCAACCACAAGGCGAAACCGTCCCCGAGCACCCCACGGGTCGGGACCGGGGGAGGGCCCCCTGGGTGGGGTTGTGACTGATACCGGAAGTCCGCGACACATCGTCAACGACGAGGGGCCGCAGGCCCCGGCCGGCACCCCGCCCGTCCGGAGGGACGGGCTACTACCCGAATTCCGCGTCACATCGTCAACGCTCACCCCCGGCGCAGCCCGGGAAACCCTGCCGGCAAACCGGCCCGTAGGGCCGTGAAAACACCGGGCCCAGCAAGACCGGAAAGCCGCCCGATAGGCGGAGCGCAGCGACGCCCAAGCCCCGCCACCAACCACCCGAGCAAGCCCGCGAATTCGCCACCGGCGAATTCCCCCAACCACCCACCACCCGCCGAGGCGCAGCCGAGGCCACACCACGCACGGTGACGGCGTAGCCGGCACCCCCGCACCTGGCGGTGCGTCAGCACCGCCGCAGGGCCGCCAGGCCCTGCTTAAGCCGCAGGCTTCCGCCCCCA
>NZ_JBIALK010000028.1:0-99951 GCF_042873275.1 Kitasatospora sp. NPDC004745 | reverse complement strand
CGGCGGAGACCACCACGGTGTGGGACACCCCGGGGGTGTTGTCCACGAAATTGGTGATCAGCCAGTTCAGGTTCTGTGCGGCCTGGCTCATCTGATTCAACTCAACGCTCCTGATGCTCTGCGCCGTTGCCGTCGGTCCGGCCACCGAAACTATCGAATCCGCCCTGCTGGGCACCATGCTGGAAGCCCGACGGGTTGGTCTGCTCGGCCCCGGCGCGGCGACCCTGCTGGATGCCGCGGCGCAGGTTGGTGAGCCGGCCGCGGACCTCCTCGGGTGCCCGGGAGACCTGCGGACCGGTCATCGGCGAGGCCTCGGCGGTACCGGAGACCAGGTTGGCCTGCGGGGTCCGCCGGGGGAGACCGGACATGGTGACACCGTTGGTCGAGGGCTCGCGGACCTGCTCGGCCCGGCGCCAGCGCTCGTCGTTCGCGGACGGGCGCCACGGGGCGTCGCCGGGGCCGGGCTGCGGCTGCTGCGGGGGCTGCTGCTGGCCCTGCGGGGCCTGCTGTCCCTGCGGTGCCTGCTGTCCCTGCTGGGGCTGGCGGGCCTGCGGGGCCTGGCCCTGCTGCTGGAGGTCCGGGGCGGAGGTGCCGGGCCGGCGCGGCTGGTACGTCCGCTGCCGCGCCTGCTGCTGGCCCTGCTGGCCGGCGTCCTGCGGCTGCCACGGCTGGTCGGCCGCGCCCTGGGACGGACCGGTCGGCAGCGCCATCGGCTCCGGACGGACCGGCTCCTGACGGACCTGCTCGGGGCGCACCTGCTCCGGACGCGCCGGGTTCGGCACGTTCGGCAGCACCGGCTCCACCAGACCGAGGCCCAGCGGGTCGCGCGGGTCGATCTGGCTGGCCTCGAAACGGGGCCGGGCGAGCTGCTGGGTGCTCTCCAGCGGGGCCGGCTCGGCCGCGGGCAGCGGCTGGGGCTGCTGCTGCGGGGGCAGCTGCGGCTGGCGGTCGCGCTGCGGCATGTCCGGTCCGGGGCGCTGCGGGCGGCGCTGGCCCTGCGGCCCGGGGCGGCCCTGCGGCGCACCCGGGCCCTGCGGACCGGGCTGGCCCTGGCCGGGCTGGCCCTGACCCTGCGGACCGGGCTGACCCTGCGGACCGCCCTGGCCCTGCGGGACCGGCCGGCGCTGCGGCAGCCCGTCCTGCGGACGGTTGCCCGGGCGGGCGCCCTGCTGCGGCGCACCCGGCCGACCCGGCCGGCCGTGCTGCGGCTGCTCGCCGGTGCGGGGGCCCGGAGCGCCCTCGAATTCGCCGTTCGGGCGCGGACGCTCCTGGCCGGGGCGGCCCTGGGCGGGCGGCTGCTGGCCGCGGCGGGGCAGGCCGCCGGGGCCGCCCTGGGCCGGGCCCTGGCCGTTGCCGCCGCGCTGCGGCAGGCCGCCCTGCGGGGCCTGCTGGGACTGCGGGGCCTGCTGGCCCGGGCCCTGGCGGTTGGCGCCGCGCTGCGGCAGGCCGCCCTGCGGGGCCTGCTGGGGCTGCTGCCCCTTGCCCTGCGGGATCGGGTTCTCGCGCAGCGACTGACCGGCCTGGCGGGTCGGCAGACCGCCCGCGCGGCCGCCGGGCGCACCCGGGCCGGCCGGCGCACCGGGGCCACCCGGCGCGGCCGGACCGCCCTGACCGAGCTGCGGACGGCCGCCCTGCGGGGCGCCGGCCTGGCCCTGGCCGAGCGCGGCCGGGCCGCCCTGGCCGGGCGGCACCTGGCGCTGCTGGCGCGGCGTCGGGGCGACCCCGCGCTGCTGCTTGGCCTGCGCGGAGCCGGGGCGGGCGGCGCCGCGGCGGTCGGCGGAGGTGGTGACGTCCACCGGGAGCATGACGAGCGCGGTGGTGCCACCGGAGTCGCTGGGGCGCAGCTGGATGCGGATGCCGTGTCGCAGGGACAGGCGGCCGACCACGAAGAGGCCCATGCGGCGGGAGACGGAGACGTCCACCGTCGGCGGGTTGGCGAGGCGCTCGTTGATGTCCGCGAGGTCGTCGGGGCTCAGGCCGATGCCGGTGTCGTGGATCTCGACCAGCACGCGGCCGTCGGGCAGCGCGTGGCCGGTGACCCGGACGCGGGTCTGCGGGCTGGAGAACGAGGTGGCGTTCTCGAGCAGCTCGGCGAGGAGGTGGACGAGGTCGTTGACGACGCGGCCGGCGACCTCGGCCGACGGCACGGTGGCGAGCTCGATGCGCTCGTACTGCTCCACCTCGGAGGCGGCGGCGCGGAGCACGTCGACCAGCGGGACGGGCCTGGTCCAGCGGCGGCCCGGGTCCTCACCGGCGAGGACGAGGAGGTTTTCGCCGTTGCGGCGCATACGGGTCGCGAGGTGGTCCAGCTTGAAGAGGTTGGCCAGCTGGTCCGGGTCCGCCTCGCGGCTCTCCAGCTCGGAGATGAGCGACAGCTGGCGCTGGATGAGGCCCTGGCTGCGGCGGGAGAGGTTGGTGAACATCGCGTTGATGTTGCCTCGCAGGAGGGCCTGCTCGGCGGCGAGGCGGACGGCCTCGCTGTGCACCATGTCGAACGCGTGCGCCACGTGGCCGATCTCGTCGGTCGAGTCGACGGCGACCGGCTCGACCGTGGTGTCGACGTCGTGCGGGTCGCTCTCGGAGAGGGTCTTGACCAGCTCGGGCAGGCGGCGCTCGGCGACGTCCTCGGCCGCGGCCTGCAGGCGGGTCAGCGAGCGCACCATCGAGCGGGCGATCAGACCGGCGCCACCGAGGGCGACGAGCAGCACGAGGGCGACGGCGGCACCGATGATGATGGCCTCGGTGTCGGCCTGGGACTGCAGGTCCTGGGCCTTTCCGTCGAGGTCCTCGATGAGCTTGGACTCGATCCGGCGCTCGGCGGTGATCTTGGCGCTGGCCTTCTCGTACCAGTCCTTGTAGGTCACCGGGTCGGTCTGGTGGATACCGCTCTGCTGGAGGATCGAGCGCGCGTAGCGGTCGGCGTCGGCGACCACCGAGTTGTAGCTGAGCTGGCCGCGCAGGTTGTCCAGGTCGTGCGCGGTGTAGATGTTGTTGAAGCTGGTGAGCGCGTTGTCGTAGGAGGCGCGCAGGCGGATGCCGAAGGACTCGTCGCTCAGGCTGAGGTCGGGGCCCTTGGGGTTGGCGAGCGCGGCGCTGATCAGGGCGCGCTGCTGCGAGGTGGCGTTCTTGGCGAGCGAGAACTGCTGGAGCGCACGGGTCGCGACGACCAGGTCCTTGTTGTTCGACGCGAGCGCGATGTCCTGGGTGATGGAGAGCAGGTCGCGGATGATCACGTCGTAGGCGGTGATCGTCGACTGGATGTTCTGGTTGTTCTGGTACGGCGTGTTGCGCGCGTCGGAGATCGAGTTCAGGTCCTTGCGGATCTGGAAGAGCAGCGCCTTGCCGCCGGAGAGCTCGAGGTTCTCGAACTTGTCCGAGGACGCGGTGAAGGTGCGGCTGAGGTCGTCCGTCTCCTTGCGGGCGGTGACGATGTCGTCGTCGAGCGGGTCGTTGGGGCGCGCGGTGATCGGGCCCGCGCTGATGTCGCGTTCCTTCTGCAGCGCGTCCGCGAGGTTGGTCGCCTTCTTGGCCAGGTCGGAGAGGTTGGCCATCTGGGCGAGTTGCTGCGAGGCCTCCATCGAGGTCTGGATCCGCAGGCCACCGAGGACGAGGGAGACCAGGACGGGGAGGGCGAGCAGCGCGATCAGTCGGGTCCGGATGCGCCAGTTGCGCATCGCGAGCCGGCTCAGACCGGTGGCGCGGCGCCTGGTCAGGGTCGTCCGGAGTTTGTCCCGGGTGGACTTGCGCTCCTGGCCGTCGCCGTCCGGGCGGCCGGGGGCCTCGGGCGCCACCGGCTCGGCCGGGCCGCCGGGGGCCGCCGCCTGCTGGGGGGCTGCCACAGGCTCACGCGACTCCGGGTTTCCCGCGGCGCCGCTACCCCTTTTGAAACGTCCCTGCACTGGCGTCGCAACCTCTGGACCGGGCGTCCCACCGCGTCGCCGCGGCCTGGACGGTGTCGAGTTTCCATCCGCTCCCCGGCCGGTCCGGGTGAGCGGGTCACCGGGGTGGACTTCTCCCTACCCACGGTCCGTGGCATTCCAGCACAGCCGGGGAATCCCAACAAGGGCCGCCAGGGCACACCTCCCGGCGCTACCGACCGCGTGCGCGGTCTCACTGACTGTGCGGTAACCGGACCGGAATACCGCCTTTTTCGGACACTCGCCGGATACATGCCAAGCGAGCCCTAGATCGAAAAGAGTCACAGACCTTCCGGAATGCCCGGAATCTGCCGTATGTCGGGAAATTCCGATGCGGCGATATGTCGGATATCTGCATTTTGCTCATGAATTTGTGAGCAAAATCACAGCCGTATGTATAGCTTTGGTCACGGTGCCTGTGGAATGAGATCTCGTAACCTGGGCTGTCTCCGGAGCACGGCCCCGATCAGCCTGCCCAGAACCCCTCCGAATCAATCGGAATCACTCAGGCCGGTGCCGATCCGCCGCGATCCCCGGCCGCTACCACGAGGTGCTCTCGATGTCCCTGGCGAAGAAGAAGGCCACCCAGTCCACGCTGTCCTGCGGCTCCACGGCGAACCCGCGCCGCACGACGCTGGCCTCGGTCGCGGACTTCGCCGCGATCCCGGGCGCCCGCAAGCCCGAGGACGTCGTCACGTACGCCACCGAGCTGCCGACCAGCACGGCCAACCCGCGCCGCACCCAGCTGATGGTCGCCCCGGTCGTCGCCGTCCCGCAGGACTGACCGGACCGCGCCGGGACCGGGCGCCGCGGCCACCCTCCGGGGGCGGCCGCGGCGCCCGTTCGCGCTTCCCGGGGCCGCACCCGCGGCTTCCGCCCCGACCGGGCTGAACAGGGGCAAAGCGGTCCGCCGGGGCCGCGCGCGATAGCCTGGACGACGATTGACGGGACCGCGCCCACCACGGGCGGGGCGCCCACCAGCGCCCGGGCGCGCCCCGGGCGGCCGACGAAGCGAGGGGTAGCCCAGCCGTGCGCATTGCCAGGTTTTCCGTCCGGGAAGGGAGCCCTGCCGCCGGCAGCGTCTCCTTCGGCGTCGTGGAGGGCGATCCCTCCCAGCCCGACTCGCTGGTCGTCCACGCGCTGGCCGGCCACCCGTTCGGCCAGCCCCAGCCCACCGGCGAGAGCTACCGCTTCCAGGACGTCCGGCTGCTCAGCCCGATGCTCCCCAACAAGATCGTGGCCGTCGGCCGCAACTACGCGGCGCACGCGGCCGAGCTGGGCCACGACGTCCCGGACCTCCCGCTCACCTTCTTCAAGCCGTCGACCTCGGTGATCGGCCCGACCGAGAACATCGCGTACCCGCCGTTCTCCTCGGACGTCCACCACGAGGCCGAACTCGCCGTGGTGATCGGCCGGATGTGCCGCGAGGTGCCGCTGGACCGGGTGCCCGAGGTGATCCTCGGCTACACCTGCGCCAACGACGTCACCGCGCGGGACGTCCAGCAGCGCGAGGGCCAGTGGGCCCGGGCCAAGGGCTTCGACACCTCCTGCCCGCTGGGCCCGTGGATCGAGACCGACGTGGACCCGGCCGACCTGGCCGTCACCTGCACGGTCAACGGCGAGCTCCGGCAGGCCGGCCGCACCTCCCAGATGGTCCGCTCGGTCGCCGAGCTGATCGTCCACGTCTCCGAGGCCATGACGCTGCTGCCCGGCGACGTCATCCTCACCGGCACGCCCGCAGGGGTGGGCCCGCTCAACGTCGGCGACGAGGTCGCCGTCTCCATCGAAGGCATCGGCACTCTCACCAACAAGGTGATCAAGCGTGGCTAACTCAAACCCGGCCGTCCGGGTTCGCTTCTGTCCGTCCCCGACCGGGAACCCGCACGTGGGCCTGGTCCGCACCGCCCTCTTCAACTGGGCCTTCGCCCGCCACAACGGCGGCACGCTGGTCTTCCGGATCGAGGACACCGACTCGGCCCGCGACTCCGAGGAGTCGTACGAGCAGCTGCTGGACGCCATGCGCTGGCTGGGCTTCGACTGGGACGAGGGCCCGGAGATCGGCGGCCCGCACGAGCCGTACCGCCAGTCCCAGCGGATGGACATCTACGCCGACGTCGCCCGCCGCCTGCACGAGGCCGGCCACGCGTACCACTGCTACTGCAGCACCGAGGAGCTGGACGCCCGCCGCGAGGCCGCCCGTGCGGCCGGCAAGCCCTCCGGCTACGACGGCCACTGCCGCGACCTGACCGACGAGCAGGTCGCGGTCTACAAGCTGGAGAAGCGCGAGCCGATCCTGCGCTTCCGGATGCCCGACCGCACCATCAGCTTCGACGACCTGGTGCGCGGCACGCTCACCTTCGAGCCGGAGAACGTGCCGGACTACGGCATCGTCCGGGCCAACGGCGCGCCGCTGTACACCCTGGTCAACCCGGTGGACGACGCCCTGATGGGCATCACCCACGTGCTGCGCGGCGAGGACCTGCTGTCCTCCACCCCGCGGCAGATCGCGCTGTACGCCGCGCTCGCCGAGATCGGCGTCGGCGACGGCGGCACCCCGCGCTTCGGCCACCTGCCGTACGTCATGGGCGAGGGCAACAAGAAGCTCTCCAAGCGCGACCCGCAGGCCTCGCTCAACCTGTACCGCGAGCGCGGCTTCATCCCCGAGGGCCTGCTCAACTACCTGTCCCTGCTGGGCTGGTCGCTGGCCGAGGACCGGGACCTCTTCGGCGTGGACGAGCTGGTCGCCGCCTTCGACATCGCCAAGGTGAACGCCAACCCGGCCCGCTTCGACCTGAAGAAGTGCGAGGCGATCAACGCCGAGCACGTCCGCCGGCTGGCCCCGGAGGACTTCGTCCGCCGCCTGGTGCCGTACCTGCAGGCCCCCGGCCTGCTGCCGGCCGAGCCGACGGCCGAGCAGCTGGACCTGCTCGCGAAGATCGCGCCGCTCACCCAGGAGCGGATGGTCGTGCTGAGCGAGATCGTGAACATGGCCGGCTTCCTGTTCGTCGACCCGGCCGACTTCACCGTCGACCCGGACGACGCCGCCAAGGCGCTGACCGCCGACTCCCGCCCGGTGCTGGAGGCCAGCGTCAAGGCGCTGGAGGCGCTCGGCGACTTCAGCCCGGAGCCGATCCAGGCCGCGCTGCGCGAGGCGCTGGTGGACGGGCTGGGCATCAAGCCCAAGTTCGCGTTCACCCCGCTGCGGGTGGCCGTCACCGGCCGCCGCGTCTCCCCGCCGCTGTTCGAGTCGATGGAGCTGCTCGGGCGCCCCGAGACGCTGCGCCGGCTGAACGCCGCCCTGGAGGCGCTCCCGGCCGCCTGAGCGGGTCGTGGAGCAGGTCGCGGGCCCGGCTTCGTGCCGGGCCCGCGGCGTACCCGGACGTCACCGGACGGCCGCCCGGCGGCTGCCTGGGGTTATCGATTTTGGAGCCAGGGCAGACGTCGGGTAATGTTCTTTCTGCGCCGCCCGGGAGGGAACGGACGAGGGAGCGAAAGCCCCCCGGCCGGGACCGAACGAGAGGCGCAACGCCTGAGAAGATCCCGACGAGGGTTCAACTCTGGTGGGGTATGGTGTAATTGGCAGCACGAGTGATTCTGGTTCATTTAGTCTAGGTTCGAGTCCTGGTACCCCAGCGCAGTACGCAAGTACCGCAGTACAAATGAAGATCAAGCCCCCGTTGTGTAGCGGCCTAGCACGCTGCCCTCTCACGGCAGTAGCGCCGGTTCGAATCCGGTCGGGGGTACGGATCCCGCAAGGGATCACCTGGAAAGCCCCCGTTGTGTAGCGGCCTAGCACGCTGCCCTCTCACGGCAGTAGCGCCGGTTCGAATCCGGTCGGGGGTACGGATCCCGCAAGGGATCGCCAGGAAGCCCCCGTTGTGTAGCGGCCTAGCACGCTGCCCTCTCACGGCAGTAGCGCCGGTTCGAATCCGGTCGGGGGTACTTCAGAGCAGGAAGCCGGTGGGTCACCCCATCGGCCCTTGCTTTGTGTTGGGGTATGGTGTAATTGGCAGCACGAGTGATTCTGGTTCATTTAGTCTAGGTTCGAGTCCTGGTACCCCAGCCAGAAAAGGAAGGCCCCGGTTCCCGGGGTCTTTTTGCATTTCCGGACGGGGCTCCGCTCCGGACGGGGTTCCGCAATTCCCCGCGGGGCCCGGAACGGCCGAAGGGCCCCGCTCCACGAGCGGGGCCCTTCCCGGTGTTCCGGGGTGATCAGCTGCGGCGGAGGGCCTCGGTCAGCCGGTTCGCGGCCTCGATGATGGCCTGGGCGTGCAGCCGGCCCGGGTGGCGGGTCAGCCGCTCGATCGGGCCGGAGACCGAGACGGCGGCCACCACCCGGTTGGAGGGGCCGCGCACGGGAGCGGAGACGGACGCGACGCCCGGCTCCCGCTCGCCGATCGACTGGGCCCAGCCGCGCCGCCGGACGCCGCTGAGGGCGGTGGCGGTGAAGCGAGCGCCCTGGAGGCCGCGGTGCAGCCGCTCGGGCTCCTCCCAGGCCAGCAGGACCTGGGCGGCCGAGCCGGCCTTCATCGGCAGGGTGCTGCCGACCGGGACGGTGTCCCGCAGGCCGGAGAGCCGCTCGGCGGCGGCTACGCAGATCCGCATCTCGCCCTGGCGGCGGTAGAGCTGTGCGCTCTCGCCCGTGACGTCGCGCAGGTGGGTCAGGACCGGGCCCGCGGTGGCGAGCAGCCGGTCCTCGCCCGCCGCGGCGGAGAGTTCGGAGAGACGGGGGCCGAGGATGAAGCGCCCCTGCATGTCCCTGGTGACCAGACGGTGGTGTTCGAGTGCGACGGCGAGTCTGTGGGCCGTGGGGCGCGCCAGACCGGTGGCGGCGACCAGCCCCGCCAACGTGGCGGGGCCCGACTCCAGTGCGCTGAGCACCAGAGCGGCCTTGTCGAGAACGCCGACGCCGCTAGAGTTGTCCATGCCCTAAGACTGCAGTCTCAGTCCGCGAGACGCAAGTTCAATCTTCCGGGAAAAGCGCCACTCTGGATGCAGCAGCCCGGGAGACATCCAGGATGCGGCCTCACCAAGGTGTCCGCATCGTGGACAGCGATCCGGCGTGCAGGTCGCGCGGACCGTGCCCCCTACAGGGTGGCGGCAACTTCGACCTCGACGACACGAGAAGGCCGGCAACGCGGCCGGCTGGAGGGAATCCGATGGGACGGACACTCGCAGAGAAGGTCTGGGACGACCACGTCGTGCGGCGCGCGGAGGGGGAGCCCGACCTGCTCTTCATCGACCTGCACCTGCTCCACGAAGTGACCAGCCCGCAGGCCTTCGACGGGCTGCGGCTGGCCGGGCGGAAGGTCCGCCGCACCGATCTGACGATCGCGACCGAGGACCACAACACCCCCACCCTCGACATCGACAAGCCCATCGCCGACCCGGTCTCGAAGGTCCAGCTGGAGACCCTGCGCCGCAACGCCGCCGAGTTCGGCGTCCGGATCCACTCGCTCGGCGACGTCGAGCAGGGCGTCGTGCACGTGGTCGGCCCCCAGCTGGGCCTGACCCAGCCCGGCATGACCGTGGTCTGCGGCGACTCCCACACCTCCACCCACGGCGCCTTCGGCGCGCTGGCGTTCGGCATCGGCACCAGCCAGGTCGAGCACGTGCTGGCGACCCAGACCCTGCCGCTGGCACCGTTCCGGACGATGGCGATCACCGTCGAGGGCGAGCTGCCCGAGGGCGTCACCGCCAAGGACCTGATCCTGGCCGTCATCGCCAGGATCGGCACCGGCGGCGGCCAGGGGTACGTCCTGGAGTACCGCGGTTCGGCGATCCGGGGCCTGTCCATGGAAGCCCGGATGACCATCTGCAACATGTCGATCGAGGCGGGCGCCCGGGCCGGCATGATCGCCCCGGACGAGACCACCTTCGCCTACCTCAAGGACCGTCCGCACGCCCCGCAGGGCGAGGACTGGGACGCGGCCGTCGCGTACTGGGAGACCCTGGGCACCGACGAGGACGCGGTCTTCGACCACGAGATCTTCATCGACGCCGCCGAGCTGACCCCGTTCGTCACCTGGGGCACCAACCCCGGCCAGGGCGCCCCACTGGGCTCCCGGGTACCGGACCCGGCCTCCTTCGCCGACCCGCAGGAGCGGACGGCCGCCGAGAACGCCCTGGCCTACATGGGCCTGGAGGCCGGCACCCCGCTGCGCGAGGTCAAGGTCGACGCGGTCTTCGTGGGCTCCTGCACCAACGGGCGGATCGAGGACCTGCGCGCCGCCGCCGCCGTGCTGGAGGGCCGCCGGATCGCGGACGGGGTGCGGATGCTGGTCGTCCCCGGCTCCGTCCGGGTCGCCCTGCAGGCCGTCGAGGAGGGCCTGGACAAGGTGTTCACCGCGGCCGGCGCCGAGTGGCGGCACGCGGGCTGCTCGATGTGCCTGGGCATGAACCCCGACCAGCTCGCCCCCGGCGAGCGCTGCGCCTCCACCTCGAACCGCAACTTCGAGGGCCGGCAGGGCAAGGGCGGCCGCACCCACCTGGTCTCCCCGCAGGTCGCCGCGGCGACCGCCGTCCTGGGCCGCCTGGCCGCCCCTTCCGACCTGACCAGCACCGTGGCTGTGGAGGCCTGAGAACCATGGAGAAGTTCACCACCCACACCGGCCGGGCCGTCCCGCTGCGCCGCTCCAACGTGGACACCGACCAGATCATCCCGGCGCACTGGCTGAAGAAGGTCACCCGCTCCGGCTTCGAGGACGGCCTGTTCGAGGCCTGGCGCAAGGACGAGTCGTTCATCCTCAACCGGCCCGAGCGCCAGGGGGCCACCGTGCTGGTGGCCGGCCCCGAGTTCGGCACCGGCTCCTCCCGCGAGCACGCCGTCTGGGCGCTGCAGAACTACGGCTTCCACGCGGTCATCTCGTCCCGCTTCGCCGACATCTTCCGGGGCAACTCCCTGAAGAACGGCCTGCTGACGGTGGTCCTCCCGCAGGAGACCGTGGAACAGCTCTGGGCGCTCACGGAGAGTGACCATTCGGCCGAGATCACCGTCGACCTGGAGGCCCGCGAAGTGCGCGCCGAAGGCGTCACGGCCTCCTTCGAACTGGACGACAACGTCCGGTGGCGGCTGCTCAACGGGCTGGACGACATCAGCATCACGCTGCAGAACGAGGCCGACATCGCGGCCTTCGAGACCACCCGTCCCGCCTTCAAGCCCCGTACTCTGCCGGTGGCCTGAGATCCCCTCAGAACAAGCATTCTGACGATCCGCCGGATGGCCCGTCTCCCCTTCGGGGGGGCGGGCCATCCGCCGTTCCGGAGCACGAGTTACCGCCGGGGCCCGCCCCGGATTGCCCATTTGGCTTTGCCGGAGAGGGCCCCGCGCAAGTACAACTGCGGGTAGATGGCACAATCAGTACATGCACCGGCACCATGAACCTCCGTACGCGGGCGGCGAACCCGCGGCCCCGGAGTCCGTGGGCCGGGGATCCGAACGCCGAATTGACGATCGGCCGGACGTCACCTCCGCACCAGCTGAGGGGCCGGACGACCAGGAAGTCGCAGCGCTCTACGCGCTTGTGGCCGAGCGGTTGAAGCAAGCTCACGCCCGCGTGCATGCGCTGAACGTGTCTGCCGATGCAAAGACCGCTCTCACCCGTCAACTCCTCATCGTCACCGAGACCGCCAAGCACGATCTTCCGGAGGCGGCAAGGCGGTTGAGTCGCTTTGTACATGACCTCGACGAGGGGCGCCCGCCCGTCGCCTGAGGTCGCCGACGCGCAAATCCATTGCGACACTAGGGTGATTCGCGCGTTTGGTAATTGAAAGTCCGCAGATACATACCTAACGTGCGAAAAGAACGGATGGAATCATCCGGCGCCCGTTTCCGAAGGGGAAGACGTGAACAAGGCTCAGCTTGTCGAAGCGGTGGCCGAGCAGCTGGGCGGTCGCAAGGCTGCCGCAGAGGCCGTCGACGCAGTGCTCGACACCATGGTCCGCGCCGTTGTGGCTGGTGACCGTGTCTCGGTCACCGGGTTCGGCACCTTCGAGAAGGTGGAGCGCTCCGCGCGCTTCGCCCGCAACCCGCAGACCGGCGAGAAGGTCAAGGTCAAGAAGACCTCGGTGCCCCGCTTCCGTCCCGGCCAGGGCTTCAAGGACCTGGTCAGCGGCAGCAAGAAGCTGCCGAAGGAAGGCCCCTCGGTGAAGAAGGCCCCCAAGGGCTCCCTCACCCCGGGCAAGAGCGGCGTCGCAGCCACCCCGGCCGCCAAGCGCGCGGCCACCAAGCGTGCCGCCACGGCCGCGAAGACCACCGCCGCGAAGACCGCCGCCGCTCCGGCCGCGACCAAGAAGGCCGCCGCGAAGAAGGCGACCACCACGGCCGCCGCCAAGAAGACCACGGCCACCGCCGCCAAGACGACGGCCGCCGCGGCGAAGAAGGCGACCGCCACCAAGAAGGCGACCACCGCCGCCGCGAAGAAGACCTCCGCGGCCGCGACCAAGAAGTCGGCCGCCACCGCCGCCAAGAAGGCGACCACCACGGCCGCCGCCAAGAAGACCACCACCACCGCCGCCGCCAAGAAGGCCACCGCCACGGCCAAGAAGACGGCTCCGGCGAAGAAGACCGCCACCCGCAAGACCACCGCGCGCAAGACCACTGCCAAGTAGTCCCGCCCGGCGGTCCCCGGACGGCCTCCGGCCTTCGGCCCTGAGCCGCGGCACCCCCCTCCGTGACGCACGGGGAACGGGTCGCCGCGGCTCTCTCGGTTTCCGGGCGCTCAGTCGGCAATCCGGGGCGGCCGTCGGCCGGGCCGCGGGTCGGCGGGGCCGCTCAGCCGTCGGTTGGGTCCGGGAAGGTCTGGAGCGTCAGGAAGACCACCCGGCGGGTGCCGCCGTCGCCCTCGGTGCGGATCCGCACCCGCTGGCCGGGGCGCAGCAGCCGCAGGCCGCCGGCGTCGAAGGCGGCCGCGTCGAACGGCACCGGGGTCCCGTCGTCGAGCAGCACGGAGCCGGCCCGGGTGGCGGGGTCGAAGGTGAACGCGGTGGCCTGCATGCCAGCAGCATATCGAGCGGCACCGACAGTCCCGGGGCTTGTCCGTCGATCGGCGCGCCCGCCGGTCGCCGTCAGGCGGGAGCCGCCGGCAGGCCCGGCCCCGGGGCGTGCCCCAGGCGGGCGAAGAGCGGGCCGGTGTGCGGGCCGAGGCCGAGTGCCGCGGCCTCGCCCAGGTCCGTGCCGGTGTCCACGTCGCGGCGCACCGACTCCACGCCCGCCAGGCGCAGTTCGAGCGCCCCGCCGGCCGCGTGCCGGGCCCGGGAGCCGTCCCCGAAGGCGGGGGCGAGCGGACGGCCGGGGGTGCAGGCCAGCAGGGTGGTGCCGAAGCCGGGGGAATCCGGCAGGAAGGCCCGGCCGTCGGGCGGCACCGCCCCCAGGACCCGGGCCAGTTCGGCCGGGCGCAGGGCCGGCAGGTCCGCCGAGAGGACGGCCAGCGGCGAGCGCGGGGCGAGCGACCGGGCGGCGGAGGCGCCGTGCGCCAGCGCCGCGTTGAGGCCGCCGCCGGGTTCGTCGGCGACCACCCGTGCGCCGAGCGCCGCCAGCCGGGCGCCGGCCGAGGCGTCCCGGGTGACCACCAGGACGTGGGCGACGCCCGGGGTGGCCAGCGCGGCGGTGACGGTGTCGAGCGCGAAGGACAGTGCGAGGACCGCCCGGTGCACTCCGGCGTACGGGGCCAGTCGGCTCTTCGCCAGCGCGAGCGGCTTGAGCGGCAGTACGAGCGACCAGCCGGCGGCGGGTGCGGCGGGTGCGGCGGGCGCGACGGGCCCGCTGGGGCGTACGGTGTCCTGGGTCATCGGCGTCATTGTGACGCCGGTCCCGGAGCCCTCGCCAGGCCGTCCGAGCTGTGCGGACGTGCGTTTGATCACGCCTGCCGGGCGCGTTGGCGCGGTCGCTCGACAGCCGGTGAGCAGCCGGGCGACACTGGTCCGCGCCCGCGGCCCGGGCGCCGGTCCACACCGGTGCGCGGCACCGGGAGGCCATGACCGCGGCACCCCACGTGCCGCACGGAAAGAGGAGGAGCCGGGGTGGCCCGCCGCTCGTACGCCAAGTTCGGCAACGCCGACTACGGCATCTGGTACCGCTTCGCGGCCGTGCTGGTGAAGCCGGTGACGACCGCCCTGGTGAAGCCCGACTGGCGGGGCTGGGAGCACCTTCCGAAGGAAGGCGGCTTCATCGCCGCGGTGAACCACAATTCGATCATCGACCCGGTGATCTACGCGCACTGGCAGTACAACAGCGGGCGTCCGCCGCGCATTCTCGGCAAGTCCTCGCTGTTCTCGATTCCCTTCATCGGATTCATGCTGCGCAAGACCGGCCAGATTCCGGTGTTCCGCGAGTCCACCGACGCCGCGCAGGCGTTCCGGGCCGCCATCGACGCCGTCGACAACGGCCAGTGCGTGCAGTTCTACCCGGAGGGAACGCTCACCCGGGACCCGGACCTGTGGCCGATGACCGGCAAGAGCGGCGTCGCCCGGGTCGCGCTGATGACCGGGGCGCCGGTCATCCCGGTCGCGCACTGGGGCGCGCACGAGATCATCCCGCCGTACGGCCGGGCCGGCTACGGGAAGGGCAGGTTCAACCTCTTCCCGCGGCACCGGGTCACGGTGGCCGCCGGGCCCCCGGTGGACCTGAGCCGCTACCAGGGCCAGGAGCTGACCGCCCAGGTGCTCAACGACGCCACCGAGGACATCATGGCGGCGATCACCGAGGTGCTGGCCGGCATCCGCGGCGAGGAGCCGCCCGCCGAGCGCTTCGACATGCGCAAGGCCGCCCGGCAGCGGGCCGCCGCGGCCGTGGCCGAGCGCCGGCGCGCCAAGGGCGGCGACGGCGTCGAGGAGGCCGGCCGGTGACCCGGGTCGCAGTGTTCGGGACGGGGTCCTGGGGGACCGCCTTCGCGATGGTGCTGGCGGACGCGGGCTGCGAGGTGACGCTCTGGGGCCGCCGCTGGGAGCTGGTGGACGCGATCCACACCACCCACGAGAACCCGGACTACCTGCCCGGCGTCCGGCTGCCGTCGTCCATCACGGCCACCGTCGACGCCGCCGCGGCGCTGGCCGGGGCCGACTTCGCGGTGCTCGCGGTGCCCTCGCAGACGGTGCGCGACAACCTGGCCGGCTGGGCGTCCCTGATCGAGCCGCAGACCGTCCTGGTCAGCCTCATGAAGGGCATCGAACTCGGCACCGCCAAGCGGATGAGCGAGGTCATCGCCGAGGTCGCCAAGGTCGGACCGGAGCGGGTAGCGGTGGTCAGCGGGCCCAACCTGGCGAAGGAGATCGCCAACCGGCAGCCGGCCGCCAGTGTGGTGGCCTGCGTCGACGAGGCGGTCGCCAAGCGGCTCCAGGCGGCCTGCCACACGCCGTACTTCCGCCCGTACACCAACACCGACGTGGTGGGCTGCGAGCTCGGCGGGGCGGTCAAGAACGTCATCGGCCTGGCGGTCGGCATGGCCGCCGGCATGGGCCTCGGCGACAACACCAAGGCGACGCTGATCACCCGGGGGCTGGCCGAGACCACCCGGCTCGGCGAGGTGCTCGGCGCCGACCCGCACACCTTCGCCGGGCTCGCCGGGATGGGCGACCTGGTCGCGACCTGCTCGTCCCCGCTGTCGCGCAACAACACCTTCGGCATGAACCTGGGCCGGGGCATGTCGCTCGCGGAGACCATCGCGGCCACCCGGCAGACCGCGGAGGGCGTCAAGTCCTGCGAGTCGGTGCTCGACCTGGCCCGGCGCAACGGGGTCGACATGCCGATCGTCGAGGCGGTGGTGGACGTGGTGCACAACGGCCGGCCCACCCAGGAGGCGCTGCAGGCCCTGATGTCCCGCTCGGCGAAGGCCGAACGGCGCTGAGGCGGTGCCGGGGAGGGCGGGCGGCACCGTTCCCGGGGCGGCTGACGTCCCGGAAACACGTCGCACGGTAGTCTCAATCGCGATATGAGCATCGAACAGACCTCCCCGAACCCGTCCGCTGCGAAGCCGCGCGTCGCGCTGGTCTTCGGCGGCCGCAGCTCCGAGCACGCCATCTCGGTCTCCACCGCGGGCAGCGTGCTCAGGGCGATCGACCGCGACACGTACGACGTGCTGCCGATCGGCATCACGCACGAGGGCCGCTGGGCGCTGGCCAGCGACGAGCCCGCCCGGATGGCCATCACCGACGGCGTGCTGCCGGACGTGGCGCACGTCGCCGAGTCCGTGGCCGGCCAGGTCGCGCTGCCGATCGCCCCGGGCGACCGCGAGGTCGTCCTGAGCGAGCCGGGGAGCGCCCCCAAGGCCCTCGGCGAGGTCGACGTCGTCTTCCCGCTGCTGCACGGCCCCTGGGGCGAGGACGGCACCCTGCAGGGCCTGCTGGAGCTCTCCGGCGTGCCGTACGTCGGCAACGGCGTGCTCGCCAGCGCGGTCGGCATGGACAAGGAGTTCACCAAGCGGGTCCTGGCCTCGCACGGCCTGGGCGTCGGCCGGTACACCGTCGTCCGGCCGCGCGAGTGGGAGAGCGAGCAGGGCCGCGCCGCGGTGCGCGAGCGGGCCGCCGAGCTGGGCCTGCCGCTGTTCGTGAAGCCGTGCCGGGCCGGTTCCAGCATGGGCATCACCAAGGTCAAGGACCTGGCCGACCTCGACGCCGCGATCGAGGAGGCCCGCCGCCACGACCCCAAGCTGATCATCGAGGCCGGTGTGACCGGCCGCGAGATCGAGTGCGGCGTCCTGGAGTTCGAGGACGGCCCGCGGGCCAGCGTGCCCGGCGAGATCATGGTCGGCGGCGGCTACGAGTTCTACGACTTCGAGGCCAAGTACATCGACTCCTCCGAGGTGCGCATCCCGGCGGAGCTCGGCGCCGAGGAGACCGCCGAGATCCGCCGCCAGGCGCTGGCCGCGTTCGAGGCGCTGGGCTGCGAGGGCCTGGCCCGGGTGGACTTCTTCCTGCTGGAGGACGGCACCTGGATGATCAACGAGGTCAACACGATGCCCGGCTTCACCCCGATCTCGGCCTTCCCGAAGATGTGGGAGGCCACCGGGGTGTCCTACCCCGAGCTGATCGACCGGCTGCTCCGCGCCGCGCTGGACCGTTCCACCGGTCTGCGGTAGCGGCCCGACCGCGACGACGGAGGGTGGGCCGGGAGGAGTCCAGGCCCACCCTCCGCGGCGTACCGGTCAGCCCGGGACGGTGGCCTTCACCGCGGGGGTGACGGCGGCGGCCGGGTCGAAGGGGTTCTGCGCGGCACCGGCCGGGACGGTCACCTCGACGTAGGCGGCGCGCATCGTCGTCACGAAGCGGTAGCCGCCGTCGGAGAGCCGCTGCGACCACCAGGTGACGTCGTCCACGGTCGGTGACCAGTCCTTGGCGTGCTCGCCGTCCAGCTGTTCGGGGCGGTCGACGCCGCAGCGCAGCACGGTGCGCGGCGAGCCGCCCCACGCCGCCACGTACGGGGACGCGGGGGACGGGTCCTTCCGGGGGTGGCCGAGCAGCTCCTGCGGCAGCGCCGCGGCGAGCGCACGGCAGTACCCGGCCGCCCGGCCGCCCGGGCTGGGCACCGCCACGCTCTCGTCGGGGGAGCTCCAACTCCCCAGCAGCACCACGAGCGTGCAGGTCAGCGCGAGCGGCAGGGCCAGCCAGCGGAGCGGCGCGGGCAGCGCCGCCAGCGCCCGGGTGATGCGGAGTTCTGTGGCCACCCGCCGATGGTAGCCGGGGCTTACAGGTGGACCACCGGACAGGTCAGGGTGCGGGTGATGCCCTCGACCTGCTGGACCTTGGCCACCACCAGGCGGCCCAGGTCGTCCACGGTGTCGGCCTCGGCCCGGACGATCACGTCGTACGGTCCGGTGACGTCCTCGGCCTGGAGCACGCCGGGAATCTTGGAGATCGACTCGGCCACTGCGGTGGCCTTGCCGACCTCGGTCTGGATCAGGATGTATGCCTGTACCACGGGGGCCTCCCGGCGGCCGGTTACGGGGATCGCCGCCGTGATCGCCCGGTCAGGCGTCGGGTGGGACCGGGCTCACCGGCAGTCTGATCACCACGCTACCGCGCGGTGGGCCGGGGAGGGGAGACCCCGACACCCCCGAAGGGCGTACGCTGCGCGCGGGGGAGCGCGACGGGGACCAGTTCTGAGGGAAACGCGAGAGGACGGCAGATGCAGGGGACCGTGGGCGAGCTCGGCGAGTTCGGTCTCATCAGGGAGCTCACCGCCCGGGTGCCGCTCACCGACGCGGTCGACCTCGGCCCGGGTGACGACGCCGCGGTGGTGAAGGCGCCGGACGGCCGGGTGGTGGCCACCACGGACGTCCTGATCGAGAACCGGCACTTCCGCCGGGACTGGTCCACCGCCTACGACGTGGGCCGCAAGGCCGCCGCCCAGAACCTCGCCGACGTGGCCGCGATGGGCGCGGTGCCGACCGCGATACTGCTCGGCCTGGTGGCCCCCGCGGACCTGCCGACCACCTGGGCCACCGAGCTGATGGACGGGCTGCGCGACGAGTGCCAGGTCGCCGGGGCGACGGTGGTCGGCGGCGACGTGGTGCGCGGCGACACCGTCACCCTGGCGATCACGGCGCTCGGCGACCTGCAGGGGCGCGCGGCGGTGACGCGCTCCGGTGCTCAGGTCGGCGACGTGGTCGCGGTGACCGGCTGGCTCGGCTGGTCGGCCGCCGGGCTGACCGTGCTGCAGCGCGGCTTCCGCTCCCCGCGGGCCTTCGTCGAGGCGCACCGCCGGCCCGAGCCGCCGTACCACGCGGGCCCGGCCGCCGCCGAGTTGGGCGCGACCTCGATGATCGACGTGAGCGACGGACTGGTCGCCGACCTCGGCCACGTGGCCCGCGCCAGCGAGGTGGACATCGACCTCAAGGCCGCCGACTTCGACGTCCCGGCGCAGATGGCCGACATCGGCCAGGCCGTCGGCGTGGACCCGCTGGTCTGGGTGCTGTCCGGCGGCGAGGACCACGCGATCGTGGCGACCTTCCCGCGCGGGGTCCAACTCCCCGCCCGCTGGCGGGTGGTGGGCGAGGTGACCGGCCGCCCCCGGGGCAGCCGCAGCGGCCGGGTGACGGTGGACGGCGCGCCCTGGGACCGGGTCGGCGGCTGGGACCACTTCGCCGAGTGACGGACGGCGCCGGACGCCCGCGCCGACTCTCCTACGGCGCACGGGGGATGGCGTCCGGACACCGGTGCACTGGATCGCGCGCCGGACGTGCGGCGGACGGGCTTCGCCGGGGGGTATTGCGTAGTCTTCCGACTACCGAGAGTCTTGCGACTACCGGGCCCGCCCGCCGTCCGGCGCGGGTGGTCCGAGCCACTGCGAGCGGGAGCACGTCAACCATGCGCATCGGGGTACTGACCAGCGGCGGCGACTGCCCCGGCCTGAACGCGGTGATCCGCTCCGTGGTGCACCGCGGGACGGACGTGCACGGGGACGAGATCGTCGGCATCGAGGACGGCTTCCTCGGTCTCATCGAGGGGCGCACCCGGCCGGTCTCGCACGACGACGTCACCGGTCTGCTCACCCTCGGCGGCACCATCCTGGGCTCCGCCCGGGTCCAGCGGGACCGGATCGCCTGGGCGGTCGACAACGCCCGCACGCTGGCCCGGGACATCGGCATCGACGCGCTGATCGCGATCGGCGGCGAGGGGACGCTGACCGCGGCCCGGCTGTTCAGCGACGCCGGGCTGCCGGTCGTGGGGGTGCCCAAGACCATCGACAACGACATCGACGCCACCGACGTCACCTTCGGCTTCGACACCGCGGTGCACGTGGCGACCGAGGCGATCGACCGGCTGAAGACCACCGCGGAGTCCCACCAGCGCGTCATGGTCGTCGAGTTGATGGGCCGGCACACCGGCTGGATCACCCTCACCGCGGGCATGGCCGCCGGCGCGCACGGCATCCTCATCCCGGAGAAGCCCTTCGACATCGAGGCGGTGGCCCGGATGGTCGAGGACCGGTTCGCCCGCGGCAAGAAGTTCGCCATCATCGCCGTCGCCGAGGGTGCCGCCCCGCAGCCCGGCACCATGCGCTTCGACCACGGCGACGTCGACCAGTTCGGGCACCGGACCTTCGGCGGGATCGGCAACCGGCTCGCCCACGAGCTGGAGGACCTGCTCGGCAAGGAGGCCCGGCCGGTCATCCTCGGGCACACCCAGCGCGGCGGCACCCCGACCGCGCGGGACCGGGTGCTCGCCTCCCGCTTCGGCTGGCACGCGGTCGAGGCCGTCCACAAGGGCGCGTTCGGGCACTTCACCGCGCTGCGCCGGACCGGGATCGAGCTGGTCCCGATCGCCGCCGCGGTGACCAGGCTCAAGACGGTGCCGGAGGACCGCTGGGCGGAATCCGAGGCCGTGCTCTGAACCGCCGGAGGTAGGTTGGCCCCATGGCCCTCCCGTCTCCCGCCCCCGCCCCCGGTCGACCCGCTCCGCACGGCCCCTCCGGCGCCCCGCCCCGCGTCCTCACCGTCGCCGGCTCCGACTCCGGCGGCGGCGCCGGCATCCAGGCCGACCTCAAGGCGATGCTCGCCCTCGGCGTCCACGGCATGAGCGTGATCACCGCCGTCACCGCGCAGAACTCGCTCGGCGTCCAGGGCTACTGGGAACTGCCCGCCGAGGCCGTCCGGGCCCAGTTCCGCAGCGTGGTCGACGACATCGGGGTCCAGGCCGTGAAGACCGGCATGCTCGCCTCGATCGAACTCGTCGAGACCGTCTCCGACCTGCTCGCCGGGGTGGACGCCCCGGTGGTGGTCGACCCGGTCGGCGTCTCCAAGCACGGGGACGCCCTGCTGGCCGCCGAGGCCGTCGCCACCGTCCGCGAGCGGCTGCTGCCGGTCGCCACCCTGGCCACCCCCAACCTGCACGAGGTGACGCAGCTCACCGGCCGGACCGTCGACGACGAGGCCGGGATGCTGGACGCCGCCAGGGCCCTGCTCGACCTCGGGCCGCGCTGGGTGCTGGTCAAGGGCGGCCACCTGGAGGGCGAGGCCGCCGACCTGCTCTACGGCGGCCCCGGCGAGGAGCACTGGTACCGGGCGCCGCGCTACGACAACCGGCACACCCACGGCACCGGCTGCACGCTGGCCAGCGCGATCGCCGCCGGACTGGCCAAGGGGCAGCCGCTGCCCGAGGCGGTCGGCTCGGCCAAGGAGTACATCACCGGCGCGATCGCCGGGGGCTTCGCGCTCGGCGCGGGGATCGGCCCGGTCGACCACGCCTGGCGCTGGCGCTGACCACGGCGGTGGGGGGGGCCGCGGGGCCCCCCCCCCCCGGGGGGGGCCCCGGCGGGCAAAACAGAATCCCCGGCAACCGAGGCGGGGGGGGGGGGGGGGGGGGGGGGGGGGGGGGGGGGGGGGCCGCGCCGCCGCCCCGGGGGGGGGGGGGGGGGGGGGGGGGGGGGGGGGCGCCCCCCCCCCCCCCCCCCCCGCGGGGGAGGCCCCGGGCGGAAAACAGTGAAGCCGGTCCATCCGAGGATGGACCGGCTTCACTGGAGGACCGGCATGCCGGTCTGCGCGTCAGCGCGAGACCTTACCGGCCTTGATGCACGAGGTGCAGACGTTGAGCCGCTTCGGCGTCCGCCCAATCACAGCGCGCACCGTCTGGATGTTGGGGTTCCAACGACGGGGGGTACGGCGGTGCGAGTGGGAGATGCTGTTGCCGAAGCCCGGCCCCTTGCCGCAGACGTCGCAGTTGGCAGCCACAGGAGTCACTCCAAGACTTCAGATCATTTACGTTCGACAACCCCTGTGAACCAGCGGAACACTCGCGTGAACCGGACCGGGCCGAGGGGTGCGCCCGGATTGTTCCAGGCAACCGGAAGAGCATACAACGCTTGCTCCCGTTCAACGAAACTACCATGACCGGCCGGGTGATCGCCCCGGTCGGCCGTCCCGCCGGCCCTCCCCGGCCCCCGATAACCTGCCGGTATCACCCCTCGCCGCAGCCCTGGCTGTGCTGCTGCCCCGCAGGCCGTCGCGGCGTCCGATCCGGAGGAGACCCGGTGCTGCACACGCTCGACGCCCCGGCCGTGCGCACCTGGTGCCAGCTCGCCCTGCGCGCGCTCGGCCAGGCCCGGGAGGAGATCGACGCGCTCAACGTGTACCCCGTCCCGGACGGGGACACCGGCACCAACCTCTACCTCACCGTCGAGTCCGCCGCCGCCGAGGTGGAGAGCCGCTTCACCGACCCCGCCGACGGGCCCGCCCCGGGCCTGGCCGACACGGTGCGGGCGATGGCCCGCGGCGCGCTGGTCGGCGCCCGCGGCAACTCCGGGGTGATCCTCGCCCAGTGGCTGCGCGGCACCGCCGAGACGCTCGCCGAGGGCGGCGGCGCCGACCAGCTGCGGGCCGCCCTGCAGCGGGCCGCCGACTCCGCCTACCAGGCCGTCGCGGAGCCCGTCGAGGGCACCCTGCTGACCGTCGCCCGGGTCGCGGCCCGGGAGGCCGTCCGGGCCGGGGACGGGCTCGCGCAGGTCGCCGACACCGCCCACCGGGCCGCCCGGGACGCCCTGCGGCACACCCCGGAACAGCTCGCCGTGCTGGCCGAGAACGGCGTCGTGGACGCGGGCGGGCGCGGACTGGTGGCCGTCCTCGGGGCGCTCGCCGACGCCGTCGCCGGCCAGCAGCCGATGGGCCCGGTCGCGCTGCGCGACGACGTCCGGGCGGTCGACAGCTGCGAGGTGCACGTGCGACCGCCCGGCCCCGGCCACCCCGCCTTCGAGGTCATCTACCTGCTGGACGCGGCCGACGAGGCCCTGCCCGCGCTGCGCGAGCGGCTCGGCGGCCTCGGCGACTCGCTGGTGATCGGCGGCGGCGACGGCCTGTGGAACGTGCACGTCCACGTGGACGACGCGGGCGCCGCCGTCGAGGCCGGGGTGCGGGCCGGGCGGCCGCACCAGATCCGGATCACCCACTTCGCCGAGGCCGCCGCCCGGGCCGGCCGCGCCGCCGAGCGCGGCGAACGCGAGGAGCGCGCCCGCGCGGTGCTCTCCGTGGTCTCCGGCACGGGGCTCGCCGAGCTGTGCGAGCAGGCCGGCGCCCTGGTGCTGCACGCCGACCCGGACCGCCCGCCGGCCAGCGCCGAACTCGCCGCGGCCGTCCGCCGCTCGGCCGCCCGCGAGGTCGTCCTGCTGCTCAACGACCCCGAACTGCGGGCCGCCGCCGGGGCCGCCGCCGACCAGCTGCGCGAGGAGGGCGTGCGGATCGCCGTGCTGCCCACCCGCTCGCCGGTGCAGGGGCTGGCGGCGCTCGCGGTGCACGAGGCGGGCCGCCGCTTCGACGAGGACGTGGTCGCCATGACCTCCGCGGCCGGCGCCACCCGGTACGCCGAACTCGCCGTCGCCGAGGGGGAGTCCTGGACGATGGCCGGGGTCTGCCAGGCCGGGGACGTGCTCGGCCTGATCGACGGCGACGTGGCGGTGATCGGCACGGGCCTGGACGAGGTCGGGACGAGCGTGCTGGACCGGATGCTCGGCGCGGGCGGCGAACTCGTCACCCTGGTGCTCGGCGACGGCGCCGACGAGGCGCTCGCCGAGCGCCTCGTCGCGCACGCCCGGCACCGGCGGCCGGAGGTGGACGCGGTGGTCTTCCACGGCGGCCAGGAGTCCGCGCCGCTGCTCATCGGCGTCGAGTGAACCCGCCGCCCGGGTCGGCGCGGGTCGGCCGCCGGAAGGCCCGGACTGTCGGCCCCGTGGTGTAAACAAGGGCCTGATGGGCGCTCTCGATGAACCACTGACCAAGCTCGTCGGCGACCGCACCGCGAAGGTGCTGGCCGACAGCCTGAAGCTGCGCACGGTCGGGGACCTGCTGCACCACTACCCGCGCCGCTACGTCGAGCGCGGCCAGCTCACCAGCCTGGACGAGCTGGAGATCGACGAGCACGTCACCGTGCTGGCCCGGATCGAGAAGGTCACCCTGATCCCGTTCCGCGGGCGCAAGGGCGACCGGCTGGAGGTCGTCGTCACCGACGGCCGCAGCCGGCTCTCGCTGGTCTTCTTCAACCAGGGCTGGCGCCAGAAGGAGCTCAGGGCCGGCGCCCAGGGCCTGTTCGCGGGCAAGGTCGGCGTCTTCAACCGCAGCCGGCAGCTGGTCTCCCCGGACTACCAGCTGCTCGACGAGGACGCCGGGTCGGACGCGGCGAAGCAGTTCGCCGGCCGGCTCATCCCGGTGTACGGCGCCAGCGCGCAGATGCCCAGCTGGAAGCTGTCGATCTGCATCGAGACGGCGCTCACCAAGCACCTCGCCGACGTCGGCGAGCCGCTGCCCGCCGAACTGCGCGAGCGGCACGAGCTGATCCCGCTGCCCGAGGCGCTGGAGCTGATCCACCGCCCGCGCGGCCAGGCCGACCGCGAGCGCGCCCAGAGCCGGCTGCGCTGGGACGAGGCCTTCGTGCTCCAGGTCGCCCTGGCCCGGCGCCGGGCCGCCGAGTCCGCGCTGCCCGCCGTTCCGCGCCGGGCCCGCGAGGGCGGCCTGCTGGACGCCTTCGACGCCCGGCTGCCCTTCACCCTCACCGAGGGCCAGCAGAAGGTGTCCGCCGAGATCGCCGCCGACCTGGCGACCGAGCACCCCATGCACCGGCTGCTCCAGGGCGAGGTCGGCTCGGGCAAGACGCTGGTCGCGCTGCGCGCCATGCTCGCCGTGGTCGACGCGGGCGGCCAGGCCGTCCTGCTCGCCCCCACCGAGGTGCTCGCCCAGCAGCACCACCGCTCGATCGTCGAGATGATGGGCG
This sequence comes from Kitasatospora sp. NPDC004745, assembly GCF_042873275.1. NCBI lineage: Bacteria > Bacillati > Actinomycetota > Actinomycetes > Kitasatosporales > Streptomycetaceae > Kitasatospora > Kitasatospora sp. NPDC004745. Next base: position 75,346 of record NZ_JBIALK010000028.1, on the reverse strand, counting down.
ACCTCGCCGAGGGCGGCATGCTCGGCGGCTCCGACCTCGGCACCCGGGTGGTGCTGCTGACCGGCTCGATGGGCGTCCCGGCCCGCCGCCAGGCGCTGCTCGACATGGCCTGCGGCGACGCCGGCATCGCCATCGGCACCCACGCGCTGATCGAGGACAAGGTCCAGTTCCAGGACCTCGGCCTGGTCGTGGTCGACGAGCAGCACCGCTTCGGCGTCGAGCAGCGGGACGCGCTGCGCGCCAAGGGTGACCAGCCGCCTCACCTGCTGGTGATGACCGCCACGCCGATCCCGCGCACCGTCGCGATGACGGTCTTCGGGGACTTGGAGACCTCCGTCCTCGACCAGCTGCCAGCCGGCCGCTCACCGATCTCCACCCACGTCGTCCCCGCCCTGGAGAAGCCCAACTTCCTCACCCGGGCCTGGGAGCGCGTCCGCGAGGAGGTCGCCAAGGGCCACCAGGCGTACGTGGTCTGCCCCCGGATCGGGGACGAGGAGCCCGCCGCCGAACCGAAGAAGCGGCGCAGGGCGGCCGAGGAGGACTTCGAGGAGGTCGCCGGGGCCGCGAGCGACGAACGGCGGCCCCCGCTCTCGGTGGTGGAGACGGCCGGGAAGCTGGCCACCGGCCCGCTCGGCGGCCTGCGGGTGGAGATCCTGCACGGCCGGCTCGCCCCGGAGGCCAAGGACGACGTGATGCGCCGGTTCGCGGCCGGCGAGGTGGACGTCCTGGTGGCCACCACCGTCATCGAGGTCGGCGTCAACGTGCCCAACTCCACCGCGATGGTCATCATGGACGCCGACCGCTTCGGCGTCTCGCAGCTCCACCAGCTGCGCGGCCGGGTCGGCCGCGGCAGCGCGCCCGGCCTGTGCCTGCTGGTCAGCGACATGCCTGCGGGCAGCGCCGCCCGCTCCCGGCTGGACGCGGTGGCCGGCACCCTGGACGGCTTCGAGCTGTCCCGGATCGACCTCGAACAGCGCCGCGAGGGCGACGTGCTGGGCCAGGCGCAGTCCGGGGTGAAGTCCTCGCTCAAGGTGCTCTCGGTGCTGGAGGACGAGGAGGTCATCCTGACCGCCCGGACGGAGGCCACCCGGCTGGTCGCCGAGGACCCGGACCTCACCGCCCACCCGGAGCTGCGCACCGCGCTGGAGAGCCTGCTCGACGAGGACCGCGCGGCCTACATGGAGAAGGGCTGAGCGGCCGCCGCCGGCCCCGGAATTGTCAGACCCCCGGGAGAGAATGAAGGTGTTCAGGACGCACCCTCAAGGTGCGTACCTGGCGCGACACTTGGGGGTCCTGCCATGGCATTCCGTCATCTCAACGAGCTCCCGCTCGGTGACAAGGTCTTCCGGATCGAACTCGCCAGCGACGACGACCGCGAGGTCACCCTCACCCTGACCGGCTGGCGCGAGGGGGCGGCCGCCCAGCCGCTGGCCTCGGGCAAGCTCCGCCTGCCGGTCGAGGACGTCGCCTCGCTGCGGATCGCGCTCAACCGCGCGCTGCGGGCGCTGGCGATCGTCGCCGACGTCTCCGAGCCCATCCCCGACCGCGACGTGCTGCGCGAGCTGTACCCCGGCCACGGCGCCCCCTGGGTGCCGCAGCACGAGGAGGAGCTGGTCCGGCGCTTCCACGACGGCGAGACCGTCGCCCGGATCGCCGCCCGCTTCGGCCGCACGCCCGACTCCGTCCGCACCAAGCTGCGCGAGCTCGGCCACGACCCGCGCCGCCCCGAGTTCTGCCCGCCCGACGGCTGCCTGTCCTGGTCCCGCTACGCCTCGCCGGCGCTGCTCGGCGCGGCCGTCCCGGCCCAGTCGGCGGGCTCCGAGGCGAGCTGACGCCGGTCCGGCCCGCGGGGCCCCGCCGATCCACCGGTGGGGCCCCGCGGGCCGGGGCGGGATAGCGTGGTCGGGCAGCGACGAAAGGACCTCCCACCACCATGACCCGCGTGATCGCCGGGGCGGCCGGGGGCCGCCGACTGGCCGTACCGCCAGGCCGGGGCACCCGCCCGACCTCCGACAAGGCCCGCGAGGCGATGTTCTCCACCCTGGAGGCGCTGCGCGGCACCCTGCACGGGGCCCGGATGCTCGACCTGTTCGGCGGATCCGGCGCGGTCGGCCTGGAGGCGCTGTCGCGCGGCGCCGACCACGTCCTGCTGGTCGAGGCGGACGGCCAGGCGGTCCGGGTGATCCGGGAGAACGTCCGCACGATCGGCCTGCCGGGCGCCGAGGTGAGGTCCGCCCGCGCGGAGAAGGTGGTCGAGGGCCCGGCCCCGGAGACCCCGTACGACCTGGTGTTCCTCGATCCGCCGTACGCCGTGACGGACGAGGAGCTGCGCGAGATGCTGATCACACTCCTGGCCGGGGGCTGGCTCGCGGAGGACGCACTCGTCACCGTGGAGCGCAGCACCCGCGGCGGAGAGTTCGGCTGGCCCGAGGGCTTCGAGGTGTTGCGCTCCCGCCGCTACGGCGAGGGCACGCTCTGGTACGGTCGCGCCGCCGCCGAGGCCCGCCAGCACGAGTAGCGGGCCGAGGCCCGCCGAGCAGCCGTCACCCCACGAGGGAGCACACACGCCATGCGCCGCGCCGTCTGTCCCGGATCGTTCGACCCGATCACCAACGGTCACCTCGACATCATCGAGCGGGCCTCGAAGCTGTACGACGTGGTGCATGTCGCGGTCCTGATCAACCGGAACAAGCAGGGCATGTTCACCGTCGAGGAGCGGATCGGCCTGATCGAGGAGGTCACCGCGCAGTTCGGGAACGTGGTGGTCGAGTCGCACCACGGCCTGCTGGTGGACTTCTGCCGCGAGCGCGGGATCCCCGCGATCATCAAGGGCCTGCGCGCGGTCAGCGACTTCGACTACGAGCTGCAGATGGCGCAGATGAACCACGGCCTGACCGGGGTGGAGACCCTGTTCGTGCCGACCTCGCCGACGTACAGCTTCCTGTCCTCGACGCTGGTCAAGGAGGTCGCCTCCTACGGCGGCGACGTCTCGCACCTGCTGCCGGAGACGGTGCACCGGCGGCTGGTCGAGCGGATCGCGGAGCGCCGCGCACAGCAGTAGCGGACGGGCCGCGGGAGGGCCGTCGGCGGTCTGGGTGGCCGGCGGGATCGGAGGAACCGTCCGTTTCTGCCGGTTCGTCACGACTTGTCCTCCGCCTCCCGCGGCCGGTTCCGCCCGGGCGTTGTGTCCTCGCAGCGCGGTGGCCGTACAGTCTGTAGTCCTGCCCTGCGGTGAGGTCCACCGCGCCGGGCCTGCCTCCGCCGGACCGTCGGCGGCACACGGAAAGACGAAGCCCCGTGGACGTGCAGAACAAGGTCGACGAGATCGTCGCGGCCGTCGAGGGCGCCCGCTCGATGCCCATGTCGGCCTCCTGCGTGGTGAACCGGGCCGAGCTGATCGGCCTGCTCAACGACCTCAAGGCGGCGCTGCCCGCCGAACTCGCCCAGGCCCAGTCGGTGATGGCCGACCACGAGCAGGTGGTCGCCGGCGCGCAGGCCGAGGCCGACCGGATCATCCAGGGCGCGCACGCCGAGCGCGGCTCGCTGATCTCCGACACCGAGGTGGTCCGCCGGGCGCAGGCCGAGGCCGACCGGATCCTCGCGGAGGCCCGCAACGAGGTCGAGACCAAGCGCGTCGAGGCCGACGACTACGTGGACAGCAAGCTGGCCAACTTCGAGGTCGTGCTGACCAAGACGCTCGGCGCCGTCGGCCGCGGCCGCACCAAGCTGCGCGGCGACTCCAGCGTCTTCGAGACGGAGTTCGACGGCGAGAGCGACGGCGAGGAGTTCCAGCCGCAGCGGATCAGCCCGAGCCCCGAGGTCGACGAGTACGTCGACGTGAAGCTCGCCACCCTGGAGAACGTCCTCAGCGCCACCCTGGAGGCCGTCGGCAAGGGCCGCGACAAGCTGCTCGGCAAGCGGCCGATCGACGAGCTCGGCGCCTACCTGGCCGCCGCCGACGAGGCCCAGCAGGCCAAGGAGCGGGCCGAGGCCGTCGCCGCGGGCTTCTCCGAGGCGGAGGGCGACGACATCGCCTGGTACCGCGAGGACGTGCCGCAGCAGCAGACCTGGCCGGAGCAGACCCCGGCCGCGGCCGGCTGGCAGGCCCCCGGCGCCGACCAGTACGCCGCCGCCCAGCAGCAGGGCGGGCAGTACGCCGAGGTGTACGGCGGCGGCTTCGACCCGGCCGGCCAGGGCGACCCGTACGGCACCCAGTGGGGGCACCAGCAGCAGGGCGCCGCGGGCGGCTACCAGCAGCAGCCGGACTACCAGAACCAGCAGCACGGCGACTACGGCTATCCCCAGCAGCAACAGGGCTACGGCGCCCAGCAGTACGACGGCTACGCCTACCCGCAGCAGCCCGCCGCCCCGCCGGCCGTGCCGCAGCAGCAGCCGGGACTGGACGAGACCAGCTTCTTCGACACCAGCATGATCGACATGACCCGGCTCCGGGAGCTGGGCGGCCGCTGAGCCGGTTCCGGCCGGGCCCGGCGGGCGTCCCTGACGGGACCGAAGTTGGGCCTGGCGGGAGACTCCGGTAGGCTGACCACTCCGGCCATCTCGTGTCGGACTCTCGGCTTGCCCGCGCACCGTCGGTGCGTAGGCACCGCAATCGATGAATCCCATGGAAGTCAGGACACCTTGAACCGCCTCGACCACCGCGACCCCCTCGTGTTCGACACGCACGAACTGGGACGTCGCCCGGGCTCGCTGCGCAAGGTGTCCCGCACCCTGGAGGCCCCCGAGGGCCTGGGCATCATCGACGTGATCGGAGTCCCCGAGAAGAGCGAGATCCGGCTGGAGCTCCGCCTGGAGTCGGTGGTCGAGGGCGTGCTGGTGACCGGCACCGCCGAGGCCCACGTCGAGGGCGAGTGCGTCCGGTGCCTGGAGCCCGTCGACGACGACATCGACGTGGACTTCCAGGAGCTGTACTACTACCCGGAGTCCGACGAGCGCCACCGCGCCCGGACCGCCGGGGCCGAGGACCTCGAAGAGGACTCGGAAGAAGAGACTTACCGTCTGGAGGGCGACTTCTTCGACCTCCAGCCGGTGCTGCGTGACGCGGTGGTGCTCGCACTGCCGCTGCAGCCGGTGTGCCAGGAAGACTGCCTGGGCCTGTGCTCCGAGTGCGGAGCGCGCCTGAGCGACGACCCGGCGCACCACCACGACGCCGCCGACCCCAGGTGGGCGGCTCTGCAGGGACTCTCCGCCGCCCCCGGCGACGAGGGTGACGGGATCAAGAACAGCGACACCCGTGAGGGTCTCGCCGAGAACCAGGAGAAGTAGCCGTGGCTGTTCCGAAGCGGAAGATGTCGCGCAGCAACACGCGCCACCGCCGGTCCAACTGGAAGGCCGTCGTTCCGGCCCTCGTGGCGTGCGACCGCTGCCACGAGCCGAAGCTCGGCCACATCGCGTGCCCGAGCTGCGGCACGTACAACCGTCGCCAGGTCCTCTCGGTCTGATCGGCGGGGTGCACGGATCGATGTCGGACGGTAACTCCACCCGCAAGGCGTCCACCGCCCCGAAGGGTTCCTCTTCGAGCGGTGGCAGGGCCGGCGGGCCGGCTTCGACCGAATACGACGTCCTGGAAGGGCGCCTCGGGTACACGCTCGAGCGCGCCCTTCTGGTACGCGCCCTGACCCACCGCTCGTACGCGTACGAGAACGGTGGCCTGCCCACCAACGAGCGCCTCGAGTTCCTCGGCGACTCGGTGCTGGGCCTGGTGGTGACCGACACCCTCTACCGCGTCCACCCGGACGTCCCCGAGGGCACGCTCGCCAAGCTCCGCGCCGCGGTGGTCAACTCCCGCGCGCTCGCGGACGTCGGCCGGGGCCTCGACCTCGGTGCGTTCATCCGGCTCGGCAAGGGCGAGGAGGGCACCGGCGGCCGCGACAAGTCGTCGATCCTCGCCGACACCGTCGAGGCCGTGATCGGCGCCGTCTACCTGGACCAGGGGCTGGACGCCGCCACCGAGTTCGTTCACCGCCTGTTCGACCCGCTGATCGAGGAGTCCTCACAGCTGGGCGCGGGCCTGGACTGGAAGACCAGCCTCCAGGAGCTCACCGCCTCGGTGGGCATCGGAGTCCCCGAGTACGTGGTCATGGAGTCCGGACCGGACCACGAGAAGACCTTCACCGCCGCGGCCCGGGTCGCCGGCGAGGACTTCGGCAGCGGCGTCGGCCGCTCGAAGAAGGAAGCCGAGCAGAAGGCCGCCGAGAGCGCCTGGCGCGCGATCAAGGAGAAGTACGCCGACCGGCTGCCCGCCGGCGCGTGAGTCCGCAGTAGCCTTCCTCCTGCCGTCGTCTGCCGCAGGAGGCCTGTTCCCGTGCCCGAACTCCCCGAGGTCGAAGTCGTCCGCCGCGGTCTGGCGAACTGGGTCGCCGGGCGCACCGTCGCCGACGTCCAGGTGCTGCACCCGCGCGCGGTGCGCCGACAGCCCGCCGGCGCGGCCGACTTCGCCGCCCGGCTGACCGGCACCGTCCTCGGCGCCGCGCAGCGCCGCGGCAAGTACCTGTGGCTGCCGCTGGGCGGCACCGGCACCGGGTTCTCGCTGATCGGCCACCTCGGGATGAGCGGCCAACTCCTCGTCCAGGAGCCCTCGGTGCCCGACGAGACGCACCTGCGGGTGCGGCTGCGGTTCACCGACGGCGGGCGCGAGCTGCGCTTCGTCGACCAGCGGACCTTCGGCGGCCTCGCCGTCGAGGAGGCCGAGGAGGGGGACCCGGAGGGCACCCCACTCTCCATCGCGCACATCGCCCGCGACCCGCTCGACGAGCGCTTCGACGACGCCGTCTTCGTGGCCGCGCTGCGGGCCAGGCGCACCACCGTGAAGCGGGCGCTGCTCGACCAGACGCTGATCAGCGGGGTCGGCAACATCTACGCCGACGAGGCGCTCTGGCGCTCCCGGCTGCACTACGACCGCCCGACCGCGACGCTCACCCGGGCGCAGGCCGCCGAACTGCTGGCCAACGCCCGCGCGGTGATGACGGCGGCGCTCGCCGTCGGCGGCACCAGCTTCGACAGCCTGTACGTCAACGTGAACGGCGAGAGCGGCTACTTCTCCCGGGACCTCGACGCCTACGGCCGCGAGGACGAACCGTGCCGCCGCTGCGGCACCCCGATGCGGCGGGCCGCCTGGATGAACCGGTCCAGCTACTTCTGCCCCCGCTGCCAGCGGGTGCCGCGGGTCCGCAGCGGGGGCTGAGGCTCCGGGCGCGGCCCGCGGACCCGGTGCCGACCGGATCCGCGGGCCGCGCGCCTGTCGGTGCCCGTCGCTCGCCGGTGCCCGCAGCCCGTCGGCGCCCGTCGGAGCCCACCGCCCGTCGGTGCCCGTCAGTGCTCGGCGAGGGCCGGCCGGTCCTCGGCCGGTTCGTCCGGTGCGCCGTGGGTGTCCTGGCCGAAGTAGGCGACGCCGACCGCGGAGACCACCGCCAGCAGGAAGCCGACCACGCCGAGCCAGCCCAGACCGGGCTTGGAGGAGTCGCCGAGCCAGATCACCCCGACCGCGCCGGGCAGCACCGTCTCGCCGACCACCAGCGCGGCCGTGGCACCGTTCACCGAGCCGATCTGCAGCGCCACCGTGTGCACGTACATGCCGCCGATGCCGCCGATCAGGATCGCGTACAGCGCGGGGTCGGAGAGCAGCGAGGCGAGGTCGAACGGGTCGACGCCGTTCAGGATGCGCACGCCGACGCCGAGCGCGCCGAAGCCCAGGCCGGAGAGCAGACCGGCGACGATCGCGCCCTTGGCGCCCATCCGGCGCACCAGCAGGCTGCCGCCGACCAGCAGCACGGTGGTGATCAGCAGCAGCCACCAGTGGAAGGACATCGCCGCGTGGTGGCCGCCCTCCGGGCCGGCCGAGACCGCCAGCAGCACCAGCGCCGAGCAGAGCACGCCGATCGACGCCCACTCCAGCTGCTTGAGCCGGATGCCGAGCAGCTTGATGCTCAGCACCGCGGTGATCACCAGGTTGGCGCTGATGATGGTCTGGGAGAGGAAGAGCGGCAGCAGCCGGGCGGCCAGCGCGCCCAGCCCGAAGCCGATGAAGTCCAGTACCGTGCCGAGGATGAACTCCCAGGTGACGGCGGCCTTCGCGGTCGAGGAGAGGCTCGGCCCGCCGTGCTCGGTGGTGCCGGTGGTGGCGCCCTTGGCGGCCTCCTCGCGGGCGGAACGGCGGGATCCGACGGCCTGCAGGACCGAGCCGGTGCCGTAGCAGGCGGATGCCGCCACGGCGGTGACGAGGCCGATGATCACCGGGTGCTCCGATCGGGAGATGGGTCAAGAACGGGTAATGGGACCAGCGGTCCGGGTCCACTATGCCCGCCCGCGCGGTACGGTCGGCACGCCCCCGGAACCCCCGGCCCGCCGGGACGTACGACCGGGCGCCCGCCGCGGTTCCCGCAGGCCACCGGCGTCAGGGGCGAGTGGGGGAAACATCATCCCCGAGGAGGGGCGCGGCCCCGGCGGTCGGCGGGGAACCCCGCAGTCACCAGTATGCGAAGGGTATGCCGTCCTCCGGCGCCGGTCACGGTAGCGTCGGGGACATGAGAACCCTTGCACGACGTTCCCGGGGCGCCGGGCCGCTTGCCCTGGTGGCGGCGCTGCTCGGGCTGTTGCTCCTGCTGGCTCCGGCGGCCTCGGCCGCCGGCGGGCTGGACGACGCCGCCTCCACCCTGAAGCAGGGCAAGGTCTACGTCGACCCGGCGATGACCGGCCGCTTCAGCCAGAGCCAGGCGGACGCCCTGACCGAGAAGATCAAGAAGGCCGACAAGCCGATCTTCGTCGCGGTCGTCCCGGCCAGCCAGGCCTACGGTGCCCAGACCGTCTTCAAGGACCTGCGCACCAAGGTCGGCATCGACGGCGCCTACGCGATCTGGCGCGGCGACCAGTTCGCCGCCCACGCGGACCGCGGCGCGATGGCGAACGGCAGCGCCGAGCGGATCGCCGGCGCGGCCTTCCGCTCCCACGGCGGCGACATCGACGCCACCCTGAACGACTTCGTCGACACCGCCGCCCCGCAGGCCAAGGGCAGCGGGGTCAACAGCAGCACCTCGATCGCCTGGGTCGTCATCCCGGTCGCGCTGCTCGCCCTCGCCGGCGCCGGTGTCTTCCTCCTCTTCCGCCGTGCCAAGAAGCGCAAGGAGGAGCAGGCCCGCGCCGAGCTGGAGCAGCTCCGCCGGGTCGTCGACGAGGACATCACCGCCTTCGGCGAGGAGCTGGACCGCCTGGACTTCAGCCCGGGCGCGGCCGACGCCGACGACACCCAGCGCGCCGACTACACCCACGCCCTGGACTCGTACGAGAAGGCCAAGCGCCTGATGGACGAGGCCAAGCGGCCCGACGACGTCAGGCCGGTCACCGAGGCGCTGGAGGACGGCCGGTTCGCCCTCGCCACCCTGGCCGCCCGGCGGGACGCCCGCCCGCTACCCGAGCGCCGCCCGCCGTGCTTCATGGACCCGCGCCACGGCCCGTCCGTCAAGGACGTCGACTGGGCCCCGGCCGGCGGCGCCGCCCGCACCGTCCCGGTCTGCCAGGCCGACGCCGACCGGCTGGCCGCCGGCCTCGACCCGGCCGTCCGCACCGTCGACACCGACCACGGCCCCCAGCCGTACTGGAACGCCGGCCCGGCGTACGGCCCCTGGGCGGGCGGCTACTTCGGGGGCTTCGGCGGCGGCCTGCTGCCGGGCCTGCTGGTCGGCACCGCGCTCGGCTCGATGATCAGCTCCCCGGCCTACGCCGCGGCCCCGATGGGCGACCACGGTTACCAGGACCAGTACGAGGGCGGTGACTACACCGGCGCCGACTTCAACGCCTCGGACTTCAGCGGTGGCTTCAGCGACAGCGGGGGCGGCTTCGGCGGGGGCGACTTCGGTGGCGGGGGCGACTTCGGCGGCGGCGACTGGTGACGCGCTGACCCGCTGCCCCGGACGCCCCGTCCCCGCGGCCCCGCCGGCTCCCCGGCGGGGCCGCGGCGCGTCCGGGCCGGCCGCGGCGACCGCCCGGGCCACGGCGACCGCCCCGGGTTAGGGTCGGGGCATGCACGGTCGCGACGCCCACAGTGATGAACCGGTCCGGGTGACCGCCTGGGTCCGGGGGAAGGTCCAGGAGGTCGGCTTCCGCTGGTGGACCAGGGCGCGGGCGCTGGAGGTCGGGCTGACCGGCTACGCGAGCAACCTCGGCGACGGCCGGGTCCAGGTGGTCGCCGAGGGCCTGGCCACCGACTGCGAACTGCTGCTCGCCCTGCTCCGCGGCCCCGACACGCCCGGGAGCGTCAGCGGCGTCACCGAGATCTGGACGGCCGTCGGCACCGGTTACGAGGGCTTCGAGATCCGCTGAGCCGGGCCCCGCGGGGGCCGCCCGGAAATGATCCGCAACTGCCGGTGTCATACGGTTGCCATTCGGGCAGACTCGTGGTTGACTCCGCATCGAACGATGATCCACGAGCAGGTGGTGGACCCGGCCCGAGCCCCCCTAGGCGTGACGACACCGCCAGGCAGGTGACAGGGGCGCGGTAGCGTGCGGTGATCGTGTTGACCCTTTCCGTCTTTGGTGAGACGCTTGAAGCCCGCGCACACGACCGCGTTTATCCGGTAGGCGCATGCCCTCGTGAGCCCAGCTCACGACGGTTGTGCCGTGGTGTCCAGCCAGCACTGCCGGTGGCGCGCCGCGCGTGCGTCCCCCTTCCCCCTAGACCCATACCGTTCCGGTTCGGTCACTCAGCGTGGAGGACCATTCATCATGGCAAAGGCGCTTCTCGGGTACGTCGGCGGCCCCGACCCGCGAATGCTCTCCGAGATGCGACGGCTTCAGCAGCGCGTCCAGGACCTGGAGTCCGAGCTCCTTCGGATGCAGGCTGAGAACGACGCTCTCACCGCTGTCGCTGACGAGCACTCGCTGCTCAACAGCATCGATCTGGATCAGCGGGAGCCGGCTCTCACCTGAGTCCCGCACGGTCCTCGCAGATCGACGCCGCTGTGCACTGAGCCGCCCCGAAAGGGACGCTGCATGCAAGGGACGCCCGGTTGTGGCGTCCCTTCGTCGTGTCCGGGCCCGGGGCGCACCGCCCGCCGGGGTTACAGTCGCCGCTGGGCCCCCGCGAGCGATGAGGAGACCGGCCGCGTGCACCTGAAGAGTCTGACGCTGCGCGGGTTCAAGTCCTTCGCCTCCAGCACCACCCTGCGCTTCGAGCCCGGCATCACCTGCGTCGTGGGCCCGAACGGCTCCGGCAAGTCGAACGTGGTCGACGCGCTGTCCTGGGTGATGGGCGAACAGGGCGCCAAGTCGCTGCGCGGCGGCAAGATGGAGGACGTCATCTTCGCCGGGACCAGCGGGCGCGCCCCGCTCGGCCGGGCCGAGGTCAGCCTCACCATCGACAACACCGACGGCGCCCTGCCGATCGAGTACGCCGAGGTGACCATCACCCGGACCATGTTCCGCAACGGCGGCAGCGAGTACGCCCTCAACGGCGAGACCTGCCGGCTGCTGGACATCCAGGAGCTGCTCTCCGACTCCGGCATCGGCCGCGAGATGCACGTGATCGTCGGCCAGGGCCAGCTCGACTCCGTCCTGCACGCCGACCCGATGGGCCGCCGCGCCTTCATCGAGGAGGCGGCCGGCGTCCTCAAGCACCGCAAGCGCAAGGAGAAGGCGCTGCGGAAGCTGGACGCGATGCAGGCCAACCTCAACCGCGTCCAGGACCTGGTGGCCGAACTGCGCCGCCAGCTCGGGCCGCTCGGCCGGCAGGCCAGGATCGCCCGCCGCGCCGCCGGCATCCAGGCCGACCTGCGGGACGCCCGGCTGCGACTGCTCGCCGACGACCTGCTCACCCTCCGCCGGGCCGTCGAGGCCGAGATCGCCGACGAACTGGCGCTGCGGCTGCGCCGCACCACCGTCGAGCAGGAACTCGCCCGGGCGGTGCAGCGCGAGGCCGTCCTGGAGGCGCAGGTCCAACAGCTCGGACCGGGCCTGGAGGCCGCCCGGCAGACCTGGTACCGGCTGTCCGCGCTCGCCGAGCGCACCCGCGGCACCGTCGGCCTGGCCGAGGCCCGGGCCCGGCACGCCGCCGCCGGCGGGCGGACCGAGGAACGGCGCGGACGCGACCCGGAGGAGCTGGAACGGGAGGCCGAACGGGTCCGCGAGGAGGAGGCCGCGCTCGCCGAGGCCCTGGAGGAGGCGCAGTACGCGCTCGCCGAGGCGGTCGAGCACAAGGGGGAGCTGGAACGCGCCCTGGCCGCCGAGGAACGCCGGCTGCGGGACGCCGCCCGGGCCATCGCGGACCGCCGCGAGGGCCTGGCCCGGCTGCAGGGCCAGGCCGCGGCCGCCCGCTCCCGGGCCGCCTCCGCCGAGGCCGAGACCGGCCGGCTCGCCGAGGCCAGGGACGAGGCGCTGCTGCGCGCCGCGGCCGCCCGGGCCGAACTCGACGAACTCCAGCAGCAGGTGGACGGGTCGGCGGGCGAGGACGACCGGGTCGAGGACGCCCACCGGCAGGCCCGGGACCGGCTCGCCGCCGTCGAACACGACCTCGCCGCCGCCCGGGAGACGGCCGGTGCCGCTGAGCGCGAACGCGCCGCGCTCACCGCCCGGCACGAGGCGCTCTCGCTCGGACTGCGCCGCAAGGACGGCACCGGCGCGCTGCTCGACGCGGGGGACCGGCTGGCCGGGCTGCTCGGCCCGGCGGCCGGGCTGCTGCGGATCGCCCCCGGCCACGAGGTGCCCGTCGCGGCGGCGCTCGGGGCGGCGGCCGACGCGGTGGCCGTCGACTCGCCCGGCACCGCCGCCGCGGCGCTGCGGCTGCTACGCACCGAGGACGCCGGCCGGGCCGCCCTGCTGATCGCCGGCGCACCCGAGCCCGGGGCCGCACCGGTCGAGCCGCCCGCCGGGGCCCGCTGGGCGGCGGAACTCCTCGACGGCCCGGCCGACCTGACGGGCGCCGCCCGGAGCCTGCTGGCCGGCGTGGCGGTCGTCGACACCCTCGACGAGGCGCTGCGACTGGTCACCGACCACCCCGGGCTGACCGCCGTCACCGCCGACGGCGACCGGCTCGGCAGCGGCCACGCGCACGGCGGATCCGGTGGTGCGCCGAGCCTGCTGGAGACCCGGGCCGCGGTGGACGAGACCGCCCGGGCGATCGACGAACTGGCCGCCCGCTGCGCCGAGTCGGCCGCCCGCCTGGCCGAACTCACCGAACTGCGCCGGGAGTCGGTCGCGGTCGTCGAGCAGCTCGCGGAACGGCGGCGTCAGGCGGAGCGGGAACGCGCCCGGGTCGCCGGTGCGCTGGGCCGCCTCGGCGGTCAGGCCCGGGCCGCCGCCGGTGAGGCCGAGCGGCTCTCGGCCGCCGCCGCGCGGGCCGACCGGGGCCTCGCCGAACTGCTGTCCGCCGCCGAGGAGTCGGCCGAACGCCTGGCCGCGGCGGAAGGCACGGCGGAGGCCGGGGAGGAGGAGCCGGACCGGGCCGAGCAGCAGCGGCTGGCCGACGGCGCCTCCGCGGCCCGGCAGACCGAACTGGAGGCCAGGCTCGCGGTGCGCACCCACGAGGAGCGGGTCCGCGCGCTCGCCGGCCGGGCCGACCAGCTGGACCGGGCCGCCCGAGCCGAGCGCGAGGCGCGGGACCGGGCCGCCGAGCGCCTCCGGCGCGCCGAGCACGACGCGGGCGTGGCGAACGCCGTCGCGGCGGGCGCCCGGCAGCTGCTGGCCTGCCTGGAGGTGTCGCTGACCCGCGCGGACGCCGGGCGGGCGGCCGTCGAACAGGAGCGCGCCGAGCGCGAGAGCGAACTGCGCGCGCACCGCGAGCAGGGCCGCGGCCTCAAGGAGGAACTGGACAAGCTGGTCGACGCCGGCCACCGCGACGAGGTGCTGCGGGCCGAGAAGCGGCTGCGGATCGAGCAGCTGGAGGCCCGTGCGCTGGAGGAGTTCGGCATCGACGGCGGTGAGCTGCTCGCCTCGTACGGCCCGGACCAGCCGGTGCCGCCGTCCGCCGCGGACGCCGCCGAGGAGGGCCGGGACGGCGGGGACGGCGGGGAGCCCGGCGCGCCGCGCCCGTACGACCGGGCCGAGCAGGAGAAGCGACTGAGGGTCGCCGAGAAGGCCTACCAGCAGCTCGGCAAGGTCAACCCGCTGGCGCTGGAGGAGTTCACGGCGCTGGAGGAGCGCCACCGCTTCCTGGGCGAGCAGCTGGACGACCTCAAGCGCAGCCGGCGCGACCTGCTGGACATCGTCCGGGAGGTCGACGACCGGGTCGAACAGCTGTTCACCTCGGCCTACCACGACACCGCGGCACAGTTCGAAGGCGTCTTCGCCCGACTGTTCCCCGGCGGGGAGGGGCGGCTGGTGCTGACCGACCCCGACGACATGCTCACCACCGGCGTCGAGGTCGAGGCCCGCCCGCCGGGCAAGAAGGTCAAGCGGCTGTCACTGCTCTCCGGCGGTGAGCGCTCGCTCACCGCCGTGGCGCTGCTGGTGTCGATCTTCAAGGCGCGGCCCAGCCCGTTCTACGTGATGGACGAGGTGGAGGCGGCGCTGGACGAGACCAACCTGCGCCGGCTCGTCGGGATCATGGAGGAGCTGCGGGAGTCCTCCCAGCTGATCGTGATCACCCACCAGAAGCTCACCATGGAGTCGGCGGACGCCCTCTACGGCGTGACCATGAAGGGCGACGGCATCTCGCAGGTGATCAGCCAGCGGCTGCGCGGGGGAGTGCCCGCGCGCCGCCGGGCCGGGGAACGGCACGGGTCCGTCGCCGCCGCCCCCACCGCATCGGCGTAGTCCGGCTGCGGTCCATCCGCGCTCCGGTCACGGATACTGGAGCGGATATGGAATACGTGATCCTTGCCGTAGTCATCGCCGTGATCGCCGTCGGCGCGATCGCGGGCCTCGTCGTTTCCGGCAGACGACGCCAGCAGCTCCCCCCGAAGTCGCAGGCGCCGGTCATCACGGCGCCGAAGCCCACCCCGGCGGAGCCCCAGGTCGGCGACGAGTCCGCGCCGCCCACCGAGGAGCCCCGCCGCACCGTCGAGGAGGTGGAACTCCCCCTTCCCGAGGCCGGGACCACCGAGGCCGGGACGGCAGAGGCCCCCGCCGAGATCGAGGTCGAGGCGGCCGAGGCCGAGGCGCCCCCGGCCGTCGAGGTCCCCGAGCCCACCGCGGGCCGGCTGGTCCGGCTGCGCTCCCGGCTCTCCCGCTCGCAGAACTCGCTCGGGAAGGGCCTGCTCACGCTGCTCTCCCGCGAGCACCTGGACGAGGACACCTGGGAGGAGATCGAGGAGACCCTGCTCACCGCCGACGTCGGCGTCGCCCCCACCCAGGAGCTGGTCGAGCGGCTGCGCACCCGGGTGAAGGTGCTCGGCACCCGCACGCCCGACGAGCTGCGCGCGCTGCTGCGCGAGGAGCTCGTCGAGCTGGTCGGCAGGGACCTCGACCGCACCGTCCGCTCCACCAAGCACGAGGACGGACCGGCCGTGGTCCTGGTGGTCGGCGTCAACGGCGTCGGCAAGACCACCACCACCGGCAAGCTGGCGCGCGTCCTGGTCGCCGACGGCCGCAAGGTGGTGCTCGGCGCGGCCGACACCTTCCGTGCCGCGGCCGCCGACCAGCTGCAGACCTGGGGCGAGCGGGTCGGTGCCCGCACCGTGCGCGGCCCGGAGGGCGGCGACCCGGCCTCCATCGCCTTCGACGCCGTCAAGGAGGGCATCGCCGAGGGCGCCGACACCGTGCTGGTGGACACCGCCGGCCGGCTGCACACCAAGACCGGCCTGATGGACGAGCTGGGCAAGGTCAAGCGGGTCGTCGAGAAGCACGGCCCGGTGGACGAGGTGCTGCTGGTGCTGGACGCCACCACCGGCCAGAACGGCCTGATCCAGGCCCGGGTCTTCGCCGAGGTGGTCGAGATCACCGGCATCGTGCTGACCAAGCTGGACGGCACCGCCAAGGGCGGCATCGTGGTCGCGGTCCAGCGCGAGCTGGGCGTGCCGGTCAAGCTGGTGGGTCTGGGCGAGGGCGCGGACGACCTGGCGCCGTTCGAGCCGGGCGCGTTCGTGGACGCGCTGATCGGGGACTGAACGCCCCGTGCACGAAGGGTCCGCTCCCGACGGGGGGCGGGCCCTTTCGCGTGCCCGGCCAGGTGCGGCGGAGGCCGGGAGCCCAGGCGGGGGCGTGCGGGCTAGGACGCCAGCCAGGCGGGTTCGGCGGTGCGCTCGCGGCCGCGGTGGCAGGCGTAGGCGAGGGTGCCGAGCAGCAGCCGGGCCTCCGGCGGGCAGCCGGCGTTGTCGCGGGTGGGGCGGCGCAGCCAGCGGACCGGGCCGAGCGTGCCGAGCACGGTGGGCGGGGCGGCCACGTAGCTGCCCTCGCCGTGGCAGGTGAGGTCGAGGGCGGCGTCGTCCCAGCCCATCCGGTAGAGCAGGTCCGGCAGCCGACGGGCGGTGCCGGCGGCGACCAGGAACTGCAGTCGACCGGTGGGCGCGGCGAGCACCGGGCCGACCTGGGTGCCCATGCGTTCCAGCCGGACCAGCGCCTGCAGGCCGGCCTGCTCGGGGACGTCCAGGACGTCGAAGGCGCGGCCGGTGGGGAACAGCACCGAGCCCTCGGCGCCGGCGGCGCGGGCCCGGCCCGCGGTGCCCGGCACGGGGTGCAGACCGGGTGCGGCGCAGCGTGCGGAGCCGCAGGGACAGCGGGTCGGGGCGGTGGCGGAGTCGGCCGGGGCGCCGGTGGCGACCGTCCAGCCCCAGCGGCCGGTGTACTCCGCGGCGGCCTGGGACGCGGTGACCTTGGTGCGGCGGCGCGCGCCCAGCGGCGTCAACCGCAGGTGTCCCAGTCGAAGTTCGCCGAACAGGTTGTCCATGCCTCCCCCAACAGGTTCTGGTTGCCGATGGTTACGGGATCGTGACTTTGTGTTGATTGTCCGTTGCGTGACGCGTTGTGCGGTGGCGGCGCGCAGCGCGCGGTGCGCGCCTGTTGCGGTGGTGCGCCTCGGGCGCCGCCTTGTGGCGGGCGGCACCGGTGCAGGATCGTCGGGTGCGCGGGGCGGGTGCCGACCGGTGCGGTCGGCGAACTCGCCCGTGGCCGCTGTGGATTGCCGGTACCACCGGGTTTCGCCGGAGGACTTGGCGGCCCGCATATGCCGGACCGTCGGTCCATCCAGTGAAGCGTGTGGGTCCTTGCTTCGGTTCACTCCTGGGGGTGGCGAAAGGTGGCGTTTCGCCAGGGTCGCTCCCGCGGGTGCCGGGCGGGGCATTACGTTCAGCACACGGACGTGGTCGTCGAGTCGACTCCAGGCCCTCGGGGAACGGGAGTTGGGGATCTGACGACTCGTCCGCGACGATGGCACACCAGTGCGACGGCACGGTACGGCACCACCTCAGGCACGGCACGCCTGGCAAGAGCCCGCAACCGTCGGGCGTCACGATCGGGGCCCCGGCAGGGGCCGGGCGGGATGGGGACGTTCCCATGGCAGAGAAGCAACCCAACGAGAAGCTGACCACGTGGTTCGCCCGCAGCGGATGGTCCAAGGGCGAGCTGGCCCGCCAGGTCAACCGCCGGGCCCGGCAGATCGGCGCCCACCACGTGTCCACCGACACCTCGCGGGTGCGCCGCTGGCTCGACGGCGAGCAGCCCCGGGAGCCCATCCCCAAGATCATGTCGGAGCTCTTCTCCGAGCGCTTCGGCTCGGTGGTCTCCATCGAGGACCTCGGCCTGCGCGCGGCGATCCCGGTCTCCACCGTGGGCGGCGGCGTCGACCTGCCGTGGAGCGCGCCGCAGACCGTCCAGCTGATCAGCGACTACTCCCGCAGCGACCTGATGCTCAACCGCCGGGGCTTCCTCGGCACCTCGCTCGCGCTGACCGCCGGTGCCGCCCTGATCGAGCCGATGCAGCGCTGGCTCGCCCCCGGCCCGACCGGCACCCCCACCCCGATCCTCGCCGCGGCCAACGGCGGCGACCCCTTCACCGGCCGGCTCTCCGAGCCGGAGCTCGAACTGCTCGAGCAGACCACCGTGATGTTCCGCCAGTGGGACGCCCAGAACGGCGGCGGGCTGCGCCGCAAGGCCGTCGTGGGCCAGCTGCACGAGGTCACCGACCTCCTCCAGGAGACGTACAACGAGAACACCACCCGGCGGCTGTTCCGGCTCACCGCGGAACTCGCCCACCTGGCCGGGTGGATGTCCTACGACGTCGGGATGCACCCGAGCGCGCAGAAGTACTACGTGCTGGCCCTGCACGCCGCCAAGGAGGCGGGCGACCGCCCGTTCGGCGCACTGATCCTCACCGACATGAGCCGCCAGATGATCCACCTCAACCGGGGCGAGGACGCCCTGGAGCTGATCCACCTGGCGCAGTACGGCAGCCGGGACACCGCCACCGCGCGCCAGCAGTCCCTGCTGTACGCGATGGAGGCGCGGGCCTACGCCACCATCGGAGAGGTGAACCGCTGCGCCCGGGCGGTCCGGCTGTCCGAGGACACCTTCACCGACATCCGCGAGGGGGACGAGGAGCCGGACTGGCTGAAGTTCTTCTCGCCCGCCGAGCTGAACGCCGAGAACGCGCACTCCTTCCGCGACCTCGCCTACCACTCCGACAACGCCGAGCTGTACGCCTCGATGTCCGCGCCGGTGATGGAGCGGGCCGTCGACCTCTTCCGCCAGGACGGCGACCACGTGCGCTCGTACGCCTTCAACCTGATCGGCATGGCCAGCGTGCACCTGCTGCAGAAGGAGGCCGAGCAGGCCGCGGTGATGGCCGAGCAGGCCGTGGACATCGCCGCCAAGGTGCGCTCGGAGCGGCTGAACTCCCGGGTGCGCAAGACCACCGAGGCCGCCGCCGCCCGCTTCAGGGGCGTGGACGCGGTGAGCCGGCTCAAGGAGCGCGTGGTCCAGGACATCCCGGAGTACGTCTCGGTGGTCTGAGGACCCCGCCGCCGGGCCCCCGCCGACCGTGCCGGCCCCCCGCCGCCACGGTCGGTGGCGCTTTCGCGACCGGCCGTGCCGTGCGGCGGCACGGTAAGCCGTCCGGCCCGGTGACGGGGCCGTGGTTCACGCAGGTGTAACCCGCGCGTCGCATGCGTCACGGCCGCGAAACAACGGGCCGCACTGGCCGAAACCAGCCTTCGGCACGCTCCTCTGCATCGCCGACACCCCGGGGTGGCACGGGACAGGTAACCCGGGTGTGGATCGGCTTTCACGCAGAGGAGACGCCGATGCCGGACGGCTTCAGCGCGGGCGACACCGCCTTCGTGCTCATCAGTGCGGCCCTGGTCATGGTGATGACCCCGGGCCTGGCCTTCTTCTACGGGGGCATGGTCCGGGCCAAGAGCACACTGAACATGCTGGCGATGAGCTTCCTCTCGCTCGGCATCGTCAGCGTGCTCTGGGTCCTCTACGGGTACTCGCTCAGCTTCGGACCGGACTCCTTCGGCGGGCTGATCGGCAACCTGGACTTCATCGGGATGCGCGGCATCGGCCTGAACGACCTCACCGGGACCATTCCGGTCACCGCGTTCTCCGCCTTCCAGCTGATGTTCGCGATCATCACCCCGGCGCTGATCAGCGGCGCCATCGCGGACCGGGCGAGATTCGCCGCCTGGGGCCTGTTCATCGCCCTCTGGGTGAGCATCGTCTACTTCCCGGTCGCGCACTGGGTCTTCTTCTTCGACGGCGGCAACGGCGGCTGGCTGGGTGACCGCAACGGCGTGATCGACTTCGCCGGCGGGACGGCCGTCCACATCAACGCGGGCGTCGCGGGCCTCGCGCTCTGCCTGGTGCTCGGCAAGCGGGTCGGCTTCAGGAAGGACCCGATGCGCCCGCACAGCCTGCCGCTGGTGATGCTCGGCTCCGGACTGCTCTGGTTCGGCTGGTTCGGCTTCAACGCGGGCTCGGCGCTGGCCGCCAACGGCGTCGCCGCGATGGCGCTGGTCAACACCCAGGTGGCCACCGGCGCCGCGCTGGTCGGCTGGCTGGTCTTCGAGAAGTTCAAGCACGGCGCGTTCACCACGCTGGGCGCCGCCTCCGGCGCGGTGGCCGGTCTGGTCGCGATCACCCCGGCCTGCGGCTCGGTCAGCCCGCTCGGCGCGGTGGCGATCGGCCTGATCGCCGGGGCCGTCTGCGCCGCCGCGGTCAGCCTCAAGTACCGCCTCGGCTTCGACGACTCCCTCGACGTGGTGGGCGTGCACGCGGTGGGCGGCGCGATCGGCTCGCTGCTGATCGGCCTGTTCGCCACCGGCGGTGTCGGCCAGACCGCCAAGGGCCTGTTCTACGGCGGCGGGCTCGGTCAGCTCGGCAAGCAGGCGATGGGCGTGGCCGTGGTCGCCGCGTACTCCTTCGTGCTCTCCTGGCTGCTGGCGAAGGTGGTCGACCGGACGGTCGGCTTCCGGGTCGCCGAGGAGGTCGAGGTGGCCGGCATCGACCAGGCCGAGCACGCCGAGTCGGCCTACGATTTCAGCGCCGTGGGCGGGGGCCTGGCCCGGGCCGTCACGGGTCTGGTCGGCGCCGCTCAGGCCGCTCAGGCCGCCAGGGCCGTCGAGGGCTCCGGTGACGGGCCGGCGGCCGGGTCCGCCGGGCAGCCCCCGGAGAAGTCCGCCGAGAAGTCCCCGAAGACCGCCGAGAAGACCGCCGAGAAGACCGAGGTCGACGCCTGATGAAGCTCATCACCGCCGTGATCAAGCCGTACCGCCTGGACGAGGTGAAGGCCGCCCTGCAGGCCTTCGGGGTCCACGGCCTGACCGTCACCGAGGCCAGCGGCTACGGCCGCCAGCGCGGCCACACCGAGGTCTACCGGGGCGCCGAGTACACCGTCGACCTCGTGCCCAAGATCAGGATCGAGGTGCTGGTCGAGGACGAGGACGCCGACGACCTGATCGACGTCCTGGTGAAGGCCGCCCGCACCGGCAAGATCGGCGACGGCAAGGTGTGGAGCATCCCGGTCGACACCGCCGTCCGGGTCCGCACCGGCGAGCGCGGCCCAGACGCCCTCTGAGCCCGCTCCGGGACCGCCTCCGGGGCCCCGGCCCCGACTCCCCCCGAAGGCCCTGACACGCACCGCGGGCGGGCCTGCGACCCCACCCGGGCGCAGGCCCGCCGGCGGCGTATCGGCGCCCGGCCCCGCGGGCCCTCCGGCGCCACCCGCTCAACCGCACGACGGACGGGACCACGCGATGACCACCGAGACCAGCCCGCCCTCCCCGACCGGCGACGACCGGGACGGGACCGCCGCCCACGCCGCCTCCCACGCCGCCGCCCGGGCCGCCCTGCTCGCCGACCCCGGCCGGTCCGGCCGCCCCCGCCGCACCGCGCTCGCCCGGCTCACCGACGACTGGCTGGCCGGCCTGTTCACCGCCGCCGGCCGGCCGCCCGGCGTCGCACTCGTCGCGGTCGGCGGCTACGGGCGCGGCGAGCTCTCCCCGCGCAGCGACCTCGACGTCCTGCTGCTGCACGACGGCCGGATCGCCCGCGACCTGCCCGAGCGGATCTGGTACCCGGTCTGGGACTCGGGCTCCGCGCTCGACCACTCGGTGCGCACCGTCGCCGAGGCCCGGGCGGTGGCCGCCGCCGACCTCAAGGCCCAGCTCGGCCTGCTGGACGCCCGCCACCTCGCCGGGGACCAGGCGCTCACCGCCACCCTGCGCTCGGTGGTGCTGACCGACTGGCGCGCGAGCGCCCCCGCCCGCCTGCCCGAGCTGCGCGAACTCTGCCGCGAGCGGGCCGAGCGGCACGGCGAGCTCTCCTTCCTGCTGGAGCCCGACCTCAAGGAGGCCCGCGGCGGTCTGCGCGACGTCGTCGCCCTGGACGCCGTGGCCGCCACCTGGCTCGCCGACGCCCCCCGGGACGGTCTGGACGCCGCCGCGCTGCGGCTCGCCGACGTCCGCGACGCGCTGCACCTGGCCACCGGCCGGGCCACCGAGCGGCTCAGCCTCCAGGACCAGGACCAGGTCGCCGAACGGCTCGGCGTGCTCGACGCCGACACCCTGCTGCGCGAGGTCTACGAGGCCGCCCGCACCATCGCCTACGCGAGCGACGTCACCTGGCGGGCGGTGGACCGGGTGCTCGCCGCCCGCTCCGGCCGGGGCCGCCGGAGCGCCCGGTCGGCCTTCCGCTTCGCCGGCGCCGGGCGCGGCACCGGCGCGGTGGCCCGGGGCGCGGTCGAGCGCCGCCCGCTCGCCGAGGGCGTGGTCGAGCAGGACGGCGAGGCGGTGCTGGCCCAGGGCGCCCGCCCGGCCGCCGACCCGGTGCTGCCGCTGCGCGCCGCGGCCGCCGCCGCCCAGAACGGCCTCACCGTCTCGTACGCGACGGTGCGCCGGCTGGCCGCCGAGTGCCGGCCGCTGCCGACGCCCTGGCCGGACGAGGCCCGCGAGCAGCTGGTCACCCTGCTGGGCGCGGGCGAGGCGGCCGTCCCGGTCTGGGAGGCGCTGGAGGCGGAGGGCCTGGTCACCCGGTTGCTGCCGGACTGGGAGCGGGTGCGCTGCCGTCCGCAGCGCAACGCCGTGCACCGCTGGACGGTCGACCGGCACCTGGTGGAGACGGCGGTGCGGGCGGCCGCGATGACCCGCCGGGTGGCCCGGCCGGACCTCCTGCTGGTCGCCGCGCTGCTGCACGACATCGGCAAGGGCTGGCCCGGCGACCACAGCGAGGCCGGCGAGGTGATCGTCCGCGACGTCGCCGTCCGGATGGGCTTCGCCCCCGAGGACACCGAGACCCTGGCGGTGCTGGTCCGCCACCACCTGACCCTGGTCGACACCGCGACCCGGCGCGACCCGGACGACCCGGCCACCGTCGAGGCGGTCACCAAGGTGGTCGGCACCCCGCAGCAGCTGGAGCTGCTGCACGCGCTCACCGAGGCCGACGCGCTCGCCACCGGGCCGGCGGCCTGGAGCGCCTGGCGGGCCTCGCTGGTGGACGGTCTGGTGGCCCGGGCCGCCGCCCGGCTGGCCGGCGCCGCGACCGCCCCCGTGGAGGCCGCACCGACCGCAGAGCAGGAGCGGCTCGCGGTCGAGGCCGCCCGGACCGGGGGGCCCGCGCTGTCGCTGCTGGCCCAGTCCGACGGGGCGGACCCGGCCACCGAGCCGATGGGCGTCGAACTGACCCTGGCCGTCCCGGACCGGCCCGGGCTGCTGGGCACCGTCGCCGGGGTGCTCGCGCTGCACCGGCTCACCGTCCGCTCGGCGGGCCTGCGCGAGCTGGACCCGATCGGCGCGGGCCCGGTGCTGCTGCTGTCCTGGCGGGTGGCCGCCGAGTTCGGCGAGCTGCCGGAGGCCGCCCGGCTCCGGGCCGACCTGCGGCGGGCCCTGGACGGCTCGCTGGACGTCGCGCGCCGACTGGCCGAGCGGGACGCCGCCGCCCCGCGCCGCCGGGGCATCCCCACCCCGCCGCCGCTCGTCGCGGTGGCGCCCGCGGTGGCCTCGGCCACCGCGACCGTGCTGGAGGTGCGCGCCCACGACGCCCCGGGGCTGTTGCACCGGATCGGCCGGGCGCTCGACGGGGCCGGCGTCCGGGTGCGCACGGCGCACGTCTCGACGCTGGGCGCGGAGGCCGTGGACTCCTTCTACCTGACCGACGAGGAGGGCCGTCCGCTGGCCGCCGGGCGGGCCGCGGAGGTGGCCGCGGAGGTCCGGGCGGCCCTGGGTTGAGACCCCCGGGCACGGGGGTGGAGACCTCACCCGGGGCGGCCGGATACCCTGGGGGGCGACGACCGTACCGATACCGATGCCGCAGAGGACCCGCGACGACGTGTTCGACACCCTTTCCGATCGCCTCGCAGCGACGTTCAAGAACCTCCGGGGCAAGGGCCGCCTGAGCGAGGCGGACATCGACGCCACCGCCCGCGAGATCCGCATCGCACTGCTGGAGGCGGACGTCGCGCTGCCGGTCGTGCGGGCCTTCATCAAGCAGGTGAAGGAGCGGGCACTCGGCGTCGAGGTCTCGGGCGCGCTGAACCCCGCGCAGCAGATCATCAAGATCGTCAACGAGGAGCTCATCGCGATCCTCGGCGGCGAGACCCGACGGGTGCGGTTCGCCAAGAACGGCCCGACGGTCATCATGCTCGCCGGCCTCCAGGGCGCCGGAAAGACCACCCTCGCGGGCAAGCTCGGCCACTGGCTGAAGCAGCAGAAGCACACCCCGCTGCTGGTGGCCTGCGACCTCCAGCGCCCCAACGCGGTCAACCAGCTCCAGGTGGTCGCCGAGCGCGCCGGCGTGGCCTTCTACGGCCCGCAGCCGGGCAACGGCGTCGGCGACCCGGTGCAGGTGGCCAGGGACTCGATCGAGTACGCCAAGCAGAAGCAGTACGACGTCGTCGTCGTCGACACCGCCGGCCGTCTCGGCATCGACGCCGAGCTGATGCAGCAGGCCGCGGACATCCGCGCCGCGGTCAACCCGGACGAGGTCCTGTTCGTCGTCGACGCGATGATCGGCCAGGACGCGGTCACCACCGCGCAGGCCTTCCTCGAGGGCGTCGACTTCACCGGTGTGGTGCTCTCCAAGCTCGACGGCGACGCCCGCGGCGGCGCCGCGCTCTCGGTCGCGCACGTCACCGGCCGGCAGATCATGTTCGCCTCCAACGGCGAGAAGGTCGACGACTTCGACGCCTTCCACCCGGACCGGATGGCCTCGCGCATCCTCGGGATGGGCGACGTCCTCTCGCTGATCGAGAAGGCCGAGCAGACCTTCTCGCAGGCCGAGGCCGAGAAGATCGCCGCCAAGCTGCGCGGCGGCCCGAAGGCGTTCACCCTGGACGACTTCCTGTCGCAGCTGGAGCAGGTCCAGAAGATGGGCTCGATCTCCAAGCTGCTGGGGATGCTGCCCGGGATGGGCCAGATCCGCGAGCAGATCAACAACATCGACGACAAGGACGTCAACCGGGTCGGCGCGATCATCAAGTCGATGACCCCGACCGAGCGTGCCGAGCCGGAGCTGATCAACGGCTCCCGCCGGGCCCGCATCGCCAAGGGTTCCGGCGTCCAGGTCGGCGAGGTGAAGAACCTCGTCGAGCGGTTCTTCGAGGCCCGCAAGATGATGTCCGCGATGGCCTCCGGCAAGGGCGTGCCCGGCATGCCGGGGATCCCCGGCATGGGCGGCGGCAAGAAGTCCGCCAAGAAGGCCCCGCAGGCCAAGGGCAAGCGCAAGAGCGGCAACCCGCTGAAGCGCGCGCAGGAGGAGGCCGCGGCCGCCGAGCGCCGCGCGCTCGGCCCGGGCGGTGCCCAGGGTCCGGCCGACGGCGGCGCGTTCGGCCTCGGCGCGGGCAAGGGCCCGGCCGACTTCGAGCTGCCCAAGGAGTTCAAGGACCTGCTGTAGGCCCCGGTCCGCCTCCCGACGGCCCGCCGCCCGGCACACCCCGGGCGGCGGGCCGTCGGCATGTCCGATGATGGTGGCGTGCGAGTGACGATCAGGGCCCCGCGGGGCGAGGACAAGGACCTGTACGCCGCGGCGGTCCGGCGCTCCGCCGACCACATCGGGCGGTGGAACCCGGTCGAGCCGGACGGACTGGCCGAGCTGCTGGAACGCCAGGGGCCGGGCCTGCGCACCTTCCTGGTCGTCGACCGGGAGAGCGGCGGGCTGGTCGGCAAGGTCAACGTGGCCAACATCGTGATGGGCCGGTTCTGCAACGCCGCGCTGGGCTACGACTCGTACCTGCCGTTCGCCGGGACGGGGCGGATGACCGAGGGCATGCGGCTGGTCCTGGACCGCTGCTTCGCCGCCCAGACGGCCGGCGGGCTGGGGCTGCACCGGCTGGAGATCAACGTGCAGCCGGGCAACGCGCGTTCGATCGCACTGGCCGAGCGGCTGGGGTTCCGGCACGAGGGCTTCACGCCGCGGATGCTGTTCCTGAACGGGGGGTGGCGCGACCACGAGCGGTTCGCGCTGACCGCCGAGGAGTGGCCGGGCACCGGGGCGTAGCCGGCCGCCGGGGGCGGTGGCCGGGGGCGTCCGCGGCGCGGCGTTGCGCGTGGCCCGCCCGAGCGGCGGTCCGTATCGTCCGACGGGTGACCGAACCCGTGCCGCCGCGCCAGACCCCCGACCAGCCCTGGCGGTCCGAGGGTGCACCGCCCCCGTCACCACCCCGCCGCCGGATGCCCGGCGGCTGGACGGGCCTCGTCCTCACCGCGCTCGTGGTGTTCCTGGTCTCCGACCTGCTGCTGTCCTTCTTCGGCAACGGAGGCGCCACCACGATCTCCTACACCGAGTTCAACGACCAGCTGAACAAGGGCAACATCACCAAGATCTACTCCAAGGGCGACGCGATCGAGGGCACCCTCAAGAGCGCCCGGCCCAAACCCGACGGCGGCGAGGGCGACTACACGGAGTTCGCCACCCAGCGGCCCTCCTTCGCCAACGACGACCTGTGGACCACCCTCCAGAAGCAGGGCGTCGAGGTCACCGCGACCTCCCCGGTGGTCCCGCAGCGCAGCTTCCTCGCCAACCTGCTGCTCTCGCTCGCCCCGATGGTGCTGCTGATCCTCATCTGGGTGCTGGTCGCCCGCCGGATGGGCGGCGGCCTCGGCGCCGGCGCGCTCGGCCGCAAGGCCCCGCCCAAGCCGGTCAGCGCCGAGCAGGGCAGGCGCACCACCTTCGCCGACGTGGCCGGCATCGACGAGGTGGAGGCCGAACTCACCGAGGTGGTCGACTTCCTGAAGAACCCGGACCGGTACCGCAGGCTCGGCGCCAAGATGCCGCGCGGCGTCCTGCTCAGCGGCCCGCCCGGGACCGGCAAGACGCTCCTCGCCCGGGCCGTCGCCGGCGAGGCGGACGTGCCGTTCTTCTCCGCCTCCGCCTCCGAGTTCATCGAGATGATCGTCGGGGTCGGCGCCAGCCGGGTCCGCGAACTGTTCGCCGAGGCCCGCAAGGTGGCCCCGGCGATCGTCTTCATCGACGAGATCGACACCATCGGGCGCCAGCGCGGCGCGGGCGGCGGCATGGGCGGGCACGACGAGCGCGAGCAGACGCTCAACCAGATCCTCACCGAGATGGACGGCTTCACCGGCTCCGAGGGCGTCATCGTGATCGCCGCGACCAACCGGGCGGACGTGCTCGACCCGGCGCTGCTGCGCCCCGGCCGGTTCGACCGGCGGATCACCGTCAGCCCGCCGGACCGGGACGGCCGCGCCGCGATCCTGGGCATCCACGCCCGGACCGTCCCGCTGTCCGGCGACGCCGACCTCGGCCGGCTGGCCAGGGCCACCCCCGGGATGACCGGCGCCGAACTCGCCAACCTGGTCAACGAGGCCGCCCTGCTGGCCGTCCGGCGCCAGCAGGACGCGGTCGGCGAGCGGGACCTCTCGGACGCCCTGGAGAAGGTCCAGCTGGGCGCCGTCCGGCCGCTGGTGATGCCCCGGGAGGAACGCGAGCGGACGGCCCACCACGAGAGCGGGCACGCGCTGCTGGGCATGCTGCAGCCCGGCGCCGACCCGGTCCGCAAGATCACCATCGTGCCGCGGGGCCGGGCGCTCGGCGTCACCCTCTCCACCCCGGAGGACGACCGCTACTCGTACACCGAGCCCTACCTGCGCGGCCGGATCATCGGTGCGCTCGGCGGGATGGCGGCCGAGCAGGTGGTCTACGGGGTGGTCACCACCGGTGCGGAGAGCGACCTGGAACAGGTCACCAACATCGCCCGGGGGATGGCCGGCCGCTGGGGGATGAGCGAACGGGTCGGACGGCTGACCGCGGTGCCCGCCGATCCGCAGGGGGCCTACGGGCTGTCCGCCGCGCCGACCACCCTCGACGCGGTCGACGAGGAGGCCCGGCGGATCGTCGCCGAGTGCTACGAGGAGGCGGTCCGGCTGCTGACCGAGCAGCGGTCCCGGCTGGACGCGCTGGCGGCGGCGCTGCTGGAGGCGGAGACGCTGGACGAGGAGGCGGCGTACCGGGCGGCGGGGGTGCCGCGCAAACCCGTCGGGGGGAAGTCGCTCGACCAGGCGTGAGGCGGCCGGCCGGGGGCGCTCGCCATGACGGCGGGCGCCCCCGGTTTCGGTGCTCGGCGGTCCCGGCGGGCTCGGTGGTTCTGGTGGTCCCGGTGGGCTCGGTGGTTCCGCGGGTCCCGGCGGTCCGGCCCGCTCCAGCCGGGCTCGGCGGTCCTGCCGGTGTTCGTCGGCGCGGTCGGCGCCGTCCCCGCCGCCTCCCGGCCGTCGTCGCGTCCCAGCCGCAGTGTCCCCTCCGTCGCGTCCCCGTCGTCGCCTCCCCGTCAGCGCGGGCGCTCGGCGATCAGGTAGCGGAAGACGTTCTCCATCCGGACCGAGCCGTCGGCGCGCAGGTACGGCTGCAGCGCCTCCTCCAGCTCCTTGGCCACCAGCGAGGCGCCGGAGAACTCCTCGGCCGCCTCGAACAGGCCCGTGGAGAGCAGGCCGCGCACCGCGCTGTCCAGGTCCGCGTAGGCGAACGGGCAGCTCACCCGCCCGCTGCCGGCCGGGCGCAGGCCGGCCGGGGCCAGCAGGTCCTCCAGCGCGCCGGGCGCGCTCAGCTCGAACGGGTCGCGGGCGGTGGTCCGGCCCGCCATCCGGCGCGCCACGTCCAGCACCGGGGCGCTCGCGCAGCGCTCCGGCGGGCCCCAGGCGGCGAGCACCACGTGCCCGCCCGGGAGGGTCAACCGGGCGGCCTCGGCCACCACCGGGCGCGGCTCGGCACAGCCGGGCAACTGCTCGAAGACGGTCACCAGGGAATGGGCCGAGCGGGGGACGGCGGCGGTCGGCCGGGCCCCCGCGCACACCCGCAGCCGGCGGCCGCGGGCCAGCTCGCGCAGCTCGTCCCGCGGCTCCTGGCCGGAGACCTGGGCGCCCCTCCCGGCCGCGAGCAGCAGGGCCAGTCCGGACCGGCAGCCCAGTCCCAGCACGCTGGACGCCGGGCCGACCTCCAGCCGGTCGTAGACCGCCTCGTAGAGCGGTACCAGCATGCGTTCCTGGATCTCCGCCCAGTCGCGCGCCCGCGCGGGCCGGGCGGTCCCGTGCTGCGCGCGGTGTG
The DNA here is from genome assembly GCF_042873275.1 of Kitasatospora sp. NPDC004745. NCBI lineage: Bacteria > Bacillati > Actinomycetota > Actinomycetes > Kitasatosporales > Streptomycetaceae > Kitasatospora > Kitasatospora sp. NPDC004745. The sequence goes on along the minus strand of NZ_JBIALK010000028.1, from coordinate 46,420 downwards.
GTCGTGCGCCTGTTGGTCGTTCGGTCGTGCCGGTCGTCCGAGCTGAAGCCATCGCGGCCTCCCATCCGGTCCTTCGGTGTCCTGCTACGGCTCCCCCAAAGTCCCGCCCCACTCCAGCGAACAGCGGGTCGGGCCCGGCGTCCAGAGGGGTGCAGGGTGGTGCGCGCGTGTCGCGGTCGTGCGCCCCCTGCTCCCGGCGGGGCGCCGCACGGTCCGGGCCGTGCACCGGGCCGCGCCCCGGGGCGTCCTCCGGGGCGCCTCCGGACCGCCCACCGGCCCTTCGGCGGCGCCCCGCGGCGCGGAGCCCGGGGCGGCCCCGGGAGGCGTACGAGCCGTGCGGGCGGCGGCCACGGGTGTGATACCGATTCGAAGTCAGGGGGCCGCTCCCCGTACCATTCGGGCCATGGCTAAGGCACCCGTTCTCACCCCTCAGGCGGAAGACTTCCCGCGCTGGTACCAGGACCTCATCAACAAGGCCGAGCTGGCCGACAACGGTCCGGTGCGCGGCACCATGGTCATCCGACCGTACGGCTACGGCCTGTGGGAGCGGATGCAGCAGGAGATGGACGCGCGGATCAAGAAGGCCGGCGCGCAGAACGCCTACTTCCCGATGTTCATCCCGCAGTCCTACCTGACCAAGGAAGCCGAGCACGTCGAGGGCTTCGCCCCCGAGCTCGCGGTCGTCACCCACGGCGGCGGCAAGCAGCTGGAGGAGCCGGTCGTCGTCCGGCCGACCTCCGAGACGATCATCAACGAGTACTTCTCCAAGTGGGTGCAGAGCCACCGCGACCTGCCCCTGCTGATCAACCAGTGGGCCAACGTGGTCCGTTGGGAGCTCCGCCCGCGCGTCTTCCTGCGCACCACCGAGTTCCTCTGGCAGGAGGGCCACACCGCCCACGCCACGTACGAGGACGCCCGCGAGTACGCGTCGATGATCCACACCCAGGTCTACGGCGACTTCATGACCAACGTGCTCGGCATCGACGTCGTGCTCGGCCGCAAGACCGCCAAGGAGCGCTTCGCCGGCGCCATCAACACCCTCACCCTCGAGGGCATGATGGGCGACGGCAAGGCGCTGCAGATGGGCACCAGCCACGAGCTGGGCCAGAACTTCGCCAAGGCGTTCAACACCACGTACCAGCTGCAGGGCGCCGAGCGCGAGCACGTCTGGCAGACCTCCTGGGGCGTCTCGACCCGCATGGTCGGCGGCCTGATCATGTCCCACGGCGACGACAACGGCCTGCGGGTCCCGCCGCGCCTGGCCGCCGTCCAGGCCGTCGTGCTCGCCATCAAGGGCGACGACGCGGTCATCGCCAAGGTGCGCGAGATCGGCGCCGCCCTGGAGGCCGCCGGCATCCGGGTGGTCGTCGACGACCGCACCGACACCCCGTTCGGCCGCCGTGCGGTGGACTGGGAGCTCAAGGGCGTGCCGCTGCGCATCGAGGTCGGCCCGCGCGACCTGGAGAACGGCACCGCGATGCTGGCCCGCCGCATCCCGGGTGGCAAGGAGCCGGTCTCCATCGACGGCCTGGCCGCGCTGCTCCCGGGCGTCCTGGAGGAGGACCAGGCGCTGCTGCTGCGCCAGTCCCGCGAGCGCCGCGAGGCCCGCACGGTGGACGTCAAGACCATCGACGAGGCCATCGAGGCCGCCGCCACCGGCTGGGGCCGGATCTCCTGGGCCGAGCTCGGTCCGGAGGGCGAGGCCAAGCTGGCCGAGCAGGGCGTCTCGGTGCGCTGCATCATCGCGGCCGACGGCTCCGTTCCGCAGGCGGACGACCAGGACGGCAATATCGCGATCGTCGCCCGCGCGTACTGATGCGTCTTACCGACGGGTAATGACCGTTCCCGGCGACATTTGCCCGGAATGCGGATGGGTAAGAATGCGGTAACTCTCCGCGGGGTCGCCGAACCGGTGACATCCCTACTGGCCGGTCAACTGCCGGTATTAACGGAATAGCGGTACGGTGTACGGCCCGTGGCCCTGTCAACTCGACGGGCCCACGGGCCGTACGTCCTGGGTGCGACAGCCCGCCCCCGGACGGAATTCACGAGGCCCACCGACCTGCGGGGGGCCGAAACCGGCAGGGGGTTGGTCTTGCACCGCATCCGGAACGCGCAATTCGCGCGCGACCATGCATTCCTGGGAGTTCCCTGGGAATTCCCGGAGAACGGGAACACGCGGAACATCGGCTCGCACTCCATCGTTGGTCTAGCGTGAGCACGACACAGCCCCTCGTCCTCGCGGCCGAACTGGCCGCCGCCTGGAGTGACATCCAGGCCTACCACCAGGACCTCCCCGACCTGGCCTCGCCCGAGGCCCTGATCGGCGAATCCTCCTCGGCCTGTGGCACGCGGCTCGGTTTCGAGCGGCTCCTCCACGAGGCTGCCCACGGTCTGGCCGCGGCCCGGGACATCCGGGACACCTCGCGGGCCGGCCGCTACCACAACCGGCGCTTCCTGATGCTCGCCTCCGAGCTCGGTCTGGCCCACCCGGTCGAGCCGCACGCCAGCAGCGGCTTCTCCCAGGTGACCATGCTCAAGGAGACGCAGGAGCGCTACGCGGACACCATCGAACGCCTGGACCGCGCCCTCGGCGCGCACCAGGAGGCGGTGGCCGGAGACGGCGCCACGCGCGCCTTCCGCGGCCCTGCGGCCCGGCACGGCTCCTCCGGGGGCGGCGTCCGGGTCAAGGCGGTCTGCGGCTGCGGTCGCAACGTCCGGGTCGTGCCGTCGGTGCTCGCGCAGGCGTCCATCGTCTGCGGCGCGTGCCAGCAACCGTTCAAGATCGCGTAACCACTCGCTCTGCCGGTTCGCCGGTTCACCGGGACCACGGGTCACGGGGTCGCGGGAACGGAACATCGGAAGACGGGGAAGTCCGGCTGGCAGCTGTGCGGGCAGCGGGTCCGGCCGGAACGAGCAGGACATCGGTGAGCGTGTGGGCTGACCGGGAGCGGGGGCTCCCGGTCGAGCCTCGCGAGCGGGTCCGAGGGGCCGCGGGGAGCGCCCCCCGGGCGGCCGGGTGAAGGCGGTTCGCGCCGGTATGGCAGAATGGACAGCTGAGTACTCGGCAGCCGGGTCAGGACCCCTCTCTCCTACGGCTGGCGTGTCCCTTGAACGGTCCACCTCGCAACCCCACGCGACGGCGAGGCCGCTCACCCACGTCAACACCAGGAGAATCCACTCCCGTGGCAGTCAAGATCAAGCTGAAGCGTCTCGGCAAGATTCGCTCCCCGCACTACCGCATCGTCGTCGCCGACTCGCGCACCAAGCGTGACGGTCGCGCCATCGAGGAGATCGGCATCTACCAGCCGACCTACAACCCCTCGAAGATCGAGGTCGACAGCGACCGCGCCCAGTACTGGCTGTCCGTCGGCGCCCAGCCGACCGAGCCCGTGCTCGCCATCCTGAAGCTGACCGGCGACTGGCAGAAGTACAAGGGCCTGCCGGCCCCCGCGCCGCTCAAGGTCGCGGAGCCGAAGGTCCAGGACTTCTCGCACCTGTTCGCGAAGGCCGTCGCCGGCTTCGAGGACGCCACCACCGGTGTCGCCATCACTCCGAAGGCCAAGAAGTCGGACAAGGTCGAGGCTGAGGCCGACGCCGCCGCCGAGGCCTGAGCGTGATCGAGGACGCCCTCGACCACCTGGTGAAGGGCATCGTCGAGCACCCCGACGAGGTGCAGGTGCGTTCGCGCAACCTGCGTCGGGGCAACACCATCGAGGTGCGAGTGCACCCCGATGACCTCGGCAAGGTGATCGGCCGGGGCGGCCGCACGGCGCGCGCTCTGCGCACCGTGGTCGGCGCCCTCGGCGGTCGCAACGTCCGGGTCGACCTGGTCGACGTGGACAACATCCGCTGACGCTGCTCGTTCAGCAGTCAGGGCTTGTGAGGCCGGTCGGGACGCACGTCGTCCCGGCCGGCCTTTCGCATTCCCCGTGCCGGTCGCAGGACCGGCACCGACCCGCAGTGCCGGCAGCCGCGCGCAGCGCCGGCAGCACGGGCAGTGCCGGCACAACCGGCAGTGCCGGCACCACTAGAGGTGCCGGGGCCCGGCGCCACCGGCACTCCCGCACTTCCCGCATCCCGTCCCGCTCAGGAACTCCAGGAGAACGATCACCGTGCAGCTCGTCGTCGGCAAGATCGGCCGCGCCCACGGCATCAGGGGGGACGTCAGTGTCGAGGTCCGCACCGACGAGCCGGAGCTCCGGCTCGGCCCCGGTGCCGTCCTGCTCACCGACCCCGCGTCGGCGGGCCCGCTGACCGTCGAGTCCGGCAAGGTGCACAGCGGTCGGCTGCTGCTGCGCTTCGCCGGAGTGAAGGACCGCAACGCGGCGGAGGCGCTGCGGGGCACCGTGCTCATCGCCGAGGTCGACCCGGAGGAGCGCCCGGACGATCCGGAGGAGTACTACGACCACCAGCTGATCGGCCTGGACGTGGTGCTGCTCGACGGCACCCTGGTCGGTGAGCTGACCGAGGTCGTCCACCTGCCCTACCAGGACCTGCTCACGGTGAAGAAGCCCGACGGGACGGAGGTGCTGGTGCCCTTCGTCACCCAGATCGTGCCGACCATCGACCTGGAGAACCAGCGCGCCGTGATCACCCCGCCGGGCGGGCTGATCGACCCCGAGCAGGCCGAGGTCGACCGGGACGACTCCGTCGCCGAGGACGAGGGCGCGGAGGGAGCGAAGTGACCTCGCTCGAGGGCCTCGCGCCCGGTACGCCGGCCGGGGCGACCGAGTCGGCTGCAGTGGCCGAGCCGGCCTCCGCGGCGCCCGCGTCCGTGGTGCAGAGCGGGATGCGGATCGACGTCGTCTCGATCTTCCCCGAGTACCTGGAGCCGCTGAACATCTCCCTGGTCGGCAAGGCCCGTGCCCGCGGCCAGCTGGACGTGCACGTCCACGACCTGCGCGAGTGGACCCACGACGTGCACCGGACCGTGGACGACAGCCCGTACGGCGGCGGCCCCGGCATGGTGATGAAGCCCGAGCCGTGGGGCGAGGCGCTGGACGCCGTGGTCGCCGGCGGGCCCGAGGGCCTGCTTCCGACCCTGGTGGTGCCCACCCCGAGCGGCCGGCCGTTCACCCAGGAGCTGGCCCAGGAACTGGCGGGCCGCCCCTGGCTGGCGTTCACCCCCGCCCGGTACGAGGGCATCGACCGGCGGGTGATCGAGGAGGCGGCCACCCGGATGCCGGTGGTCGAGGCCTCCATCGGCGACTACGTGCTGGCCGGCGGCGAGGTCGCCGTCCTGGTGATGGTCGAGGCGATCGCCCGGCTGCTCCCCGGCGTGCTCGGCAACGCGGAGTCCCACCGCGACGACTCCTTCGCGCCCGGTGCGATGGCCGACCTGCTGGAGGGCCCGGTCTACACCAAGCCCGCCGAATGGCGCGGGCGCACAGTGCCGGACGTGCTGCTCAGCGGCAACCACGGCCGGATCGCCCGCTGGCGGCGGGAGCAGGCCTTCGCCCGCACCCTCGCGAACCGCCCCGACCTGGTCGAGCGCTGGCGCCACGGCTCCTTCGACAAGAAGGACCGGGAGGCGCTGAGCATCCTCGGGCTGGCATGGGACGAGGAGCTCGGCCGATTTCGGTCCACGGCCGCCGGTGTGGAACAATAGGCCGCTGCTGTCTGTCGCTGGATCCCTCCCGTAGGGCTCACGTGGACCGGCGCCCCCGCCACGGGGGGATCGTCGTCAGCCGATGCGGCCCGCAGCTCACCCCATTGTGACGAACTTCCGTGGGCGGCCCGTGGCGCCTGCGATGGAGAGCAACATGAGCAACAAGCTCGCTGCTGTCGACGCGGCCTCGCTGCGTAGCGACATCCCGGCCTTCCGCGCCGGTGACACCCTGAAGGTCCACGTCCGGGTCATCGAGGGCAACCGCTCCCGTGTCCAGGTCTTCCAGGGCGTCGTCATCCGCCGCCACGGCGCCGGCATCGGTGAGACCTTCACCGTTCGCAAGGTCAGCTTCAACGTCGGCGTGGAGCGCACCTTCCCGGTGCACACCCCGGTCGTCGAGAAGATCGAGGTCGTGACCCGCGGTGCGGTTCGCCGCGCCAAGCTGTACTACCTGCGTGACCTCCGCGGCAAGGCCGCGAAGATCAAGGAGAAGCGCGACCGCTGATCCACCGGCCCCCGGCGTCGCCGGGGGATCGGATCGCTCTGGGGGGCCGGGCTGCCGCAAGGTAAGCTCACCCCCCGATGAGCACGCACGAACCACCCGCGGACCGCGACGGCAGTCCCGCACCCACCGGTGCGGACCTGCTGTCGCGGTCCGCGGTCGTTTCCGCGGAGGCGGCGGGCGGTGCCGTACCGGACGGTCCGACGGTGGACCGGCGGGCGTCGGAGGGCGCGGCTCAGGACCGTGTGACGCGGGGCGGTGCGGCTCAGGACCGTGCGACGCGGGGCGGCGCCACCTCGGCGGCAGCGGCGCACGGGCCCGAGGGCGATGCGGAGGGCGCGCTCGACGACGCGTCCCAGGGTGTCTCCGAGGACGCCTCTGAGGGCGATGCGGAGGGCGCGCCGGAGGGCGAGGACGAAGGCCACTCGCGCTCGCGGGACCTGCTGCTGCTCGCGGGGATCTGCCTGCTGGCGCTGCTGCTGGTGAACGCCTTCGTCGCCCGGCCGTACTCGGTGCCGTCCGGGTCGATGGAGGACACCCTCCGCCCCGGCGACCGGCTGATCGCCAACCAGCTCGCCTACGCGTTCGGCGGCCACCCCCGGCGGGGCGACGTCGTGGTGTTCGACGGGACGGGCTCCTTCCTCCCGGAGCCGACCGGACCGGCCGACGTCTGGGACGGGCTGCGCTCGCTCGGCCGCGACCTCGGGCTGGTCCCGGCCGGGAACACGGTCTACGTCAAGCGGGTGATCGGCGTGGGCGGGGACCGGGTGACCAGCACAGGCCCCGGCGGGCGGATCACCGTCAACGGCGTGCCGGTGGACGAGTCCTCCTACCTCGCCCCGGGCGACCAGCCGTCGAGCGTGGCCTTCGACGTGGTCGTGCCGGCCGGGAAGCTGTGGGTGATGGGTGACCACCGCAGCGCCTCCCGCGACTCCCGCGACCACCTCGGTGAGCCCGGGGGCGGCTTCGTGCCCGAGCGCCGGGTGATCGGCCGGGCGGACTGGGTGGTCTACCCGTTCTCCCGCTGGACGAGCCTGGACCGGCCCGCGGCCTTCGCCGCGACTGCGGGGACGGGCGGTCATGGGGACCAGAGGTAGGGGCCGGGTGGCCGACCGCCCGGCTCCGGAGCCGGGCGGCGGGGGAGCCGTCGGCGACGTGCCCGCGGGCCGGCGGTCCAGGAGGGGGGCGCCGGGCGGGGCCGATTCGGCCGGTTCCGGCGCGGACCGGCCGCCGCGCGGCCGGGCCGAGCGCCGCCGCAGTGCCCGGAAGGCGGCCCGGCGCCGCCGGCGCTCACTGCTGCGCGAGTTCCCCCTGATCATCGTGGTGGCGCTGCTGGTCGCGCTGGTGCTGAAGACCTTCCTGATCCAGGTGTTCGTGATCCCCTCGGGCTCGATGGAGCAGACCATCCAGGTCGGGGACCGGGTGCTGGTGGACAAACTGACCCCCTGGTTCGGCAGCGAGCCGCAGCGCGGCGACGTGGTGGTGTTCAAGGATCCGGGCGGCTGGCTGGAGAGCGACCACAAGCCGTCCGACGACGGTCCGGTGCTGGGGGCGGCCAAGGACGTCCTCACCTTCGTCGGGCTGCTGCCGTCCGACAGCGAGCAGGACCTGATCAAGCGGGTGATCGGCGTCGGCGGGGACACCGTGGAGTGCTGCGACGCGCAGGGCCGGCTGAGCGTCAACGGCACGCCGGTGGACGAGTCCTCCTACCTCGCCCCGGGCAACCCGCCGTCCCAGCGGCCGTTCAAGGTGAAGGTCCCGCAGGGCCGGCTCTGGGTCATGGGCGACCACCGGGACGTGTCCGCCGACTCCCGCTTCCACATGGGGAATCCGGGGCAGGGCACCATCCCGCTGAGCGGTGTGGTCGGCCGGGCGTTCGCGATCGCCTGGCCGCTGGACCGCTTCCATCAACTCGACGCCCCGGGTTCACTCTCCTCCCTGGCACGGGCTCCGCGGGCGGACGGAACTGCGCCGGAATCGGTGGCTGTTGGGCCGGTTCCGATGGAACCTCCGCTCGTTATGGGTGTGTTGGGCATCCTTCCGATCGCCGTTCGTCGGCCCGGCCGGCCACCGAAGTGAGCCGGGTCGGCCGTCGGTCGCCGGGCCGCGCGCGTGGGACCACGAGCCGGATGCCTTGGAGTGATAGAGAAGTGCAGGTGCGGCCGGGGATCGGCCCCGGTCGTGCGCCGGGGCTGTGCCGGAGTCACGGGAGCCCCGGGTGGGCGGCCCGGACCCTTGTTCACGGTCGCGGTGAGCGTGGTGCCCGCTGTGCGGCACTTTGAGCGCGGACGCGCAGGCGTCCGCACAGCAGGGAGGAGACGTTGTGGGGGATGTGGTGATCGGCGCCCGCTCCGGTGCCGGCGAGCCCGAGGGCTCCGGCGGTCGAGCGGCCCGGTCCGCTGATTCCGGTGCGTCCTCGGCCTCGGTCGAGGACGCCGCGGCCCAGACCGCCGACGGCCAGGGCGACGAGCCGGAGGACTCCGCGGGGAGCTCTCCGGAGGCCGGTCGACCGGGGTCCGAGTCGACGGACCAGCCGGAGTCGGAGACCCCCGGCAAGCAGCGCAAGCAGCGTTCCTTCTGGAAGGAACTGCCGATCCTGGTCGGCATCGCGCTGGTCCTGGCACTGGTGATCAAGACCTTCTTCGTCCAGGCCTTCTCCATTCCGTCGGAGTCGATGCAGAACACGTTGCAGGTCGGGGACCGCGTCCTGGTGGACAAGCTGACCCCCTGGTTCGGTGCGGAGCCCGAGCGGGGCGACGTGGTGGTGTTCCACGACCCGGGCGGCTGGCTGAACGACGAGCCCACCCAGCAGAGCTCCAACTCCTTCGTCCGGGGCGTCCAGGACGTGCTGAGCTTCGTCGGTCTGATGCCCTCGGCCAACGAGAAGGACCTGATCAAGCGGGTCATCGGGGTCGGCGGGGACACCGTCGAGTGCGAGGGCGAGGGCCCGGTCAAGGTCAACGGCGTCGCGCTCAACGAGCCGTACGTCTACCCGGGCAACACCCCCTGCGGCGACCACCCGTTCGGTCCGGTCAAGGTGCCCAAGGGCCGGCTCTGGGTGATGGGCGACCACCGCGCCGACTCGCTGGACTCCCGGTTCCACATGGACCAGCCGGGCGGCGGCACCGTGCCGGTGGACAACGTGATCGGGCGTGCCTTCGTGGTGGCCTGGCCGATCAGCCACTGGGCGACCCTCCCGGTGCCGAGCACCTTCGACCAGAAGGGCCTGTCGGCGGCCGCGCCGGTCGTGCCTCCCGCGGTCGGCGCGGTGGGTGCGGTCGCGGTGCTCCCGCTGGTGCGCCGGGCTCGGGGCCGGATGGACCGCCGGAAGGATTCCTGAGCTCCACCAGGTTGTCCGCAGGCCTTGCGCGGGCCGTGGTACCGACGAGTAATCTGCTCGGACGTGCCACGGCCCGTCGGCATTTCCGCCGGGGCCTCCGGCGTGCCAGTGGTGTTCTCCGGTCGGCCAGAGGTGGACGGTGTCGATGAGCAGTGTCGTGGAGCAGACGGCCGACCGCCCGACCGCGGCGGCCCGTCCGCGGCGCCGGCCCGCCGCTGTGCTGCAGGGCGTGGCGATCGCGCTCGGGCTGGTGCTGATGATCGGCGGGTTCGCCCTCATCGCGATCGACTACCGGCCGTACAAGATCCCGACCGCCTCCATGTCCCCCACGCTCCAGATCGGGGACACCGTCCTCGCCCGGAAGATCGGCGGCGGCGCCGTCGGACGGGGCGACGTGGTGGTCTTCCGGGACCAGGACTGGGGCGGCGAGCTCATGGTCAAGCGGGTCGTCGCCGTCGGCGGGGACACCGTGGCGACCACCGGGGCGGAGCACCGGCTGACCGTCGACGGACAGCCGGTGGAGGAGCCGTACCTCGCGGCGAAGGGCCTGCAGGGCGAATCGTTCAGTGTGACGGTTCCGCCGGGCCGGCTGTTCCTGCTCGGCGACAACCGGCTGGGCTCGCTCGACTCCCGCACCCACCTGGAGGTCGACGGCGGTACCGTCCCGGCCGGCGCGGTGGAGGCCAGGGTCGAGGCCACCGTGCTGCCGTTCGGCCGGACGGGGGAGCTCGGCCGGACCACGGCCTTCGATGCCCTGAAGGGGCCCGCGGCCGGCGAGCCGGGCCCGCTGCAGCCCGCCGCCTACGCGACCGTCGCGGGCGCGGCGCTGATCGTCGTGGTCTCGGCGGCGGGCGGGGTGGCGGGCCTGGCCCGCCGGTTCCGCCGGGGGAGCGGCTCCTGAGCACGGCCGCCGCCGGCCGGGCCGCTCTGGCGAACATCGCCCCGGACGCCCGCGCCGGGTGGCAGGATCGGTAACGCCACCGATGCGAACGGAGGGAGCGTGGAGCGCTGCCATGACGGCACAACGCCGCAAGGCGGTCCGGATCCTGCTGCTGGACGGGCAGGACCGCATCCTCCTCTTCCTGGGCGCCGACCCGGCGACACCGGGGGAGACGTGGTGGATCACGCCCGGGGGCGGCTTGGAGCCGGGGGAGGACGTGCGGGAGGCGGCCGCGCGGGAACTCGCGGAGGAGACCGGCCTGCGGGGCGTCGACCTGGGGCCCTTGGTGGCGTACGGCACGGTGTCGTTCTCCTTTCGGGGGCAGCGCTACGAGCAGGACCAGTGGTTCCACCTCGCCCGGACCGCGGATACGGTCGTCGACCACTCGGGGACGGGGGAGGAGGAGCACGCGCAACTGCTCGCGGCGCGCTGGTGGACGGTCGAGGAGCTGCGGGGGACCGCCGAGACGGTCTATCCGGTCGGACTGGCGGATTTCCTGGAACGACTGCTGGCCGAGGGCCCGCCGGTCGCTCCGGTACGGCTCTGAGCGTGGGTGCGGTGGTCCACAATGGGTGGACTGACAAGTTGAGGGGACGCCTGGATGAGTGCCGAAGATCTCGAGAAGTACGAGACCGAGATGGAGCTCAAGCTCTACCGGGAGTACCGGGACGTCGTCGGCCTGTTCAAGTACGTGATCGAGACCGAGCGACGTTTCTACCTCACCAACGACTACGAGCTGCAGGTGCACTCGGTCCAGGGCGAGGTGTTCTTCGAGGTGTCGATGGCGGATGCGTGGGTCTGGGACATGTACCGGCCGGCCCGGTTCGTCCGCAAGGTCCGGGTGCTGACCTTCAAGGACGTGAACATCGAGGAACTCGCGAAGAGCGATCTGGAGCTGCCCTCGGACGAGTCCGGCTTCGGGAACTGACGTTGGACCGCTCCGCCCCGGGTTGTCCAGCCGAATTCCGCACGATCGGGGCGTCTCACTCCTGAGGGTGACAAAAGTTATCCACAGGGCCGAGTTATCCACAGGGAAACGGATAACTGTGGTGCCGTCGTGCCCGGCGGTGCAACCTCCACGGCGGAGGTGGTCACCGTGCAGAACACGATCACGCAGGACCGGGCCGCACCCGACGCGGCCGAACCGGGCGGCCCCGGGCAGGGCCCGCGCCGCAGCACCAACAACGGGCTCGGGCGCTACGGGGAGCGGGTCGCCGCCCGTCGGCTGACGGAGGCCGGGCTCCGCGTACTGGACCGCAACTGGCGCTGTGCCGAGGGCGAGCTGGACATCGTCGCCCTCGACGGCGACACCGTCGCGGTCTGCGAGGTGAAGACCCGCTCCGAGCGGGGCTTCCAGCAGCCCACCGAGGCCATCGACCAGGCCAAGGCCGCCCGGCTGCAGCGCCTGGCCGAGCGCTGGATGGCCGAGCGCTGGCCCGACCACTTCGCCCGGCTGGCCGGCCCCGGGTACGACCCCGGGCCCACGGACCCGCACTGGCCGCCCGCGCCGCCGGGCGGGGTGCGGATCGACCTGGTGGCCGTCGTCAACCGGGCCCGGGGTGCGGCCCTGGTCGACCACCTGCGGGGGGTGGTCTGAGATGGCCTTCGCCCGAACCTGTTCCGTCGCGCTGGTCGGTGTCGACGGGGTGATCGTCGAGGTCCAGGCCGATCTGGAGCCCGGGGTGGCAGCGTTCACCCTGGTCGGCCTGCCCGACAAGGCGCTGTCCGAAGCCCGTGACCGGGTCCGGGCGGCCCTGGTCAACAGCGGCGAGGCCTGGCCGCAGCGCAAACTGACCGTCGGACTCAGCCCGGCCTCGGTCCCCAAGAGCGGCAGCGGCTTCGACCTCGCGGTGGCCTGTGCCGTGCTGGCCGCCGCCGAGCGGCTCGACCCCGCGTCGATCGCCGAGCTGCTGATCATCGGTGAACTCGGGCTGGACGGCCGGGTGCGGCCGGTCCGCGGGGTGCTGCCCTCGGTGCTGGCCGCGGCCGACGCCGGCTACCAGCGGGTCGTGGTCGCTGAGCAGACCGCGCCCGAGGCCTCGCTCGTTCCGGGCGTCAGCGTGATCGGGGTCCGCAGCCTGCGCCAGCTGGTCGCCGTCCTGACCGGTGCGCCCGCGCCCGAGGAGCCGCCCGACCCGTTCGGCGGGCGGCCCGATCCGCTGATGGCCGGCCTGATGCTGCCCAGCGCGGGCGTCCGGGGCCTGCCCGACGACCGGGCGGCCCGCCTGGACATGGCCGACGTCGCCGGCCAGTACGAGGCCCGGCGCGCACTGGAGATCGCCGCCGCCGGCGGACACCACCTGTACCTCAAGGGCCCGCCGGGCGCGGGGAAGACCATGCTGGCGGAGCGGCTGCCCGCGCTGCTCCCGCCGCTGACCCGGAAGGAGGCGCTGGAGGTCAGCGCCGTCCACTCGGTGGCCGGGCTGCTCCCGGCCGGGCGCCCGCTCATCGACACCGCGCCGTACTGCGCCCCGCACCACTCCACGACGATGCCCGCGATCGTCGGCGGCGGGAGCGGCCTGCCGAGGCCGGGCGCGGTCTCCCTGGCCCACCGGGGCGTGCTGTTCCTGGACGAGGCGCCGGAGTTCCCGGTCCGGGTGCTCGACGCGCTGCGCCAGCCGCTGGAGTCGGGCGAGGTGGTGATCGCCCGCTCGGCCGGATCGCTCCGGCTCCCGGCCCGGTTCCTGCTCTGCCTGGCCGCCAACCCCTGCCCGTGCGGGCGCCACTCCAGGCGCGGCGAGGGCTGCGAGTGCAGCCCCGCGATGGTCAGTCGCTACCAGGGGAGGCTCTCCGGCCCGCTGCTGGACCGGGTCGACCTCCAGGTCCAGGTGGCCCCGGTGACACGGGTCGAGCTGATGGAGCGGGACACCACGGCGGAGAGCACCGAGACCGTCGCGGCCCGGGTGCTGGCCGCACGCGAACGGGCGGCCGCCCGGCTGGCGGACACACCGTGGCGGACCAACGCGGAAGTCCCCGGGCACGAGCTGCGCACCCGCTGGCAGCTGGCCCCCGGTGCGCTGAACGACGCCGCACGCCAGCTGGAGCGAGGGATGCTGACGGCCCGGGGCCTGGACCGGGTGCTCCGGGTCGCCTGGACGGTGGCCGACCTCGCCGGTCGGGACCGGCCGGACCAGCGGGACGTGCGCACCGCACTGGTCCTGCGCACCGGTGTCGAACACGGGCTGCCGATGTCCGGTCGCGCGCCCGGTCTCCTCGGGAGCGTTCCCGCGCAGCGCGGACCGGTGGACGAGCCACCGGAGGAGCCGGACGGGACGGGCGCCCCCGCCGGCCCCGCGAGACCGGACCACCCCGGCAGCCCGGCCGCCGAGCCGGCACACCCCGCCGGCCCCGCTGGCCCCGGCGATCCCGGCGACCCCGGCCACCCGGAGCCCCCCGCGCGGTCGGCCCGTGCCAAGCGGACGCGCACGCTCGACCGGCAACCGGCGAACGAGGACGGTGAGGCATGAACCCGATGATGACGCACTCTCAGCCGCCCGGCGGAGCCGGGACGCCGCCCGGCCCCGAGCCCGAGCGCCTCGCCCGCGCGGTGCTCAGCCGACTGGGCGAACCGGGGGACGCGGTGATCGGCCGGTGGCTGGGCCGGCTCTCCGCAGCCGACGTGGTCCGGGCGATCCGGGCGGGCGAGGTGCCCTCGCACCCCGGGCTGGACGGCGCCCGGCTCGCCGGCTACCAGGCCCGACTCCCCGGGCTCGACCCTTCCGGGGACCTGGAACGGGTGCGAGCGGTGGGTGGACGCTTCATCATTCCGGGGGACACGGAATGGCCCAGCCAACTGGACGACCTGGGTGACGGCAGGCCGGTCGGGCTCTGGACGGTCGGCACCGGCTCGCTGCGGCTGCTCGCGCTCCGCTCGGTGGCGATGGTCGGTTCCCGGTCCTGCACGGCCTACGGCGCCCACGTCGCGGGCGAGCTGGCGGCCCAACTGGCCGAACGGGGATGGGTGGTGGTGTCCGGAGCGGCCTACGGGATCGACGCGGCGGCCCACCGCGGGGCGCTCGCCGTCGGCGGGATGACGGTCGCGGTGCTCGCCAGCGGCGTCGACGTGCCCTACCCGAAGGGGAACGCCGAGCTGATCCGGCGGATCGGCGCCCAGGGGTTGTTGGTCAGTGAACTGCCGCCGGGGGAGCACCCGAACCGCTTCCGCTTCGTCCTGCGCAACCGCGTCATCGCCGCACTCACCCGGGGCACCGTGGTGGTCGAGGCGGCGCTGCGCAGCGGCGCGCTGAGCACGGCCCGACGGGCCCGGGACCTCAACCGCCACACCATGGGTGTCGCCGGCCCGGTGACCTCGGAGCTCTCGGCCGGGGTGCACGCCCTGATCCGCAGCGGCGGTGCTGTGCTGGTCACCGACGCGGCCGAGATCGGCGAACTGATCGGGGCGATCGGGGACGACCTGGCTCCCCAACGCAGCGGCCCCGTCCTGCCCAGGGACTTGCTGGAGCCGGCGGTGGCGCGGGTGCTGGAGGCCGTCCCGGCGACGGCTGAGGGCGCACCGGTCGAGCGACTGGCCCGGCAGTCCGGTCTCCCGCCGGACGAAGTTCTCCAGCGGCTCTACGAGTTGGGCTCGATCGGCTACGTCGAGCGACACGGCGCGCACTGGCGCCTCGTCCGGAGGAGGTGATCACCGGGAGCGGGGAACACGCCCGAGCCGTGGGAGGCGAACCGCGATCGCCCGGCTGACCTGCTGATCCGCCCCTTTCGCTCGCGTGCCTGGATTCGGTGAAGAGAACGCCACCGGATCGAGGGACGACCGAGTGGTGGTAGCGCATTGCAGCGAGTCGGTCACGCTACGCTCCACATGCCTTCCCTATCAGCACATGACTCGGCAGAACGGCGCATACCAACGCATGCCCACACACATTCCCGGACACAGAGTGACCGGTGGCGCCCGGTCCTCGGGAGGGCCGCGGACCGAGCGGCGTCCCGTGACCGAGTTCCCGCCCAAGGCGACGGGGACGATGGGCGGCCTGTCACGCCAGGGCAACCGGCCGGCGGCGGTGCCGGGCCAGCCCGCCGACGCGGCCGGCCCCGCCGACGTCGCGCCCGACCCGCGGCTCGGCGCACCCCAGCCGCCGGACGCCGCGTCCCCGCCCGTCGGTGAGCAGAACCGCGGTGGCCGACACGCCGGTGGCCGACACGCCGGCGGCCGGGGCTCCGAGGCGCGGGAACCCGAGGCCCAGGGCCGGACCGCGCTCGAACAGCTCTGGCGCTCCTACAAGGACAGCGGTGACCAGCGGCTGCGGGAGCAGCTGATCCTGCACTACTCACCGCTCGTCAAATACGTGGCCGGCCGGGTCGGGGTCGGCCTGCCCTCCAACGTCGAGCAGGCGGACTTCGTCTCCTCCGGGGTCTTCGGGCTGATCGACGCGATCGAGAAGTTCGACATCGACCGCGCCATCAAGTTCGAGACCTACGCGATCAGCCGCATCCGCGGCGCGATCATCGACGAGCTGCGCGCCCTGGACTGGATCCCCCGCTCGGTGCGGCAGAAGGCCAAGGCCGTCGAGCGGACGTACGCGACTCTGGAGGCCCGGCTGCGCCGCACGCCGCACGAGCCCGAGGTGGCGGCCGAGATGGGCATCGCGATCGAGGACCTGCACGCCATCTTCAGTCAGCTCTCCCTGGCCAACGTGGTGGCCCTGGACGAACTGCTGCACCCGGTGGGGGAGGGCGGCGACCGGCTGAGCCTGATGGACACCCTGGAGGACCACGGCGCCGACAACCCGGTCGAGGTCGCCGAGGACCGGGAGCTGCGCCGACTGCTGGCCCAGGCGGTCAACACCCTCCCCGAGCGGGAGAAGACCGTGGTGACGCTCTATTACTACGAGGGGCTCACCCTCGCCGAGATCGGTCAGGTCCTGGGGGTGACGGAGAGCCGGGTGAGTCAGATCCACACCAAGTCCGTCCTCCAGTTGCGCGCCAAGCTGTCGGACATCCGCTAGCGCACCGGTGGCGGGCAGCAAGGCGGCCGGCGCCAAGGCGGCAGACGGCAGGCGGCCGCAGGCGTCCCGGGCCCACCGGGCGCGCACGGGGAACGACGGGTCCGCGCCCCGCTGCGCGCGCCTGCGCTCCCCCCGATTGCGCGGCGCCGTATCGGCCGCAGGTAGGGCTCCGTACAGTGGGGGCGTGCCGAAGATCCGAGCGGCCACGGTGGCCGAGCATCGCCAGCTGCAGCGCGCAGCCCTCCTTGACGCTGCCCGCACCCTGCTCACCGAGGGCGGGATGGAGGCGCTGACCTTCCCCGCGCTCGCGGCGCGCACCGGCTTGGCGCGATCCTCGGTCTACGAGTACTTCCGCTCCCGCGCCGCCGTGGTCGAGGCGCTCTGCGAGGTGGACTTCCCGCTCTGGGCGGCCGAGATCGAGGCCGGTATGGAGAGCTGCGACACGGCCGCCGAGCGGGTCGAGGCCTATGTCCGGGGCCAGCTGGCGCTGGCCGCCGACCCGCGTCACCGGGCGGTGGTGGCGATCTCCGCGCTGGAGCTCGACGAGGCCGCTCGCGAGCGCATCCGGGCGGCGCACGGCAGGCTGGTCGGTCTGGTGGTCCGGGCCCTGGAGGACCTCGGGCACGTGCAGCCCCGGCTCGCCGCCGTGCTGCTTCAGGGCGTGGTGGAGGCGGCCGTCCGCCGGGCCGAGCAGGTGGCCGGCGGGGACCGCGCCGGGTGCGTGGCCGAGAACGCCGAGCTGATCGCGGACGCCGCCGTGGCGATGGCCCTGCACGGTCTCGTCCGCGACTGAACCGTCGAGGCCCCGTCCGACCCGCTCCGCCGGCGCCGCTACGCTGCCGCCCCGCCCCGCCCCGCCACCACCGCCGCCGCCGACCCTGCACCGCCCTCCGCCGACCCCGACGCCCCCGCGCCGGTGGGGCCGCCCCCGTTCGTCAGCCGGCCTGGCCGTCCCGCCGGTCGCCGCCCAGGGGGAGCAGCCGGGCCGCCCCCGCACCGAACAGGGCCAGCGGGTCGAGGTAGCGCTCCCCGCGCAGCAGCCCCCAGTGCAGGCAGTCGCGCTCGCGGCAGTGCCGACCGTCCGGTGCGATCCGCCCGATCACGGCCCCGGCCGGGACGGAGGTGCCGACCGGGACGGTGCCGGTGACGGGCAGGTAGGTGGTGCGCAGGGGAGGGGCCCCCTGGCCCGGATGGATGACGGTGACCACCGGCCGCCCGGCCACCAGACCGGAGAACGAGACCACCCCGGCGGCCGCCGCCCGCACCTCCGCCCCGACGGCCGCGGCGAGGTCCACACCCCGGTGCCCCGCGGCCCACGGCCTGGCCGGCGGCTCGAACCGGCCGAGCACCCCACCGCCCGGCCCGCCGGGCGCGTCCACCGGCCAGGCCCGTGTGCCGTCCGGCCCGGCGCGAACCCCGGGCCCCGCGCCGCCCCCAGCCCCCGGACTACCGCCGACCCCACCACCCACCCCCGGATGCGCGGCCCGTCCGAGGGCGACGCCCGGAACGGCCCCCACGGCCACCAGCAAGACCAGCACCGCGGCCGTCACCACCACGGGGGCCGCGCCGAGGAACGGGCCCCGCGGGCGCCGAGCACCGGAGGACGGGAGAAGGAGGCCATCGCGAGCAGTCATGGCCGGAGGCTCCCGTCCTCGCCGCTCCCGCGCCACCGGCCTCCGTTTTCCTGTGGACAAACCGCCCCCGCGGCCGTCACCCCTCCCTCCGGCGGGTGTACGCACTCCGCCATCCGGTGTACAAGCGGCGTACGGGCCGCGTATCGGCCGGGTGGCGACCGCTGCGCCGCCCCTCCACGGCACTCCCTCCCGACCCGGCGATCGCCCGATGCCGACCCGGCGACCGCCCGATGCCGACCCGGCGACCGCCCGATGCCCGACCCGGCGTCCGCCCGGCGAGAGCCCGGGCCCCGCCCGGCCCCCGGCCCTCCGCCGCTCGCGGAGTCGCTCGCGCCTCGGGGCTTCCCGTACACTTCACACGCGACCCGGTCCGCCGGGTCGACTTCGCACGCCCCGCCACCGGTGGACGGACGCGGTTCGACCGCAGCCCCCGCCAGGTGCGAGTGCCGCTCGGTCCGCCGAGCCCGACCGGTCCCCGGACCGAGCGGGTTCAAGCGGCTCGGCACGTTCGGGGCGTCAGGCGTGGCTGTCACCTGGCCGCCACGGACAAAACCGAGCCCGACCCGGCCGGTACGCACCGCGCGAGCGGGGAGCGCCACCGCGCGAACCGCCTCCGCTGCGCGACCGCTGGGCCGTAACACCTGAGGAGCACGGCTATGGCCGTCGTCACGATGCGGGAGCTGCTGGAGAGCGGCGTCCACTTCGGTCACCAGACCCGCCGCTGGAACCCGAAGATGAAGCGCTTCATCATCACCGAGCGCAACGGCATCTACATCATCGACCTCCTGCAGTCGCTGAACTACATCGACCGCGCCTTCGAGTTCATCAAGGAGACCGTTGCCCACGGCGGCAGCGTCCTCTTCGTCGGCACGAAGAAGCAGGCCCAGGAGGCCATCGCCGAGCAGGCCACCCGCGTGGGCATGCCCTACGTGAACCAGCGCTGGCTCGGCGGCATGCTGACCAACTTCTCGACCGTCTACAAGCGTCTGCAGCGCCTCAAGGAGCTCGGCGAGCTGGACTTCTCGGACGTGGCCGGCTCCGGTCTCACCAAGAAGGAGCTCCTGGTCCTCCAGCGCGAGCACGACAAGCTGGAGAAGACCCTCGGCGGTATCCGCGACATGCAGCGCGTTCCCAGCGCCGTCTGGATCGTGGACACCAAGAAGGAGCACATCGCGGTCGGCGAGGCCCGGAAGCTCAACATCCCGGTCGTCGCCATCCTCGACACCAACTGTGACCCCGACGAGGTCGACTACAAGATCCCGGGCAACGACGACGCGATCCGCTCCGTCACCCTGCTGACCCGCGTGATCGCCGACGCCGTGGCCGAGGGTCTGAAGTCCCGCGCCGGTGTCGCCAAGGGCGACGCCAAGGCCGAGCCGGGTGCCGACCAGCCGCTGGCCGACTGGGAGAAGGACCTGATCGAGGGCGAGAAGAAGGCCGAGGAGGCCCCCGCCGCCGCCGAGGCTCCCGCCGCCGAGGCCGAGGCCGTCGAGGCCCCCGCCACCGAGGCGCCGGCCGAGCAGGCCTGACGTACCACGGGTGAGGGGCACCCACCGGTACGACGCCGGTAGGTGCCCCTCTCTCCCGCGCCGGGGCCGAACCATCGGTCCCGGCGCATCCCCACGCAGACACGCGAGACGCGAGAAGAGATTCACACCATGGCGAACTTCACCGCCGCGGACGTCAAGAAGCTCCGTGAGCTCACCGGCGCCGGCATGATGGACTGCAAGAAGGCCCTGGACGAGGCCGAGGGCAACGTCGAGAAGGCCGTCGAGCTCCTGCGCATCAAGGGCCAGAAGGGCGTTGCCAAGCGCGAGGGCCGTGACGCCTCCAACGGCGCCGTCGCCGCGCTGATCGCCGAGGACAAGAAGTCCGGCGTTCTGGTCGAGCTGAACTGCGAGACCGACTTCGTCGCCAAGGGTGACAACTTCGTCAAGGTCGCCGACGCGATCGCCGCCCACGTCGCCGCCACCGCCCCGGCCGACCTGGACGCCGCCCTGGCCTCCGAGATCGAGGCCGGCAAGACCGTCCAGCAGTTCGTCGACGAGGCCAACGCGACCCTGGGCGAGAAGATCGTCTTCCGTCGCTTCGCCCAGTTCGGCGGCGACGGCTTCGTCGCGGTCTACCTGCACAAGACCAGCCCCGACCTCCCGCCGGCCGTCGGCGTCCTGGTCGAGCTGGACAAGGAGAACGCCGAGGTCGCCAAGGACGTCGCGCAGCACATCGCCGCCTTCGCGCCGAAGTACCTGTCCCGCGAGGACATCCCGGCCGAGGACATCGAGAACGAGCGCCGCGTCGCCGAGGCCACCGCTCGCGAGGAGGGCAAGCCGGAGGCCGCCCTGCCGAAGATCGTCGAGGGTCGCGTCACCGGCTTCGTGAAGGAGAACTCCGTCCTGGAGCAGGCCTTCGCGAAGGACAACAAGAAGTCCGTCGCCAAGGTCCTCGAGGAGAACGGCGTCGCCCTCAAGCGCTTCGCCCGCTTCCGCGTCGGCGCCTGAGCCACGTTCCCCCTGGTCCCCGGCACCCTTACGCTGGGAACCGCCCCCGCCCGCTGAGCAGGGCGGGCGGAACGCCGAAACGGGCTCACCCAGCGCCATCCGTCCACGGGCGGGCCGCGTCGGCACCATGAACGACGAGGAGGCCATTGCCGTGCAGGACACCGAACCGGTTCCCGCGGCAGTGGCCTCCTCGCGTGTACGCGCAGGCCGGGCATCCGCACACCCGCGCCTGTGAGCCAGTAGGTGCAAAAAGGAGAAGTCCATGCAGGAGACGCAGGAGACCGCGCAGGACCCCAAGGCCGGCTCGCGCCGCCGGGTGCTGCTCAAGCTGTCCGGTGAAGCCTTCGCCGGTGGTGGCGGACTCGGCGTCGACCCGGACGTCGTGCACGCGATCGCCCGGGAGATCGCCACCGTCGTCCGCGCCGGTACCGAGGTCGCGGTGGTCATCGGCGGCGGCAACTTCTTCCGGGGCGCCGAGCTCCAGGTGCGCGGCATGGACCGGGCGCGCTCGGACTACATGGGCATGCTCGGCACCGTGATGAACTGCCTGGCGCTGCAGGACTTCCTGGTCAAGGAGGGCATCGAGACCCGGGTCCAGACCGCGATCACGATGGGCCAGGTCGCCGAGCCGTACCTGCCGCTGCGGGCCGTCCGGCACCTGGAGAAGGGCCGCGTGGTGATCTTCGGCGCGGGTATGGGCATGCCGTACTTCTCGACCGACACCACGGCCGTGCAGCGTGCGCTGGAGATCCACGCCGACGTCCTGCTGATGGGCAAGAACGGTGTGGACGGCGTCTACGACTCCGACCCCCGGACCAACCCGGACGCGGTGAAGTTCGACGCTCTGGAGTACTCCGAGGTCATCGCGCGCGACCTCAAGGTGGCCGACCTCACCGCGATCACGCTGTGCAAGGACAACAACCTGCCGATGCTGGTCTTCGAGCTGCTGGCGGAGGGCAATATCGCGCGTGCGGTGAAGAGTGAGAAGATCGGCACACTCATCAGCCAGGATTCCGTCCGGGCCTGAGCAGCAACCAGCAGTACGGGGCGGCGCCGTCGCCGTGACCGGCCTCGACGCCGACACCGGTCGGGACAACCGCAGATGAACCGGACAGGGAGACCACAGTGATCGAAGAGACCCTCCTCGAGGCCGAGGAGAAGATGGAGAAGGCCGTCGCCGTCGCCAAGGACGACTTCGCCGCCATCCGCACCGGCCGTGCCCACCCGGCGATGTTCGCCAAGATCGCGGCCGAGTACTACGGCGCCGTGACGCCGATCAACCAGCTGGCCTCGTTCTCGGTGCCGGAGCCGCGCATGGCCGTCGTGTCGCCGTTCGACAAGACCGCGCTGAAGGCCATCGAGCAGGCGATCCGCGACTCCGACCTGGGCGTCAACCCGTCCAACGACGGTTCCATCATCCGGGTGGTGCTTCCCGAGCTGACCGAGGAGCGCCGCCGGGAGTTCATCAAGGTCGCCCGCGGCAAGGGCGAGGACGCCAAGGTCTCGATCCGCGCCGTGCGCCGCAAGGCCAAGGACGCGATCGACAAGCTGGTCAAGGACGGCGAGGTCGGCGAGGACGACGGCCGCCGCGCCGAGAAGGAGCTCGACGACACCACGGCCAAGTACGTGGCCGCCGTCGACGAGCTGCTGAAGCACAAGGAAGCCGAGCTGCTCGAGGTCTGATGAACGACGCCCCTGACGCCCCTGGCTACTGGGGCCCGTCCGACCAGCAGTTCCAGCCGTACCGCCCGGCGCCGCAGCCGCAGCCGCAGGCCCACCTGCAGCAGCCGCACCCGGCGCCGGGACACGGCGGGCCCCCGGCGCCGCCGTTCCAGGGGCTCCCCGGTCACCCGGGCGGCGAGGCCGCCCACCCCGGCGCGCCCGGTGCCGCCCCGGGTGATCCCGGCCTCCGTTCGGATCACTCGCAGCAGCCTCCGGTGTACTGGGGCGGCGACGCGGAGGAGACTCGGGTCATGCCTCCCGTACCGGCCGATCCCGGTCCGCTCCCCGGTGCGCCGGGTCAGGGCGGCCAGGACCTCCCACCGGCGCCCGGCCGACCGGGCGACCCCGCGGCCGGACCGGCCCGGGAGGCCGGCCGGCTGAGCGGCCCGCTGTTCCGGGACGAGCCCGCCGGGCCGGCGGTGCCGGGCGTGACGGAGACGGTCGTGCTGCGCGCCGTGGCCGGTGACGCCGCCCCCGCTCCCGGCCACGGCCTCCCGCCGCACCCGGGGGCTCCGGCGTACCCCGCGCCGCCGCCGGGCCACCCGGCGGCCGGGCAGCCCCCCTTCGTGCCGTCGTCCCATCCAGGGCAGGAGACTCCCGTGGCCGCCCAGCCCGCCCCGCCGCCGTCGCAGCCGCGCAAGCAGCGCGGTGGCCGTAACCTCCAGGCCGCGATAGGCGTGGGCGTCGGCCTCGGCGCGGTGATCATCGCCTCGCTGTTCGTGGTGAAGGCGCTGTTCCTGGTCGTCGTGATGGCCGCGGCGTCGGTCGGCGTCTGGGAGCTGACCAGCCGGCTGGCCGAGCGCAAGCAGATCAAGGCGCCGCTGGTCCCGCTGGTCGCGGGCGGCATCGCGATGATCGCCACCGGCTACTGGGCGGGCGTCCAGTGGGCGGCGGCCTCGCTGGCGCTGACCGGGCTCGCGGTGATGGTCTGGCGGATGGCGGAGCCGCCGGAGAACTACCTGCGGGACATAACGGCCGGCGTGTTCACCGCCTTCTACGTGCCGTTCCTGGCGACGTTCGTGGCGATGATGCTCGCGGCCGACGACGGTCCGCAGCGGATCGTGCTGTTCCTGATCGTCACGATCTGCAGCGACACCGGCGCCTACGCCGTGGGCTACAAGTTCGGCAAGCACAAGCTGGCCCCGACGATCAGCCCCGGCAAGACCCGCGAGGGCCTGGCCGGCGGCATCGGCCTGTCGATGCTGGCCGGTGCGCTGCTGATGCAGCTGATCATCGACGGCGGCAGCTGGTGGCAGGGCCTGATCCTGGGCGGCTGCGCGGCGGTCACCGCGACCCTGGGCGACCTGGGCGAGTCGATGATCAAGCGCGACCTCGGGATCAAGGACATGGGCACGCTGCTGCCGGGCCACGGCGGCATCATGGACCGGCTGGACTCCCTCCTGCCGACCGCGCCGGTGGTCTGGCTGCTGCTGGCGGCCTTCGTCGGCAGCTAGGGCCAGGGGACCCGTCCGGCGGGATCCGCCGGGCAGGACCTGGCCGCGCCGACCGTGCGAAGGGGCTCCGGACTTCCGGGGCCCCTTCGCCGTGTCCGGCCCGCTCCGGGCGTCTGCGACACTGGAACAACCATGCCTAAGCCCGGAGAACTCACGTTTGTCGCGCCGCGCGGCGCCAAGCCCCCGCGACACCTCGCCGATCTGAGCCCCGCCGAGCGCAAGGAGGCCGTCGCCGAGCTGGGCGAGCAGCCGTTCCGCGCCAAGCAGCTCTCCAACCACTACTTCGGCCGGATGTCGAACGACCCGGCGAGCTGGACGGACATCCCCGCCGCCAG
Organism: Kitasatospora sp. NPDC004745; assembly: GCF_042873275.1. NCBI lineage: Bacteria > Bacillati > Actinomycetota > Actinomycetes > Kitasatosporales > Streptomycetaceae > Kitasatospora > Kitasatospora sp. NPDC004745. Next base: position 22,421 of record NZ_JBIALK010000028.1, on the reverse strand, counting down.
CCGGGAGAAGCTCACCGAGAGCCTGCTGCCCGAGCTGATGTCGGTGGTCCGGCACGTCTCGTGCGACGACGACACCACCCGCAAGACGCTCTGGAAGCTCTTTGACGGCACCCTCGTCGAGTCGGTGCTGATGCGCTACCCGGACCGCGTCACCATGTGCATCAGCTCGCAGGCCGGCTGCGGCATGAACTGCCCGTTCTGCGCGACCGGCCAGGCCGGGCTGACCCGCAACCTGTCCACCGCCGAGATCGTCGAGCAGATCGCCGCCGGGATGCGCGCGCTCAAGGACGGCGAGATCCCCGGCGGGGAGGCGCGGCTGTCCAACGTGGTCTTCATGGGCATGGGCGAGCCGCTGGCCAACTACAACCGGGTGCTGGCCGCGATCCGTCGGCTGACCGACCCGGCGCCGGACGGCTTCGGCCTGTCCCAGCGGGGCATCACGGTGTCCACCGTCGGCCTCGTCCCGGCGATGAACCGGCTCGCCGACGAGGGCCTGAGCTGCCGCCTGGCGCTGTCGCTGCACGCCCCGGACGACGAGCTGCGCGACGAGCTGGTGCCGGTGAACACCCGGTGGAAGGTCGCCGAGGTGCTGGACGCGGCGTGGAACTACGCGGAGAAGTCGGGCCGCCGGATCTCCATCGAGTACGCGCTGATCAAGGACATCAACGACCAGGCGTGGCGGGCGGACCTGCTCGGCCGGCTGATCCGCAACCACCGGGTGCACGTGAACCTGATCCCGCTGAACCCGACCCCGGGCTCCAAGTGGACCGCCTCCCGGCCCGAGGACGAGCGCGAGTTCGTCCGCCGGCTCCAGTCGCACGGCGTGCCGACGACCGTCCGGGACACCCGCGGCCAGGAGATCGACGGCGCCTGCGGCCAGCTCGCCGCGGCCGGATAGCTAGCGCAGGCCGGCGGCCGCCAGTGCGGCGGTCGCCCCGCCGGTCACCAGCAGGGTGGTGCCCACCGCCAGCGTGCGCAGCGCGATCGCGCCGAACAGCAGCCGGGGCGGGGTGCCGAGGCGCAGCAGCGCGTCGGTGACGTCCCGGCGGTCGGTGCGGACCTCGGCCAGCCGGGCGGCCACCGCGGCGCCCGCGCAGCCGAGCACCAGGCAGGCCTCGACGGCGGGCAGCGCGTCGGCGCTCCCGGGCGTGCCGATCCAGTAGCGGATGGTGGTGAGCACCAGCGCGAGCGCGAGGGTGAGCACGGCCAGCGGCGGGCCGAGCCGGCGGGCCTGGGCGGTGAGCCCGCGGCCGGCCAGCAGCCGCAGCGGGGTGGGGCGGCCGGCGGCGAGCAGCCGGCCGGTCCAGGACAGCAGCGGGCCGGTGAGCAGGGCGAGGCCGAGGGCGCTGGCGGCCCAGCCGCCGAGCGCGGCGGTGCTGGTGGTGCCGAGCCCGGCGGGCAGGTGGATCGGCCGGCCGTCGGCGGCGGCGCCGGGCCGCAGCGCGATGAGTTCGAGGGCGAGGCCGATCACGGCCAGGCCGATCGGCAGGGCGATCCGCAGCGCGCCGAAGCCGGTGCGGGGGCCGGTCCGGCGGCCGGGCAGGGTCTCGTCGAGCGGGACGGCGCAGGCGGCGGCGATGCCGGCGGTGAGCGGCACCAGGGCGAGCAGGGTGACGGGCGCCGCGGCGGGCAGCGGTACGCCCATGCCCAGGTCGGGGGCGAGCGACGGCCCGGCGATGTCGTTGCGCAGCACCAGGAAGAGCAGCAGGGTGAGCACGCTGCCGAGGGTGCAGGCGAGCGCGACCTCGCCGGCGATCAGGGCGCGGATCCGTCCGGACCCGGCCCCGGCGGTCCGCAGGCCGGTGATCCGTTCGGGCCGCCGGGCGGGCACCGCGCGGGCGGCGACGGCGGCGAACCAGCCGACGGCGGCGAGCGGGGGCAGGCACCAGAGCAGGCGGGCCAGCGCGTCGGTGCCGCCGTCAGGGTCGCTCATCGCCCGGCCGAGGGAGCGCAACAGGAAGGCGGCGACCACGCCGGCGGCGAGCGCGGTGAGCAGCCAGCGGCCGAGGTCGGGCGCCCGGTAGCCCCGGGCCAGACGGAGATAGAACACGTCGACTCTTTCAGCGGCTCGGCGTCGTCAGCGGCGGGTGGCCGAGACGGCGGACGCACCGGCCGCGCCCGGGGCGCTGCCGGTGGTGCCGCGCGGGACGGGCGCGGCGGGGGCGGTGAGCCGTCCGTCGACGAGGGCGACGGCGCGGTCCGCGAACCGGACGAGCTCGGGGTCGTGGGTGGCCAGGACGAGGGTGAGCTGGTGCGAGCGGGCCGCGCTGGTCAGTATCCGCAGGACCTGGTCGGCGGCCTCGCGGTGCAGCGGGGCGGTGGGGTCGTCGGCGAAGACGACCGTCGGCAGCGGGGCGAGGGCGCGGGCGACGGCGATCCGCTGGCGCTGGCTCTGGAGCAGCAGGTCGGGTCGCCGGCGGCCGATCTCGCCGACGTCGAGGCGCTCCAGCCACTCGTCGGCGGCGGTGTAGGCGGCCTTGTTGCCGGCTCCGGCGAGCAGCAGGGGCAGGGCGACGTTCTCCCGGGCGGTCAGCTCGGGCACCAGGTGCGGTTCGGAGCCGACGAAGCCGAAGCGGTCGCGGCGCAGCCGTTCGCGGCCGGCCCGGCCGAGGGTGTGGACGGGGGCGCTGTTGAACCAGACCTCGCCGTCGTCGACCGGGAGGAGCGCGGAGAGGCAGCCGAGCAGGGTGCTCTTCCCGGAGCCGCGGGGGCCGGTGACGGCGAGCACCTCCCCCTCGCGCACGCCGATCGAGATGCCGCGCAGGGCGGGGGTGCCGTGATGGGACTTGACGATCCCCCGGGCCCACAGCACGTCGTTGTCAGGCGGTGCCGCTGACATGAGGTTCCATCCTGGGTGGCTGCAGGGATATGACAGTCGTCAGATTAGAACGACCGGGACCTCGTGCGGTTGCGGCGCTCTGGTCCATCGCGGGCAAATCACCCGCAATCAGGCATGTTTGTTCGCCGCTTGGTGGCGGAAAGTCGGCCCGGAGGTCCGGAGGTCCGGAGACCCGACGCCCCCGGCGCGCCGCGGGGCGGCTGCGGAAACACCGCAGGGCGGTCCCGGGGAGGGACCGCCCTGCGGCGGAGGGTGGGGAAGGTGGCTCAGCCGGTCAGATCTTCGCCCACGCGTCGGTCAGGCTGGTCCGCAGGATCTGCTCGATCTCGTCGAAGGTCGACTGGTCGGAGATCAGCGGCGGGGCCAGCTGGACGACCGGGTCGCCACGGTCGTCGGCGCGGCAGTACAGGCCGTTGTCGAAGAGGGCCTTCGACAGGAAGCCGTAGAGGACGCGCTCGACCTCGTCGTCGTTGAACGACTCCTTGGTGACCTTGTCCTTCACGAGCTCGATGCCGTAGAAGTACCCGTTGCCGCGGACGTCGCCGACGATCGGCAGGTCGCGCAGCTTGTTCAGGGTGCCCAGGAAGGCGGCCTCGTTGTCGAGGACGTGCTGGTTCAGGCCCTCGCGCTCGAAGATGTCGAGGTTGGCCAGCGCCACGGCGGAGGAGACCGGGTGGCCGCCGAAGGTGTAGCCGTGCAGGAAGGTGTTGTCGCCCTTGTAGAACGGCTCGGCGATGCGGTCCGAGATGATCGTGGCGCCGATCGGGGAGTAGCCCGAGGTCATGCCCTTGGCGCAGGTGATCATGTCGGGCTGGTAGCCGAACTTGTCGGCGCCGAACATGGTGCCCAGGCGGCCGAAGGCGCAGATGACCTCGTCCGAGACGAGCAGCACGTCGTGGCGGTCGCAGATCTCGCGCAGGCGCTGGAAGTACCCGGGCGGCGGCGGGAAGCAGCCACCGGCGTTCTGCACCGGCTCGACGAAGACGGCGGCGACGGTCTCGGCGCCCTCGTTGAGGATGGCCACCTCGATCTCGTCGGCGCACCAGCGGCCGTAGGCCTCGGGGTCGACCGTGCCGTCGGGGCCGGCGAGGAAGGCCGGGGCGCGGTAGATGTTGGTGTTCGGGGCCTTGTGGGTGCCCGGCACCAGCGGCTCGAACGGGGCCTTCAGGCCCGGCAGGCCGGTGATGGACAGGGCGCCCTGGGGGGTGCCGTGGTAGGCGACGGCGCGCGAGATGACCTTGTACTTGGTCGGCTTGCCGGTCAGCTTGAAGTACTGCTTGGCGAGCTTCCAGGCGGTCTCGACGGCTTCGCCGCCACCGGTGGAGAAGAAGACCTTGTTCAGGTCGCCCGGGGCGTAGTTGGCCAGGCGCTCGGCCAGCTCGACGGCCTTCGGGTGGGCGTAGCTCCACACCGGGAAGAAGGCGAGCTCCTTGGCCTGCTTGGCGGCGGCCTCGGCGAGCTCCTCGCGGCCGTGGCCGGCCTGGACGACGAACAGGCCGGCGAGGCCGTCGAGGTACTTGCGGCCCTTGTCGTCCCAGACGTAGGTGCCTTCGCCCTTGACGATCGTCGGTACGGGGGAGTTCTCGTACGACGACATGCGGGTGAAGTGCATCCACAGGTGGTCGTAGGCGGTCTTGGAAAGGTCCTTCTGCGCCGGGTCGGCTGTCATCGGGTGCCCCAGGTGTAGGTCTGTTTCCGGAGCTTCAGGTACACGAAGCTCTCGGTGCTCCGCACGCCGGGAAGCGCGCGGATGCGCTTGTTGATCAGTTCGAGCAGGTGCTCGTCGTCCTCGCAGACCAGTTCGGCCAGGAGGTCGAACGAGCCTGCGGTGCAGACGACGTAGTCGACCTCGTCGAGGGCGGCCAGCGCGTCGGCGACGGGCTCGATGTCACCCTCGACCCGGATCCCGACCATCGCCTGGCGGGTGAAGCCGACTGTGAGCGGGTCCGTGACGGCGACGATCTGCATCACGCCCTGGTCGAGCAGCTTCTGGACGCGCTGACGCACGGCCGCTTCGGACAGGCCCACGGCCTTGCCGATGGCGGCGTACGGGCGGCGTCCGTCCTCCTGGAGCTGCTCGATGATCGCCTTGGAGGCGGCGTCGAGGGGAACGCTCGCGTTCCGGTCGCGGTTGGCCACGCCGCCACTGTGCCTGATCGTTCCCTTGTTCGCAAGCGCGGAAACTGCTGATTTCGTCGTGATCTTGGAAAACGCATGCGGATTTCATCGCCTACATGCGCCCGGCCTGTCGATAACAGCAGTCGTACGGCTACCCTGGCACGGTACGCGCGCGGCTCCGCAGCGCAGCGCGTGTTCCCCCAACCAGTGGACCGCGCCGCCCAGGGCCCGGCCACTCGGCACCCTTCGTACGCAGGTCCCGCCGACGTACCATGGCGCCGGAATCTGCAACGCCGCAGGCCCAGACCGAGGAGAGACCCCGTGAGCGACCTTCGCACGCTGCGCAACTACATCAACGGTGAGTTCGTCGATGCGGCGGACGGCCGTACGCTCGACATCGTCGACCCCACCACCGGCGAGGTCTACGCGACGTCCCCGCTGTCCGGCGCCTCCGACGTGGACGCGGCGATGGCCTCCGCCGCCGCCGCCTTCCCGGCCTGGCGCGACGCCACCCCGAGCACCCGCCAGAAGCTGCTGCTGAAGATCGCGGACGCGGTCGAGGCCCGCGCCGACGAGGTCGTCGACGCCGAGGTGCGCAACACCGGCAAGCCCCGCGCGCTGACCCTCTCCGAGGAGATCGGCCCGATGGTGGACCAGATCCGCTTCTTCGCCGGCGCGGCCCGCCTGCTGGAGGGCAAGGCCGCGGGCGAGTACATGGACGGGATGACCTCGATCATCCGCCGCGAGCCGGTCGGCGTCTGTGCCCAGGTCGCGCCGTGGAACTACCCGATGATGATGGCCGTCTGGAAGTTCGCCCCGGCCATCGCCGCCGGCAACACCGTCGTCCTGAAGCCCTCGGACACCACCCCGGCCTCCACCGTGCTGCTGGCCGAGATCATCGGCGGCGTGCTCAAGGAGCTGGAGCTGCCGGCCGGCGTCTTCAACGTGATCTGCGGCGACCGCGAGAGCGGCAAGCTGATGGTCGAGCACCGCACCCCGGCGATGGCCTCCATCACCGGTTCGGTCCGGGCCGGCATCCAGGTCGCCGAGTCCGCCTCCAAGGACGTCAAGCGCGTCCACCTGGAGCTGGGCGGCAAGGCCCCGGTCGTGGTTTTCGAGGACGCCGACATCGCCGAGGCCGTCGAGGGCATCTCGGTGGCGGGCTTCTTCAACGCCGGCCAGGACTGCACCGCCGCCACCCGCGTGCTGGTGCACGAGTCGATCCACGACGCCTTCGTCGAGGCGCTGGCCAAGGCCGCGGCCGAGACCAAGACCGGTGGCGTGGACGACGAGGACGTGCTCTACGGCCCGCTGAACAACGCCAACCAGCTGAAGCAGGTGGCCGGCTTCATCGAGCGGCTGCCCGCCCACGCCAAGGTCGAGGCCGGTGGCCACCAGGTCGGCGAGAAGGGCTACTTCTACGCCCCGACCGTCGTCTCCGGCCTGCAGCAGGACGACGAGATCATCCAGAACGAGGTCTTCGGCCCGGTCATCACCGTGCAGAAGTTCACCGACGAGGACCAGGCCGTCGACTACGCCAACGGCGTCGAGTTCGCGCTGGCCTCCTCGGTGTGGACCAAGGACCACGCCCGCGCCATGCGGATGTCCCGCCGCCTGGACTTCGGCTGCGTCTGGATCAACACCCACATCCCGCTGGTCGCCGAGATGCCGCACGGCGGCTTCAAGAAGTCCGGCTACGGCAAGGACCTCTCCTCCTACGGCTTCGAGGACTACACCCGCGTGAAGCACGTGATGACCGCGATCTAGTGGTTCACGGCCGTCGCCGCGGCGGGACCGCCCAGCGGCGGGGGTCCGGTCGTACGAACTGACGACGGGCCCGGGTCTTTTCGACCCGGGCCCGGTGTCTTTGCACCCTGTCGGCCGTTCGGGTGACCGACTGACAAGATGAAACTGCATTTCGCGGGCGGGACTCCCTAGCCTTACCGGCATGAGCATCCCCACCGCTGACTCAGCCGCCGGCCAGGCAGTCAAGGCCGCCGACCGCGCGCACGTCTTCCACTCGTGGTCCGCCCAGGCGCTGATCGACCCCCTCGCGGTGGCCGGCGCCGAGGGCTCGTACTTCTGGGACTACGACGGGAACCGCTACCTCGACTTCTCGTCCCAGCTGGTCAACACCAACATCGGCCACCAGCACCCGAAGGTGGTCGCGGCCATCCAGGAGCAGGCGGCGAAGCTCTGCACCATCGCCCCCGGCTTCGCCGTCGAGTCGCGCAGCGAGGCCGCCCGGCTGATCGCCGAGCGCACCCCCGGCGACCTCGACAAGATCTTCTTCACCAACGGCGGCGCCGAGGCCGTCGAGAACGCCGTCCGGCTCGCCCGGTTGCACACCGGCCGGCAGAAGGTGATGTCCGCCTACCGCTCGTACCACGGCGCCACCGCCAACGCGATCGCCCTCACCGGCGACCCGCGCCGCTGGGCCAACGAGACCGGCGTCTCCGGCACGGTGCACTTCTGGGGCCCGTACGCCTACCGCTCCAACTTCCACGCCGAGAACGAGGCGCAGGAGTGCGAGCGCGCGCTGCAGCACCTCGAGCAGGTGGTCGCGTTCGAGGGGCCCGGCACCGTCGCGGCGATCATCCTGGAGACCGTGGTCGGCACCGCCGGCATCCTGATCCCGCCGGCCGGCTACCTGGCCGGGGTGCGGGAGATCTGCGACCGCCACGGCATCGTGTTCATCCTCGACGAGGTGATGGCCGGCTTCGGCCGCACCGGTGAGTGGTTCGCCGCCGACCACTGGGGCGTCGTGCCCGACCTGCTGACCTTCGCCAAGGGCGTCAACTCCGGCTACGTCCCGCTCGGCGGCGTGGCGATCAACGCCGAGATCGCCGCCACCTTCGCCGAGCGGCCGTTCCCCGGCGGACTCACCTACTCCGGCCACCCGCTGGCCTGCGCCTCCGCCGTCGCCACCATCAACGCCATGGCGGAGGAGGGCATCGTCGAGAACGCCAAGCACATCGGCGAGACCGTGCTCGGCCCCGGCCTGCGCGAGCTGGCCGAGCGGCACCCCTCGATCGGCGAGGTCCGCGGCCTCGGCGTGTTCTGGGCGCTCGACCTGGTGCGGAACCGCGAGACCCGCGAGCCGCTGGTCCCGTACAACGCCGCCGGCGCCGCCAACGCGCCGATGGCCGAGCTGGCCGCCGCCTGCAAGCAGCGCGGGCTCTGGCCGTTCGTCAACATGAACCGCTTCCACGTCGTCCCGCCGTGCACCGTCACCGAGGAGGAGGCCAAGACCGGCCTCGCGGTGCTCGACGAGGTGCTGTCGCTCACCGACGCGCACACTGTCTGACGTACCGTTCGGACGGCCCCGGGTGTGTTGCCTGCGCCCGGGGCCGTCCCATGCTCCGGAGGCCTCCACCCATGCCCAGCACCACCACCCCGATCCGCCCCCGTGCCCCCCGCCCGTTGCGCCGCCGTTCGGTGCTCGGCGGGGCCGCGCTGCTCGGCGCGGGCACGCTCACCGGCTGCGGCATCCCGTCCGCGTACGTCGCCGAGGACCGCCGCTCGGCCCCGGACCGCTCGGACCGCGAGAAGCGGCTCACCTTCTCCAACTGGACGCAGTACATCGACACCGACGAGCAGGGCGGTCGCCCGACGCTGGACGGCTTCGCCGAGAAGACCGGCATCGAGGTCACCTACACCGAGGACATCAACGACAACGACGAGTTCTTCGGCAAGATCAGCCCGGTGCTCACCCAGGGCGCCGACCCCGGCCGGGACCTGATGGTGATCAGCGACTGGATGGCCGGGCGGTACGTCTCGCTGGGCTGGGTGCAGGCCATGGACCGGGACAACCTGCCGAACGTCACCGCCAACCTGGACCCGCAGCTCGCGAACCCGGCCTTCGACCCCGGGCGCCGGCGCAGCGTGCCGTGGCAGTCCGGGATCACCGGCATCGCCTACAACCGCAAGGCGCTCGGCCGGGAGATCAGGTCCACCGCCGACCTGTGGGCGCCCGACCTCAAGGGCCGGGTCACGCTGTTCGCCGGGCTCGACGAGGCGCTCGGACTGCTGATGCTCGCCCAGGGCGCCGACATCGCCGCGTTCACCGACGACGACGCGAACAAGGCGATGGACCTGGTGCAGAAGATGGTCGACACCGGCCACGTCCGCCGCTTCACCGGCAACGACTACACCAGCGACCTCGCCTCCGGCGCGGCGCTCGCCTGCCAGGCCTACTCCGGCGACGCCGTCCAGCTCACCGCAGAGAACCCGGACATCGAGTTCGTGGTCCCGGAGGAGGGCGGCGAGCTGTGGGCGGAGAGCCTGATGATCCCCAACCGGGCCACCCACAAGCGCAACGCAGAGGCGCTGATCGACTACTACTACCAGCCGGAGGTGGCCGCCGAGCTCGCCGCGTTCGTCCAGTACATCTGCCCGGTGCCGGCCGCCCGCGAGGTGCTGGCGGCCAGCGGCGACAAGGAGAAGGCCGAGATCGCCGAGAACCCGCTGGTCTTCCCGACCGACGAGATGCGCGCCCGGCTGCGCACCATGCGCGACGTCGGCTCGGCCGAGCGGCCCGGGCTGCACAAGGTCTGGGGGCGCATCACCGGGGTGTGAGCCCCGGGCCTCAGCGGCGGACGGCGTCCAGGGCGAGCAGCGCCACGTGCAAGGAGAGGCAGGACTCCACCTGGTCGAGGTCGACGCCGAGGATCCGCTCGACCTTGTGCAGGCGGTCGTAGAAGGACGGCCGGGACAGGTGCGCGGCGTCGGCCGCCGCGGACTTGTTCCGGCCCTGCTCCAGGTAGATCCGCAGCATCTGCACCAACTGGCCGTTGTGCTCGGCGTCGTGGGCCAGCAGCGGGCCCAGCTCGCGCTCCACGTAGGTCTGCAGCCGGGCGTCGTCGCGCAGCAGGTGGAGCAGGCCGCGCAGCCGCACGTCCGGCAGCCGGTAGTAGGAGGCGGTCCGGCCGCCGGGCGCGTCGTGCAGGGCCGCCTCGGAGACCTGGGTGGCCTCCAGCAGGGTGCGGCGGGCGTCCCGGACGGAGCCGACCGAGGAGCCCACCGCGACCACCGGGTCCGGAGCGGCGGCGCCCTCCCGCCCGGCCTCCGCCGACATCCGGCGCAGCGTCGCCGAGAAGGCGTCCAGCGCGGCGTGCTCGTCCTGCTGGGTGCCGAGCGCGATCAGCACGCCGACGCCCTCGTCGTCCAGCGCGCCCACCAGTGCCGGGAGCCGGCAGGCCCGCACCGCGCCGGCGGCCAGCTCGGTGAAGTCGCGCAGCCGGGCCTGCGCCTCCAGCGCGGCCGGGATCGGCCCGCGCCGCTGGCGCAGCACCACCCCCACCAGCCGCCGGCCCTCCAACGGGACGCCGAGGGCCTGGGCGCGCAGGGCGACCTCGGAGACGGTCAGCGAGTGGGTGAGGATGCCGGACAGCAGGGTGCGGTGGGTCTGCCGCTCCAGGCTCTCCCGGTCGCGCACCACCAGGCGGTTGAGCGCCAGCGCGGAGGCCCCGCGCTCCAGCAGCATGCTGTGCGGGTGCGCCGCGCCCTCCGGAAGCGCGCCCGGCTCCTGCACCAGCACCAGCCGCCCCCAGTCCTGGCCGCGGGCGCCGACGGTGGTCACCAGCCAGCCGCTGCGCGGGTCGTGGCCGGTGCGGCCGGGCGGGCGGACCCCGCGGGAGCGGCGCTCCCAGTCCTCCAGCAGCTCGTTCTCCGGGCGGCCGGCGCTCTCGTGGGCGAGCACCTGGTGCGCCAGGTTCTCCAGCACGACGGGCGCGCCCGCCATCCGGGCCACCTGGCGGATCACCTCGGGCGGCTCGGCGCCCTCCACGACCAGCTCGTTGAACACCTGGTGGACGGCCTCGGAGGCGCGCAGCTGGTCCAGCTGGGCGTTGACCACCAGTGCGTGCACGGCCTCGGTCACGGCGACGAAGCGCAGCTCGCGGCGGAGCGTGACCAGCGGCAGACCGCGCTGCTCGGCGGCGTGCACCAGGGCGCGGGGGAGCGAGTCGAAGTAGCGCCGGCCGAACTCGACGACCAGGCCGGCCACCCCCACCTCGTCCAGCTCGCGGACGTAGCGGGCCAGCCCCTCGCGGTCCTCGGGCAGGGCGATCCCGGTGGTGAGCACCAGCTCGCCGCCGCGGAGCATCCCGGCGACGTCGGGCAGCTCGCTCACGTGCACCCAGCGGACCGGCCGCTCCAGGTGGTCGGCGCCGGCCACGACCTGGGGGAGGCCGCGCCGCATCACCTCCAGGTCGAGCACGCGGGCGACGGTGGGGAGCATCGCGGGCCTCCAGGGCCGTGGGGGACCAGAGTGTCAGGTAAATCATCCATCGCGGCGACGACCTGTCGCCCTCCGTGCACCCTTGCACCCTGTAAGGCCCTTCGGGTCGAGGTTGTCGCAGTGACCCTTGTCACGCCGGTGCGGCAACGGGCATGGTCAGCGGACGGCCGTGGCGAGAAACAGTCACCACGCCGGAATCCGTCGCGTTAACCGGACAGCAACAGTGGAATCCCTTGTCGGGTCGACAGGGCTGCCAGGATCGCGCAACCCGGTGGTCGACGAGCGGATCCCCCCACCGCGGAGGCGCGATTCCGCCGCCCGCCGTCGAACCACCGGCACTTGGAGGAACCAGATGGACCTGACGGACTTCGGCCCGGGCGCGCAGTACGTCGCGGGCCGCCTGATCCAGGGGGGTGGCGAGCCCTTCCAGGTCGTCAACCCCGCGGACGGCACCGTGGTCGAGCAGGTCGCGCTGGCCGACACCGCGGACGTCGACGCGGCCGTCGCCGCCGCGCGGGCGGCGCTGCCCGGCTGGTCCTCCGCCACCCCCGGCGCCCGGTCCGAGGCGCTGACCCGGCTCGCCGCCGTCCTGACCGACGCCTGCGCGGACCTCGCCCGGGTGGAGACCGCGCAGACCGGCAAGCCGGTCAAGCTGGCCACCGAGTTCGACGTCCCCGGCACGATCGACAACACCGCGTTCTTCGCCGGGGCCGCCCGCAACCTGGAGGGCAAGGCGGCCGGCGAGTACTCCGGCGACCACACCTCCTACGTGCGGCGCGAGGCGATCGGCGTGGTCGGCTCGATCTCGCCGTGGAACTACCCGCTGCAGATGGCCGCCTGGAAGATCCTGCCGGCGATCGCCGCGGGCAACACCATCGTGCTCAAGCCGGCCGAGCTGACCCCGCTGACCTCGCTGATGTTCGCCAGGGCCTGCACCGCGGCGGGCATCCCGGACGGCGTGGTCAACGTCGTCACCGGCGCCGGCCGCACGGCGGGCGAGCACCTGGTCGCGCACCCGGACGTCGCGATGGTCTCCTTCACCGGCTCCACCCCGGTCGGCAAGCGGGTCGCCGAGCTCGCCACCGCGGGCGTCAAGCGCACCCACCTGGAGCTCGGCGGCAAGGCCCCCTTCGTGGTCTTCGACGACGCCGACCTCGACGCCGCCGTGCACGGCGCCGTCGCCGCCTCGCTGATCAACGGCGGCCAGGACTGCACCGCCGCCACCCGGGCGTACGTCCAGCGGCCGCTGTACGACGCCTTCGTGGCCGGGGTGGCCGAGCTGTACGCCGCGATCCGGGTCGGCGACCCGCTCGACCCGCGCACCGACCTCGGCCCGCTGGTCTCGTACACCCACCGGGACCGGGTGGCCGGCTTCGTCGAGCGGGCCCGCTCCTACGCCACCGTCGTCACCGGCGGGCGCGCGCCGGAGAAGGGCCACGACGGCAGCGACCTCACCCGCGGCGCCTACTACCTGCCGACCCTGGTCACCGGGGCCGCCCAGGACAGCGAGGTGGTGCAGGGCGAGGTCTTCGGCCCGGTGCTGGTGGTCCTGCCGTTCGACTCCGACGACGAGGGCCTGCGGCTGGCCAACGACACCCCGTACGGCCTGGCCGCCTCCGCCTGGACGAGCAACGTGCACCGCTCGCTGCGCGCCACCCGGGAGATCGCGGCCGGGTGCGTCTGGGTCAACGACCACATCCCGATCATCAGCGAGATGCCGCACGGCGGCTACAAGGCCTCCGGCTACGGCAAGGACATGTCCCAGTACTCGCTGGACGAGTACACCCAGGTCAAGCACGTCATGTTCGACACCACCGCGGTCGCCCGCAAGGACTGGCACCGCACCGTCTTCGGAGACAGATAACCCCTGCCAGGGGCGCCTCCCCCCGGGCGCCCCGATCCGACCTCTTACCCCCAGGAGGCCCGTTCCATGGCGTTCAACGAGCTCACCGACGGTCTGCCCGAACCGGTCCGCAGGGCCTGGGAGCGCAGTCTCACCAGCGGCCGGGCGGCGATCGGCCGCCGAGCCCTGCTGCGGGCCGCCGCGCTGACCGCGGGCGCGGGCACGCTGGCCGCCTGCGGCATCCCGGCGGCCAAGACCTCCGGCGGCGACTCGGCGGCGGGCGCCGCGAAGGACCTCTCGGAGACCGAGAAGGAGGTGAACTTCTCCAACTGGCCGCTCTACGTCGACACCGACGAGAAGGACAAGGAGAAGCACGGCACCCTGGACGCCTTCACCGCGGCCACCGGCATCAAGGTGAAGTACAACGAGGACGTCAACGACAACGTCGAGTTCTTCGGCAAGATCAAGCCGCAGCTCGCGGCCGGCCAGGACACCGGCCGCGACCTGATGGTGCTGACCGACTGGATGGCGGCCCGGCTGATCCGGCTCGGCTGGGTGCAGAAGCTCGACCAGGCGAACGTCACCACGGCGATCACCACCATCGACTCCCGCTTCCGCGCCCCGGACTGGGACCCGGGCCGGCTCTACTCCTACCCGTGGGCCGGGATCCAGGTCGTGGTGGCCTACAACCGGAAGGCCACCAAGGGCAAGGAGGTCGCCAGCGTCTCCCAGCTGCTGGACGACCCGGACCTCAAGGGCCGGGTGACCTTCCTCTCCGAGATGCGCGACAGCATCGGGATGGTCCTGCTGGACATGGGCAAGGACCCGGCGAAGTTCACCGCCGACGACTACGACGCCGCGATCGCACGGCTGCAGAAGGCCGTGGACAGCAAGCAGATCCGCCGCTTCACCGGCAACGACTACGGCCAGGAGCTCTCCTCCGGGGACATCGCGGCCTGCGTCGCCTGGGGCGGTGACCTGATCCAGCTGCGCGCGGACAACCCGGACATCGAGTTCGTGATCCCGGAGAAGGGCTACGTCTCCTCGACGGACAACATGCTGGTCCCGGCCAGGGCGCAGCACAAGGCGAACGCGGAGAAGCTGATCGACTTCTACTATCAGCCGAAGATCGCGGCGCAGCTGGTCGCGGGCATCGGCTTCGTCTCCGCCGTCACCGGGATGAAGGACGAGCTCGCCACGCTCGCCCCGGACATCGCGGCCAACCCGCTGGTCGTACCCACCCCCGAGATGGCGGCCAAGGCGCACGTGTTCCGCACCCTCACCGAGACCGAGGAGAGCGACTTCGAGGAGAAGTTCTCCAAGCTCATCGGCGCCTGACCCCCGCTCACGGCAGAGACAAACCAGGAAGACACCCCCATGACAGACCAGCAGCGCGCCGCGGCCGCCGGCGGCGACGTCCGGCTCACCGGCATAGGCAAGACCTACGGCTCCTTCACCGCCGTCCACCCGCTCGACCTCACCGTCCCCCAGGGCTCCTTCTTCGCCCTCCTCGGCGCCTCCGGCTGCGGCAAGACCACCACCCTGCGCATGATCGCCGGGCTGGAGGAGCCCACCAGCGGCACCGTCCTGATCGGCGGCCAGGACGTCACCGCCCTGCCCCCGTACAAGCGGCCGGTGAACACCGTCTTCCAGAGCTACGCGCTCTTCCCGCACCTGGACATCTTCGAGAACGTCGCCTTCGGCCTGCGCCGGCGCGGGAAGAAGGAGGTCAGGAAGCAGGTCGACGACATGCTGGAGCTGGTCGAACTCGGCCAGTACGCCCGGCGCAAGCCGCACCAGCTCTCCGGCGGCCAGCAGCAGCGCGTCGCCGTCGCCCGCGCCCTGATCAACCACCCCCAGGTGCTGCTCCTCGACGAGCCGCTCGGCGCGCTCGACCTCAAGCTCCGCCGCCAGATGCAGCTGGAGCTCAAGCGGATCCAGACCGAGGTCGGCATCACCTTCGTGCACGTCACCCACGACCAGGAGGAGGCCATGACCATGGCCGACACCATCGCGGTGATGAACGGCGGCCGGGTCGAGCAGCTGGGCGCCCCCGCCGAGCTGTACGAGAACCCCGCCACCACCTTCGTGGCCAACTTCCTCGGCCAGTCGAACCTGCTGCCCGCCGAGGTCACCGGCACCGACGGCGGCGACCTGCTGCTCACCGCGGCCGGCGCCCGCCTCGCCGTCCCGAAGGCGCGCTGCGCCACCGACGCCCGGAAGGTCCACCTGGGCGTCCGCCCGGAGAAGATCACCATCGTGCACGCCTCCGCCGAGGTCGCCGACGGGCGCAACCGGCTCGCCGGCACCGTCCTCGACTCCAGCTTCATCGGCGTCTCCACCCAGTACGTGGTGCGCACCGACGGCGGCCAGGAGGTCACCGTCTTCGAGCAGAACATGGAGCGCGACGCCCGGATCGTCCCCGGCGCCGACGTCCTGCTGCACTGGAACCCGGCGCACTCCTTCGCCCTGGACGCCTCCCAGGCGATCGACGCGGGCACCGCGGAGGAGGCCGCATGACCACCACCACCGCGGCCGCACCGCCGCAGGCCGTGCCCCCGGACGGCGGCGCGCCCGCCCCGGCGGCCCCCGGGGCCAGGCGCCGGCTCACCCCCTACTGGCTGCTGCTGCCCGGCATCGCCTGGCTGGTCGTCTTCTTCGCCGTCCCGATGGTCTACCAGGCGTCCACCTCGCTGCAGACCGGCTCGCTCGAGCAGGGCTTCAAGGTCACCTGGCACCTCGCCACCTACTGGGACGCCCTGGTCGAGTACAAGTGGCACTTCGTCCGCTCGTTCTCCTACGCGGCCATCGCCACCGTGCTCTGCCTGGCCGTCGGCTACCCGCTCGCCTACACGATCGCCTTCAAGGCGAGCAAGCGCTGGCGCAACGTCATCCTGATCCTGGTGATCGCGCCCTTCTTCACCAGCTTCCTGATCCGCACGCTGGCCTGGAAGACCATCCTGTCCGACGGCGGTCCGGTGGTCGGCGCGCTCAACACCCTGCACGTCCTGGACGTGACCAACGCGATCGGCCTCACCTCCGGCGACCGGGTGCTCGCCACGCCGCTCGCCGTGGTCTGCGGTCTGACCTACAACTTCCTGCCGTTCATGATCCTGCCGCTGTACACCTCGCTGGAGCGGATCGACCCCCGCCTGCACGAGGCGGCCGGCGACCTCTACGCCCGGCCGTTCACCACCTTCCGCAAGGTCACCTTCCCGATCTCGCTCCCGGGCGTCGTCGCCGGCACCCTGCTCACCTTCATCCCGGCCTCCGGCGACTACATCAACGCCCAGCTGCTGGGCTCGCCGAGCGAGCAGATGGTCGGCAACGGCATCCAGAAGCAGTTCCTGAACGTACTCGACTACCCCACGGCCGCCGCGCTGAGCTTCATCCTGATGGCCCTGATCCTGGGCATGGTGACGGTCTACATGCGCAAGGCCGGGACGGAGGAACTGGTCTGATGTCCCGGATCGTCAAGTGGGTCCGTGCCCACCTGGTGGTGCTGGCGGGCCTGCTGGCCCTCGCCTACCTCGTGCTGCCCAACCTGGTCGTGCTGGCCTTCTCGTTCAACAAGCCGGTCGGCAAGTTCAACTACGAGTGGAACGAGTTCTCCACCGACGCGTGGACCAACCCCTGCGGCGTGGCCGACATGTGCCAGTCGCTCTCGCTCAGCCTGCAGATCGCGGTGCTCGCCACCATCGGCGCCACCGTCCTCGGCACCATGGTCGCCTTCGCACTGGCCCGCCACCGCTTCCGCGGCCGCTCCGCCACCACCGCGATGATCTTCCTGCCGATGGCCATGCCCGAGGTGGTCATGGCCGCCTCGCTGGGCACGCTCTTCCTCAACATGCGCATCCCGTTCGGCTTCACCACCATCCTCATCGCGCACATCATGTTCTGCCTCAGCTTCGTGGTGACGGCCGTCAAGGCGCGCGTGATGAGCATGGACCCGAGGCTCGAACAGGCCGCCCAGGACCTCTACGCCACCCCCGTCCAGACCTTCCTGCGGGTCACCCTGCCGCTCGCCGCCCCCGGCATCGCCGCCGGAGCGCTGCTCAGCTTCGCGCTCTCCTTCGACGACTTCATCATCACCCAGTTCAACTCGGGCCCGACCACGGTCACCTTCCCGATGTTCGTCTGGGGCGCGTCGCAACGCGGCATCCCGGTGCAGGTCAACGTCATCGGCACCGCGATGTTCGCCGCCGCCGTGGCGCTGACCGTCGCCGGCCAGTGGCTCGGCAACCGCCGGAAGGCCACCGCCTGACGTACCGTCGGCCGTGGCCGAACACATCGTCGCCCAAGTACAGAAAGTGGCTGATAATGCATGGACTCCGCCCGCGCGCTCAGTGACGCCAGGCCCACCCCCTTCTGGCTGGAGGACCCGGGCCGGCCGGCGGCACTGCCCGCCCTGGTCGGCGACACCACCTGCGACCTGCTGGTCGTCGGCGGCGGCTACTCCGGCCTCTGGACCGCCCTCATCGCCAAGGAACGCGACCCCTCGCTGGACGTCGTGCTGGTCGAGGGCAACGAGGTCGGGTGGGCCGCGTCCGGGCGCAACGGCGGGTTCTGCGCCGCCAGCCTCACCCACGGCTTCGGCAACGGCCTGCAGCGCTGGCCCGCCGAACTCGCCCAGCTGGAACGCCTCGGTGCCGCCAACCTGGACGGCATCGAGGCCACCCTCAAGCGCTACGGCATCGACGCCGAATGGGAGCGCACCGGCGAGATCGACGTCGCCACCCAGCCCCACCAGCTGGAGGAGCTCCACGAGATCGCCGAGGCCGTGACCCGCTACGGCTTCGAGCTCACCGTCCTGGACGCCGACGCGCTGCGCGCCGAGGTGAACTCGCCGACCTTCCTCGGCGGCCTCTGGGACAAGGAGGGCGTGGCCATGGTCCACCCCGCCAAGCTCGCCTGGGGCCTCAAGGAGGCCTGCCTCGGCCAGGGCGTGCGGATCTTCGAGCACACCCGGGCCACCGACCTGCGGGAGTACGGCAGCGGCACCGCCGTCCGCACCCCGTACGGGCGGGTCTTCGCCCGCCGCGTGGCGCTCGGCACCAACGTCTTCCCGTCCCTGGTCAAGCGCGTCCGCCCGTACGTCGTCCCGGTGTACGACTACGCGCTGATGACCGAGCCGCTGAACGACGAGCAGCTCGCCGCGATCGGCTGGCGCGGCCGGCAGGGGCTCGGCGACAGCGCCAACAAGTTCCACTACTTCCGGCTCTCCGCCGACAACCGGATCCTCTGGGGAGGCTACGACGCGGTCTACCACTACGGCGGCCACGTCCGGCACGAGTACGACCAGCGGCCGGAGACCTTCCGGACCCTCGCCACCCACTTCTTCCGCTGCTTCCCGCAGCTGGAGGGGCTGCGCTTCACCAACGCCTGGGGCGGGGCCATCGACACCTGCAGCCGCTTCTCCGCCTTCTTCGACACCGCCTACCGGGGCAAGGTCGCCTACGCGGCCGGCTACACCGGGCTCGGCGTCGGCGCGACCCGCTTCGGCGCCGAGGTGATGCTCGACCTGCTCTCCGGGGAGCGCACCGAGCGCACCTCGCTGGACATGGTCCGCAGCAAGCCGATGCCCTTCCCGCCCGAGCCGGTCCGCTGGGCCGGGATCGAGATCACCACCCGGTCGCTGGAGCGCGCCGACCGCAACGGCGGCCACCGCAACCTCTGGCTGCGCACGCTCGACCGGCTGGGGCTCGGCTTCGACAGCTGAGCCGGCGGCCGCGACCGCTGAGCCGCGATCGCTGAGCCGCGACCGCTGAGCCGCGACCGCTGAGCCGACCGCCGGCCCGGGCGGGTAGATCCGGGGTGCCGGATACGTGTAAGAGAGACCCGCCGTCCGCCTCTCCCTGGTGGACGGCGGGTCTCGTTCCCCCGCCGCGCCCTGACCACCGACGAGCGGCAAGAAGCGGGGACAGACATGGAGAGCACCGGACTGCACTGGCTCGCCCAGGCCACACCGGACCCGGCGGCGTTCCGGGCGCAGTGGGAACGCACCGGACTGGGACTGATGCTGTTGCCGGCCGGCCGCCGCTGGGACGTCCTCGCCGTCCCCGGACGACTCGGGCACCCCGCCCTGGACATCCTGAACACCGGCTCCTGCGGCCCGGTCCTCGCCGACTTCGCGGACGAGCACGTCAGCTTCCTGGTGCCGGTCGGCACCGCCGCCCGCTGGGTCGGTACCGGAGTGCGGGGTGCGGGGGAGGGCACCTGGGTCGTCGTCCCGCACCCCGGGCGCAGCGGCGGCGGCGTCCGCTGGCTGGTCCCGCCGGACGGGTCCGGTCGGCTCAACGACCCGGTGCTGCTGGAGCTGGCGCTGCACGAGGCCGCGGCCGGGCTCAGCGACCGGTGACCCCGCCGCCCCGGCACCGGGGCCCGGGACGGCGGGGCGGTGGATGGCAGGTGGCTCCGGCGGCAGGTGGCTCCGGCGGTGAGTGCTCCCGCGGTGGGGCGCTCCCGCGGCCGACGGTGGCGCGCGACCCGGGCGATCGCGGCAGACTGGAGGCGTGACCACTGCGCCGGACACCGTCGACGCGCCCCTGCGACCGGGCGCGGCCCAGCTGCGCCTCGCCGCGCCCGCCGCCCCCGTCTGCGACCGGTACGGGCTGGCCCTGGCCGGCGGGCACGCGCTGCGCGCCCACGGCGTCGCGGCCTGCCCGCAGGACGGGCTCACCCTGGTCACCGGCGACGCCGACCTCCCGGAGGTGGCGGCCGCGCTGGCCGAGGCGTACCGCGCGGCCGGTGGCGGGGTCGTCGAACGGCCGGGCACGCCGCGCCTGGAGCAGCTGACCGTGCGGCTCGCGCTCGGCGGGCGGTCGCACTCGGTGGAGCTGCGCAAGGAGCCGCTCGGCCACCGGCCGGTCCGGCTCGAGCTCTCCGCGCCGCCGACCGGCGAGCCGTCCGTGCTGCTGCCCGTCGTCGCCCTGGAGGACGCGGCCGCGCTGGCCACGGCCCTGCTGGTCGACCGGGGCATGCCACGCGACCTGGTCGACGTGCACGCCCTCACCGCCTGCTACCGGGAGGGCGAGCTCCTCGCCCTCGCCGGGGAACTCGACGCGGACCTGCAGCCCGCCGTGCTCGCCGACCGGCTGGAGACGCTGGCCGAGGCGGCGGACGGCCGGTTCCGGGCCCGGGGCGTCGCACCGGGGGCGGTGGACGGGCTGAAGCGGTGGGCGCTGGCCTGGGCGCAGGACCTGCGGCTCGACCTGCTGGAGACCCAGGAGGCCGCCGACGGCCTGCACGACCCGTACCTGGAGGACGGCGAAGCCTGAGCCGTCCGGGGGTGGACCCGCACGCACTCACCCGTCCGGCCGAGCGACCGGACGACCTGTAAGGCTGAATCCGCGATCCCCGTCAGCCTGTTCGTTGAGGCCTGGCACGACGGCGACCAGACTGGGGAGAAGAGCGCGGTAGCCCCGTGAACCCGTCGCCCGGCCCACTCGCGGGCGGCGCCAGACAGGACCGGCGGCAGGACGCCGCCCGGGACTTCGGAGGCAGACGGACTTGAGCAAGCACATCATTCACTGGATCGACGGCGAGCCGGTCGCCACCGCCGGCGCGGCGCCCCGCCGCGGCGACCTCTTCGACCCGGCCACCGGCCAGGTCTCCGGCCAGGTCGACTTCGCCGGCATCGCCGAGGTCGACCAGGCGGTGGCCGCCGCGGCCGCGGCCTTCGCCGACTGGCGCACCGCCTCGGTCGCCAGGCGCAGCACGGTGCTCTTCGCCTTCCGCGAGCTGCTGAACGCCCGCCGCGACGAGCTGGCCGCGATCATCGTGTCCGAGCACGGCAAGGTGCACTCCGACGCGCTGGGCGAGATCGCCCGCGGCCTGGAGGTCGTCGAGTACGCCTGCGGCATCCCGCAGCTCCTCAAGGGCGGCTTCACCGAGCAGGCGTCCACCGGCATCGACGTCTACTCGATCCGCCAGCCGCTCGGCCCGGTCGCGGTCATCTCGCCGTTCAACTTCCCGGCCATGGTGCCGATGTGGTTCTTCCCGATCGCCATCGCGGCCGGCAACACCGTCGTGCTCAAGCCCTCGGAGAAGGACCCGTCCGCCGCGAACTTCCTCGCCGGGCTGTGGAAGGAGGCCGGTCTGCCGGACGGCGTCTTCAACGTCGTGCACGGCGACAAGACCGCCGTGGACCGCCTGCTGGAGCACCCGGACATCAAGTCCGTCAGCTTCGTCGGCTCCACCCCGATCGCGCGCTACGTCTACGAGACCGGCACCCGCTACGGCAAGCGCGTGCAGGCCCTGGGCGGCGCCAAGAACCACATGCTGGTCCTGCCGGACGCCGACCTGGACCTCGCGGCCGACGCCGCCGTCAACGCCGGCTTCGGCGCGGCGGGCGAGCGCTGCATGGCCGTGTCCGTCCTGGTCGCGGTCGACCCGATCGGCGACGAGCTGGTCGACAAGATCAAGCAGCGCGTCGCCACCCTGAAGGTCGGCCCGGGCTGCAACGGCGACTCCGAGATGGGGCCGCTGGTCACCGGCCAGCACCGCGACAAGGTCACCTCCTACGTCGAGTCCGGCCTCGCCGACGGCGCCGAGCTCGCCGTCGACGGCCGCAAGCACCCGATCACCGCCGAGGACGCCAACGGCGCCCCGACCTCGGACGGCTTCTGGCTCGGCCCCACCCTGTTCGACCACGTGAAGCCGGGCATGTCCGTCTACAACGACGAGATCTTCGGCCCGATCCTCTCGGTCGTGCGGGTCTCCTCCTACGAGGAGGGCCTGGCGCTGATCAACAGCAACCCCTACGGCAACGGCACCG
Source organism: Kitasatospora sp. NPDC004745 (assembly GCF_042873275.1). Classification (NCBI taxonomy): domain Bacteria; kingdom Bacillati; phylum Actinomycetota; class Actinomycetes; order Kitasatosporales; family Streptomycetaceae; genus Kitasatospora; species Kitasatospora sp. NPDC004745. Next base: position 604 of record NZ_JBIALK010000028.1, on the reverse strand, counting down.
CCCTCTTCACCAACGACGGCGGCGCCGCGCGGCGCTTCCAGTTCGAGGTGGAGGTCGGGATGGTCGGCATCAACGTGCCGATCCCCGTCCCCGTCGCCTACTACTCCTTCGGCGGCTGGAAGGCCTCGCTGTTCGGCGACGCCCACGCGTACGGCCCGGACGGCGTCCAGTTCTTCACCCGCGGCAAGGCCGTCACCCAGCGCTGGCTGGACCCCTCGCACGGCGGCATCAACCTCGGTTTCCCCACCAACAGCTGAGCCCCCGCCCCGCGATCGAGCCGGCCGGACCCCTCTCCCCGGGGCCCGGCCGGCTCTTTGCGCGACGTTTGCATCCGGCCCCGAAGACGCGTAGAGTTCTTCGAGTTGCCTGGCAGGGAGCACCGGACACGCATCGGCGCGGACGGTCCCGGGGCAGCCAATCCTCCGAAACACCACTTCCCGGCTCGGGCTGGGTCGCGCTTTGTCGCGGCTCGGTGCGTATTCGGCGTGCTCGTTTTATTGGATTGCGGCCGGATTCGCTTTTCGGAGCGGGGATCGGCTAGAGTTTGAAACGTCGGACGGGGCGTCAAACCCCGGAAGACACCGGCGAGTTGGATGACGAAGCC
>NZ_JBIALK010000027.1:63449-124151 GCF_042873275.1 Kitasatospora sp. NPDC004745 | reverse complement strand
CGAACCCGGAAGCTAAGCCTCACAGCGCCGATGGTACTGCAGGGGGGACCCTGTGGGAGAGTAGGACGCCGCCGAACAATTCTTCGAGAAAACCCCCGCCGGGCACCCGGCGGGGGTTTTCTGCTTTTCCGATGCTTTTCCGCGTCCCCGGGGCGCTCAGAGCGGCAGCTTGAAGCCGACGTGGGAGGCTGTGAAGCCGAGCCGTTCGTAGAAGCGGTGGGCGTCGGTGCGGGTGGCGTCGGAGGTGAGCTGGACGAGGTCGGCGCCGAGGTCGCGGGAGCGGTCGACGGCCCAGCGGATGAGGTCGGTGCCGAGGCCGCTGCCCCGCTCGTCGGCGTGGATGCGGACGCCCTCGATGATCGCGCGGGTGGAGCCCTTGCGGGAGAGGCCGGGGACCAGGGTCAGCTGGAGCGTGCCGACCGTGCGGCCGGCGCGTTCGGCGACGACCAGGTGCTGGTGCGGGTCGCCGTCGATGCGGGCGAGGGCGGCACGGTACGGGGTGAGGTCGTCGGGGCTCTCGCGGGTGGCGCCCAGGGGGTCGTCGGCGAGCATCGCCACCACCGCCGGCAGGTCGTCTTCGGTGGCCCGGCGGATCGTCAGATCGGTCATGACCAGAGGATAGGCCGCCCCCTCACCCGCACCCCCGGCCGGTAGCCCCCGCAGGACCCCCTCAGGGCCCTTCTCGGGGGTGATCTGCCGTCACTCCCCGGGCTTCGCGGTGGTGATGACGGCGAAGGCGGCTCCGTGCGGGTCGTCCAGCTGGGCGAGGCGGCCGACGCCGTGGACGTCCGACGCGGGGATCCGCACGGTGGCGCCGAGGGTGCCGGCGATGGCGAGGCTGGCGTCGACGTTGGGGACCTCGAAGTAGGGGAGCCAGTGGGAGGCGGTGCCGGCGGCGGTCCGCGCGGGGTCGAGTTGCACGATGCCGCCGTGGGCGTCCTCGGTGCCGCCGCCGGCCGGGGTGAGGACGGTGTAGACGAGGCCCTCGACCGGGACGTCCTGTTCCTGCCAGCCGAAGACGGCGCGGTAGAAGGCCTTGGCGCGTTCGGCGTCGACGCTGTGGCACTCGGTCCAGCAGAGGCTGCCCTCGTCGTCGACGGCCTCCAAGCCCCGGGTGTCGTGCGGCTGCCAGACCGAGAACTCGGCGCCGGTCGGGTCGGCGTAGCCGGCCATCCGGCCCGCGGTGAAGACGTCGAAGGGGGCGAACCGGACGCGGCCGCCGGCCTGTTCGACGAGTTCGGTGGTGCGGTCGGCGTCGGGGGTGGCGAAGTAGACCGTCCAGCCGGGCTGGTCGCTCTCCTCGGTGAGCGGGCCGAGCGCGGCGACCGTGCGGCCGTCGAGCCGGAAGAAGCCGTAGCCGCCGGCCTCGGGGCCGCCCGAGTCGAAGGTCCAGCCGAACAGGGCGGTGTAGAAGTCGACGGAGGCCCCGGTGTCGGGGCTGCCGAGGTCGAGCCAGTCGGGGGAGCCGGGGCGGAAGGCGGTGTTGAGCATGGCGGCACTGCTCCTCGGACGGGCCCGTGCGGGTGCGGGCGCGGTCGGCGCTCCCCCCGCCCCTCCCAGCCTGGCACCTGCGCGGGGGCGCTGCACGGCAGGGCCGCGGGGGCCGTCCGGCGCGGATTCGGGGGTGTCCGGGGCGGGCGGTACGGTGCGTAGCGGAAAGGTCCACCCGTACCGGTCGAAGGGGGTCCCGGTGGCCAGGCAGGCGCAGTCGGGGCAGGAGGTGCCGCGCCAGCTCGCACAGGTCGAGGGCGTGCTGGAGCGGATCACGTACGCCAACGAGGAGACCGGTTACACGGTGGCCCGGGTGGACACCGGCCGGGGGGCGAACGACCTGCTGACGGTGGTCGGGGCGCTGCTGGGGGCGCAGGTCGGCGAGTCGCTGCGGTTGCACGGGCGGTGGGGTTCGCACCCGCAGTACGGGAGGCAGTTCACGGTGGAGAACTACACCACGGTGCTGCCGGCGACGGTGCAGGGCATCCGGCGGTACCTGGGCTCGGGGCTGATCAAGGGGATCGGGCCGCGGTTCGCGGAGCGGATCGTGGAGCGGTTCGGGGTGGACACCCTGGAGGTCATCGAGAACGAGCCGGGGCGGCTGATCGAGGTGCCCGGGCTGGGCCCGAAGCGGACGAAGAAGATCGCGGCGGCCTGGGAGGAGCAGAAGGCCATCAAGGAGGTGATGGTCTTCCTGCAGGGGGTGGGGGTGTCGACCTCGCTGGCGGTGCGGATCTACAAGCAGTACGGCGACGCCTCGATCGGGGTGGTGCGCAACGAGCCGTACCGGCTGGCGTCGGACGTGTGGGGGATCGGGTTCCTGACGGCGGACCGGATCGCCCAGGCGGTGGGGATCCCGCACGACAGTCCGGAGCGGGTGAAGGCCGGGCTGCAGTACGCGCTGTCGCAGAGCAGCGACCAGGGGCACTGCTACCTGCCCGAGGAGCGTCTGATCGCGGACGGCGTGAAGCTGCTGCAGGTGGACGTCGGGCTGGTGATCGAGTGCCTGGCGGAGCTGGTGGCGGCGGAGGGGGTGGTGCGGGAGTCGGTGCCGGGGGACGCGGGCGAGCCGATCACCGCGGTGTACCTGGTGCCGTTCCACCGGGCGGAGATCTCGCTGGCCAACCAGTTGCTGCGGCTGCTGCGTTCGGACGCCGACCGGATGCCGTGGTTCGGTGCGGTGGACTGGCCGGTGGCGCTGGAGTGGCTGGCGAAGCGGACCGGGGCGGACCTCGCTCCGGAGCAGGAGCAGGCGGTGCGGCTGGCGCTGACCGAGAAGGTCGCGGTGCTGACGGGGGGTCCGGGCTGCGGCAAGTCGTTCACGGTGAAGTCGATCGTGGCGCTGGCGCTGGCGAAGCGGGCGAAGGTGGTGCTCGCGGCGCCGACGGGGCGCGCGGCGAAGCGGCTGGCGGAGCTGACCGGGGCGGAGGCCTCGACGGTGCACCGGCTGCTGGAGCTCAAGCCGGGCGGGGACGCCGCCTACGACCGGGACCGCCCGCTGGACGCGGACCTGGTGGTGGTGGACGAGGCCTCGATGCTGGACCTGATCCTGGCGAACAAGCTGGTCAAGGCGGTGCCGCCGGGTGCGCACCTGCTGTTCGTGGGGGACGTGGACCAGCTGCCGTCGGTGGGGGCCGGCGAGGTGCTGCGGGACCTGCTGGCGCAGGACGGCCCGATCCCGTCGGTGCGGCTGACCAGGATCTTCCGGCAGGCGCAGCAGTCGGGGGTGGTGACCAACGCGCACCGGATCAACGAGGGGAAGCCGCCGTTGACGGACGGTCTGGCGGACTTCTTCCTGTTCGTGGAGGAGGACGCGGAGCGGGCGGCCGGTCTGACGGTGGACGTGGTGGCGCGCCGGATCCCGCAGCGGTTCGGCTTCGATCCGCGCCGGGACGTCCAGGTGCTGGCGCCGATGCACCGGGGGCCGGCCGGGGCGGGGAACCTGAACACCCTGCTGCAGGCGGCGGTGACGCCGGCCCGGGAGGGGCTGGCGGAACGGCGTTTCGGCGGGCGGACGTTCCGGGTGGGGGACAAGGTCACCCAGATCCGCAACAACTACGACAAGGGGCGGAACGGCGTCTTCAACGGCACAGTGGGAGTGGTGACCGCCCTCAGCGCGGACGACCAGCGGCTGACGGTGCTGACCGACGAGGACGAGGAGGTGGGCTACGACTTCGACGAACTGGACGAGCTGGCCCACGCGTACGCGGTGACGATCCACCGCTCGCAGGGCAGCGAGTACCCGGTCGTGGTGATTCCGGTCACTATGTCCGCTTGGACGATGCTCCAGCGAAATCTGCTCTACACCGCCGTGACCAGGGCGCGGAAACTGGTGGTACTGGTCGGGTCACGGAAAGCGATCGCGCAGGCCGTGCGGGCCGTCAGTGCAGGTCGGCGGCATGCCGCGCTCGATCATCGGCTGGCAACTGGATGATTATCCAACGGGATGGTTGCCTCTAATGTTCTCTTGACGTGAAGAGATTTACGGCAGAGCCTAGGGTGGTGCCGATCTTGTCCGGTTCGTACCGGCTGCGGCGGCAGGTTTTGTAGGGGCGGGCCCTTTCGGGCCACCCCGGGTGCGCGGCTGTCCTCCAGATGGGGGATGGTGGAGACAGTCAGGGCACCTTGGAAGAGGATTCATTTCGTCGGTGAGGAAGACGTGAGCGACAACTCGGTAGTACTGCGGTACCAGGACGGCGAGTACGAGTACCCCGTCGTCGAGAGCACTGCGGGCAACGCCGGCTTCGACATCTCGAAGCTGCTCCCGCAGACCGGCCTGGTCACCCTGGACAACGGCTTCGGTAACACCGCCGCGTACAAGTCCGCGATCACCTTCGTGGACGGCGACAACGGCATCCTGCGGTACCGCGGCTACCCGATCGAGCAGCTCGCAGCACAGGGCGGCTTCATCGAGACCGCGTACCTCCTGATCAACGGTGAGCTCCCCAACGCCGGCCAGCTGGCGGACTTCAACCGCGAGATCACCCAGCACACCCTGCTGCACGAGGACGTCAAGCGCTTCTTCCAGGGCTTCCCGCGGGACGCCCACCCGATGGCCATGCTGTCCTCGGTCGTCGGCGCGCTGTCCACGTTCTACCCGGAGAGCCACAACCCGTTCGACGCGGACCAGCGCCACCTGTCGACCGTCCGCCTGCTCGCCAAGCTGCCGACGATCGCCGCGTACGCGTACAAGAAGGCGATGGGCCAGCCCTTCGTCTACCCGCGCAACGACCTGAGCTACGTCGAGAACTTCCTGCGGATGACCTTCGCGGTGCCCGCCGAGGACTACGAGCTCAACCCGGTCATCGTCAACGCCCTGGACAAGCTGCTCATCCTGCACGCGGACCACGAGCAGAACTGCTCGACCTCCACCGTGCGCCTGGTCGGCTCCAGCCACGCCAACCTGTTCGCCTCCATCTCGGCCGGCATCTCCGCCCTGTGGGGCCCGCTGCACGGCGGCGCCAACCAGGCCGTGCTGGAGATGCTGGAGAGCATCCAGAAGGACGGCGGCGACGTCGACGCCTTCATCACGAAGGTCAAGAACCGCGAGGCCGGCGTCAAGCTGATGGGCTTCGGCCACCGCGTCTACAAGGCCTTCGACCCGCGCGCCGCGCAGGTCAAGCTGCTCGCGCACGAGGTCCTCGCCCAGCTCGGCAAGAACGACGAGCTGCTGGAGATCGCGCTCAAGCTGGAGGAGCACGCCCTCAAGGACGACTTCTTCGTCTCGCGCAAGCTCTACCCGAACGTGGACTTCTACACCGGCCTGATCTACCGCGCCATGGGCTTCCCGACCAGCATGTTCACCGTGCTGTTCGCCCTCGGCCGGCTGCCGGGCTGGATCGCCCACTGGCACGAGATGATCAACGACCCGACCAGCCGGATCGGCCGCCCGCGCCAGATCTACACGGGCACCGAGATCCGCGACTACGTCGCCCTCGGCGAGCGCTGACGCAGAACCGGAAGGGCCCGGCCGCACCGTGGTGCGGCCGGGCCCTTCGGCGTCCCCGCGGGGACGGAACCGTACGGCGCACGACTCCGGGGCCGGGCCGTGACCGGGGACGGCCGCTCAAAGCGTCCCTGGCCCGTCACAACCCCGGCGCCGTGCGCGAGGTCGTCATGGTCGACGACCGTCCCGGGGCCCGCCGGAGCCCCGTCGGCGGCAGCCGGTGGCGGTGCGGGGACGCGTTGCCGTTCGTAGCGTCTCCACCCACCGGAAAACTGCCGCACTACCAACCTAAGACGTATCAGGGTGCGAGAAGTTACGCCCGGGGGGTGTGAGCTGCCTCTCGCCACGCTCCGTGTGCGCCTCGTGCCCGGCCCATACCACACGATCCCGCGCGGGCTACGTCACCCTCCCCGCAGTCACGGCAACCGAGCGTGATAGGAATCGTGGCATTCCGGTACGGACCGCCCCGCACCCTCGCAGCGTGGCGGCGGAACTGGGGAGGGAGTGCGCAGATGGCCAGGAACGTGGTTGTCACCGGCGGTGGCACGGGAATCGGGTACGAGGTCGCGCGGCGGTTCGCCGAGGCGGGCGATCGGGTCGTGATCGTGGGCCGCCGCCGCGAGGTGCTCGAGGCGGCCGCGGCCGACCTCGGGACGAACGTCACCCCCCTGGTGTGCGACCTCGCCGACCCCGACGCCGTCGAGGCCGTGCTGGGCGACCTGCCCGAGCGGATCGACGTCCTGGTCAACAACGCCGGGAGCCGGGAGACCGTGATCGGCGGCGGGCCGCACGCCCTGCTGGCGCGCTGGCGCGGCGACTTCGAGCGCAACGTGCTGACCGTGGTGCTGCTCACCGAGTCGCTCCGCGACCGGCTCACCCCGGGCGCCGGCCGGGTCGTCACCATCAGCTCCATCGCCGCGCTGCGCGGGGCCGGTTCGTACGGCGCGGCGAAGGCCTCGCTGCACGCCTGGAACCACTTCCTGGCCGCCCAGCTGGGAACCTCGGGCATCACCGCCAACATCGTCGCGCCGGGGACGGTGGCCGGCACCGAGTTCTTCGGCCCCCGGCTGGACGAGGCGGAGGTCTCCCGCCGGGCGGCCCGCACCCTGCTCGGTCGGATCGGCGAGACCGGCGAGGTCGCCGGGGCGGTGTACTTCCTGGCCTCGCCCGAGGCCGGCTTCATCACCGGCGAGATCCTGCACTGCAACGGCGGCGAGCTGCTCGGCCGCTAGGACGTTGCCGCGGGAGGGGTCCGGACCGGGCGGTCCGGGCCCCTCCGGCGTGCGGCGGGTGCGTCAGGACGGCCGGAAGCGGCGCAGCCGCAGGCTGTTGGTGACCACGAAGACCGAGGAGAAGGCCATCGCGGCCCCGGCGATCACGGGGTTGAGCAGTCCGGCCGCGGCCAGCGGGATCGCCGCGACGTTGTAGCCGAACGCCCAGCACAGGTTGCCCCTGATGGTGCCGAGCGTGCGGCGGGAGAGCCGGATCGCGTCGGCGGCGGCCCGCAGGTCCCCGCGGACGAGGGTGAGGTCGCCGGCCTCGATGGCGGCGTCGGTGCCGGTGCCCATGGCCAGGCCGAGGTCGGCCTGGGCGAGTGCGGCCGCGTCGTTGACGCCGTCGCCGACCACCGCGACGACCCGGCCCTCGGCCTGCAGCCGGCGGACGGCGGCGAGCTTCTCCTCCGGCATGACCTCGGCGATGACGTGTTCCGGGGCGATGCCGACCTCGGCGGCGACGGCCTCGGCGGCCGCGCGGTTGTCCCCGGTCAGCAGCACCGGCGTCAGGCCCAGGGCGCGCAGCCGGGCGATCGCCTCGGCACTGGTCGGCCGGACGGCGTCGGCGACCTCCAGCACGGCCCGCGCCGCGCCGTCCCAGCCCACCACGACGGCGGTGCGGCCGGCCGCCTCGGCCGCGGCCCTGGCCCGCTCCAGGGCCGGCGGCAGCGGTGCCGTCCCCGCCCGCCCGGCCGTCACCGGGCGGCCCTCGACGACGCCCCGCACGCCCCGGCCGGGTGTGCTGCGGAAGTCCTGGACGGGCGGCAGGCCGCCGGTGCGCTCGGCCGCGGCGGTGGCGATGGCGCGGGCGACGGGGTGTTCGGAGGCGTGTTCCAGGGCGCCGGCCAGGCGCAGGGCCTCGGCTTCGGTGACGCCCTCGGCGGTGTGCACGGCGAGCAGGGTCATCCGTCCGGTGGTGACGGTGCCGGTCTTGTCCAGGACGACGGTGTCGACCTTGCGGGTGTTCTCCAGCACCTCGGGGCCCTTGATCAGGATGCCGAGCTGGGCGCCGCGGCCGGTGCCGACCATGAGCGCGGTCGGGGTGGCCAGGCCGAGGGCGCACGGGCAGGCGATGATCAGCACCGCGACGGCCGCGGTGAAGGCCGCGGTGGGGCTGTCGGTGGCCAGCAGCCGGCCGACCAGGGTGGCCAGCGCGATCAGGATGACGACCGGGACGAAGACGGCGGAGATGCGGTCGGCGAGGCGCTGGGCGGCGGCCTTGCCGTTCTGCGCGTCCTCGACCAGCCGGGCCATCCGGGCGAGCTGGGTGTCGGCGCCGACCCTGGTGGCCTCGACGACCAGCCGGCCGCCCGCGTTGACGGTCGCACCGGTGACCGCGTCGCCGACGGAGACCTCCACGGGCACCGACTCACCGGTCAGCATCGAGGCGTCGACGGCGGAGCCGCCCTCGACCACCGTGCCGTCGGTGGCGACCTTCTCCCCGGGGCGCACCACGAACCGGTCGCCCACCGCGAGCTCCGCGACCGGGATCCGCACCTCCTGCCCGGCCCGCAGGACGGCCACGTCCTTGGCCCCCAGGTCGAGCAGGGCGTGCAGGGCGGCTCCCGCCCGGCGCTTGGCGCGGGCCTCCAGGTGGCGGCCGAGCAGGATGAGCACGGTGACTGCGGCGGCCGTCTCCAGGTAGAGGGTGGAGGAGGCGTCGGCCCCGCCGATCGGGGTCGAGAAGTCGTGGTGCATCCCGGGCCGGCCGGCGTGGCCCCAGAACAGCGCCCAGAACGACCAGCCGAAGGCGGCCAGGGTGCCGAGGGAGACCAGGGTGTCCATCGTCGCCGCGCCGTGCTTGAGGTTGGTCCAGGCGGCGCGGTGGAACGGCAGGCCGCCGTGCACCACGACCGGGCCGGTGAGCGCGAAGGCCAGCCACTGCCAGTTGGTGAACTGCAGGGCCGGGACCATCGAGAGCAGCACGACCGGGAGGCTGAGGACGGCGCTGGTCAGCAGCCGGTCGAGCAGGGGGTCGGCGGGCTGTTCCGGCGCGGGGCGGTCGGCCGTGGCGGCGGGGGTCGGCCCGGGCTCGGCGGGGGCCGGCGGCGGCGGGAGCTCGGCGGTGTAGCCGGTGCGTTCGACGGTGGTGATCAGGTCCTCGAGGGAGACCCCGGGGCCGTAGTCCACCCGGGCCCTCTCGGTGGCGAAGTTGACGGTGGCCTCGACGCCGTCGAGCCGGTTGAGCTTCTTCTCGATCCGGGCCGCGCAGGAGGCGCAGGTCATCCCGCCGATCGACAGTTCGACGCGCTCGCGGGCCCCGGTGCCGGCTGCGCCCTGTATGCCGGGGGCGGCGGCGGTCATGCTCCCACCTCGATCATGCGGATCAGCTCCTTGGAAGGGTGTGCGGCGGGGTCCGCTGCCCGGGCCCCGCCGCACCGGGGGTCAGACGCTGCGGCCGACCAGTTCGTAACCGGCCTCGTCGACCGCGGTGCGGACCTGCTCGTCGTCCAACGGCGCGAGGGAGGAGACCGTCACGGTGCCGGCCTTGGCGTCGGCGGCGACCCCGGTGACGCCGTCCAGGGCGGTGAGTTCCTGGCTGATCGCGTTCTCGCAGTGGCCGCAGCTCATGCCGGTCACGGTGTAGGTGGTGGTGCTGGACATCCGGGCCTCCGGGGGTGCGCTGACCCGGGCGTCGGCCCGGGCTCTGACTCTGGCGACCACCGTACCCCTCAGGGGTATTTCGCGGAGGGGTGGGGCGGTGGGCGTGCTGATCGTCCCTTATGTTCGATATGTGTTCCCGATCCGCCGCGCCCAGTCGCCCTCGGCCCCCACGGCCGCCGCACTGCCACCGGGCCGTCGGCGCGGTGCCCTGCTGGCCACCGACCTCCAGGACGTGCCGTTCTGGCGGCGGGCCTCGCCCGCGCTGCTCGCCGTCCTGCTGGTCGGGCTCGCCGACCTGCTCTCCGGCAAGGACCGCTACCTCGCCCCGCTGATGACCGTCGTCCCGGCCGTCGCCGCACTCACCCTCAGACCGGGCGAACTGCTCGCGGTCTGCGCACTCGGACTGGTGGCCGTCTTCGGACTCAGCCACTACGACGAGGTCGACAACATCAACGACGCGCGCTTCCTCTACGGGGCGATGGTCAGCTACGTGGTGCTCACCGTCTTCTCCGCCTGGGTCGCGAAGATCCGGATGCGGCGCGCCGCGGCCTTCGCGGCCGTCAGCTCCGTCGCCGAGGCCGCCCAGCGGGCGCTGCTGCAGCTGCCCGGGCCGGTCGTCGGGCCGCTGCGGCTGGCCGTCCGGTACGTCTCGGCGGCCGACGCCTCGCGCATCGGCGGGGACCTCTACTCGGTGTTGGAGACCCCGCACGGCACCCGGGTCGCGGTCGGCGACGTCCGGGGCAAGGGCCTCGCCGCGGTGCAGACCGCGGCCGTGGTGCTGGGCGCCTTCCGCGAGGCCGCGTACGACGAGTCCGGCCTGCGGGGCGTCGCCGCCCGGATCGAGGCCAGCGTCGAGCGGCACGTGCCGGACGGGGAGTTCACCACCGCGCTGTTCGCGGAGTTCCGCACGCCCGGGGTGATGGAGCTGCTGCAGTACGGTCACGTCCCGCCCATCCGGGTCGACGGGGACGGGCGGGCGCACGTGCTGGACGCCCCGGACCCGTGGGTGCCGCTCGGCCTCGGCCGGCTGGCCGCGGGGGAGCCGGCCAGCTGGGGACAGCCCTTCGGGACCGCGGACGTCCTGGTGCTCTGCACGGACGGGGTGGTCGAGGCGCGGCACCGCGAGGACGGGGCGTTCTACCCGCTGGCGGAGCGGGTCGGGCCGCTGGTGCGCGGCGCCTGCGGCTCGGCCGGGGAGCTGGAGGCGGCGGTCGGGCGGGTGTACGCGGACCTGCTGGCGCACACCGGCGGGGACCTGCGGGACGACGCCCTGCTGCTGTTGATCGCCCGGACGGACGGCTGAGGCCGGGGGCCCGGCGTTCCGGACGCGCCCGGGCTGGGCTTCGCGGTCGGGTCCTCGCGGTCGGGTCTTCGCGGGCTGGGTCTTCGCGGGCTAGGCCCCGCGGTCGGGGCCGAGCCTGGAGGGCCCGGCCCCGGAGGCCCGTCGGGGTGGCCCCTCAGCCGGCGCTGACGGCGGCGAGGGCCCGGAACAGCAGGGCGGTGGAGGTGGCGCCCGGGTCCTGGTGGCCGATGCTGCGCTCGCCCAGGTAGGAGGCGCGGCCCTTGCGGGCCCGCAGCGGGACGGTGTCGCGGGCGCCCTGTTCGGCGGCGACCGCGGCGGCCTCGGCGGCCTCGGGGAGGGCGGCGCCGGCCGCGGCCGCGGCGCGGAACGCGGCGACCGCCGGGGTGTAGGCGTCCACGATGGTCTTGTCCCCGGGGTCGGCCTTGCCGAGCGCGCGGACGGCGTCCAGTCCGGCGGCCAGCGCCTCGGCCACGTCCGCCGGGCCGGCCGGCCCGGGCAGGGCGGCGCCGACGGCCCGGAGGGCCTTGCCGTAGAGCGGGCCCGAGGCACCGCCGACCTTGGAGATCAGCGTGCTGCCGGTCTTCGTGAGGACGGCGCCGGGGCCGGCCGGCGCGAGGCCGTCGAGGGCGGTCAGGGCGGCGGCGAAGCCCCGCCGGAGGTTGCTGCCGTGGTCGCCGTCGCCGATCGCGGAGTCCAGCTCGGTGAGCCGGGCCTGCTCCTCCTCGACGGCCGCGGCGGCGGCGCGGATCCAGGCCTCGGCCAGCCGGGCGTCGAGGAGCCGGGTGCCGGGTGCATCGGTGTCCGGCAGCGGTGCTTCCGGCGGTGCTGCGTGCGGAGCGTCCGGTGCGGGGGACGGCGGGTCGATGGGGGCCATGCCTGCTCCTCCGGTCAGGCCCGCTTGAGGGCGGGGGTGTCGACGGGCGCGTCCCACAGCTCCAGCAGCTGCCGGTCCGCCTTGGTGAGGGTGAGCGAGAAGCCGGCCATGTCCAGGCTGGTGACGTAGTTGCCGACCAGGCTGCGGGCCACCGTGATGCCCTGCTCGGCGAGCCGGGCGGCGACCTCGCCGTAGGTGATGTACAGCTCCAGCAGCGGGGTGCCGCCGAGGCCGTTGAGCAGGGCGATCACCTCGTCCCCCGGTGCCAGGTGGTGGTCGGCGAGGATGGTGTCGACCACCTCGGCGGCCAGCTCGCGGACCGGGCGGAGCCGTTCGCGGCGGCGGCCGGGCTCGCCGTGGATGCCGACGCCGACCTCGATCTCGTCCTCGGGCAGGTCGAACCCGGGCTTGCCGGCCGCCGGGACGGTCGCCGCGGTGAGCGCGACGGCGAAGGAGCGGGAGGCGGCGTTGACCCGCCGGCCCAGGGCGGCCACCTCGTCGAGCGGGGCGCCCCGCTCGGCCAGCGCGCCCGCGGTCTTCTCGACCAGCACGGTGGCCCCGGTGCCGCGGCGCCCGGCCGTCCAGGTGGAGTCCTCGACCGCGACGTCGTCGTCGACCAGGACGGTGCGGACCTCCAGACCCTCCTCGGCGGCGAGTTCGGCGGCCAGCTCGAAGTTCATCACGTCGCCGGTGTAGTTCTTCACGACGAGGACCACGCCGCCGCCGTTCTCCACCGCCTTCGCCGCGGCCAGTACCTGGTCCGGGACGGGGGAGGTGAAGACCTCGCCGGGGCAGGCCGCGTCCAGCATGCCGGGGCCGACGAAGCCGCCGTGCAGCGGCTCGTGGCCGGAGCCGCCGCCGGAGACCAGCGCGACCTTGGGGCCGGCCGGGCGGGCGGCCCGGGTGATCACCCGGTTGACGAGGTCCACCGCCAGCTCGGGGTGCGCCGCGGCGACTCCGGCCAGTGCGTCCTCCAGGACGCTCTCCGGGGTGTTGATCAGCTTCTTCAACGCTCTTCGCTCCCTTGGGCGTGTCCGACAGGACGCTTCGACGGGCCGTGTGCGGCGGACGCTGCTGCCCCGACGCTACGCCAGACGGGGGTGCCCGGCACGGGGTGCGACACGCAGGGTGTCGGTCACCCTCCCGGAGCAGCGGGATCCGCCGTAAGGTCGCGGGCATGAGCGGAAACGTGGGCGTCGTCCTGGTCTCGCACAGCCCCCGGCTGGCCGCCGGGCTGCGCGAGCTGCTCGCCGAACTCGCCCCGGAGGGCGTGCGGGTGGCGGTCGCGGCCGGGACGGAGGACGGCGGCCTGGGCACCAGCTACGACCTGATCGCGCGGGCCGTCGTCGAGGCCGACGGCGGGGCGGGCGTGGTCGTGCTGCCGGACCTCGGCAGTTCGGTGCTGACCGCCGTCACCGTGCTGGAGGACGAACCGCGCCCGGGGGTGCGCCTGGTGGACGCGCCGTTCGTGGAGGGCGCGGTGGCGGCCGTCGTCACCGCCTCGACCGGCGCGGCGCTGGCCGAGGTGGTCGCGGCGGCGGAGGACGCGCGGGCCTTCCGGAAGCTGTAGCGGCCCGCCACGGGGTGGCGGCCGCCACCCCGCGGGGTGCGGTGGCCGCCCACCGGAGGCACCGGCCCGCCGCTACTTGGCGTCGGCGTAGCAGTCCACCACCGCGGTGGTGAGCGGGAACCGCACCGGGGTGTCGCCGAAGACGAGCCGACGGGCCTCGTCGGCGGCCTCGGTGACGGCGGCGACGACCTCGTCGGCGAGGTTGGCCGGGGTGTGCACGATCACCTCGTCGTGCTGGAAGAACACCAGGTGCGGCCGGTCGGCCGGGCCGGTCGCGGGCAGGTCGTGGAGCCGGCGGCGCAGCGCCGCGAGCAGGGCGAGCGCCCAGTCGGCGGCGCTGGCCTGGATGACGAAGTTGCGGGTGAAGCGGCCGCGGGCGCGGGCCGTCCGGCCGCCGGCCTCGCCGGCCGTGTCGGCCTCGGTGAGGTCGAGGAAGGCGGCCGAGGCGGGCGGGCAGACCCGGCCGAGCCGGGAGGCGACCACGCCGCCGTCCTCGCCGGTGCGGGCGGCGGCCTCGACGTAGCCCATCGCGGCGGGGTAGCGGCGGCGCAGGGTGTTCAGCAGCGGGCCGATGTCGCCGCTGGTCTGGCCGTACATGGCACCGAGCAGACCGAGTTTGGCCTTGTCGCGGTCGCCCTGGAAGGCGTTGGCGGCGAGTGCCTCGTATAGGTCGCCGCCGGCCGCGGTGCGGGCCAGCCCGGCGTCCCGGGAGAGGGCGGCGAGGACCCGGGGCTCCAGTTGGGCGGCGTCGGCGACGACCAGCAGCCAGCCGGGGTCGGCGACGACGGCGCGCCGCAGGATGCGCGGGATCTGCAGGGCGCCGCCGCCGCGGCTGGCCCAGCGCCCGGAGACCACGCCGCCGACCACGTACTCGGGCCGGAAGCGGCCGCCGCGGGCCCAGGTGTCCTGCCAGGCCCAGCCGTGCGCGGCGTGGATCCGGGACAGCTCCTTGTACCGGATCAGCAGCGCGGCGGCCGGGTGGTCGACGCCCTTGAGCTCCCAGGAGCGGGTGGAGCCGAGCTGGACGCCCTGGTCGGCGAAGGCGCGCAGCACCTGGGTGTGCGAGTCGGGGTTGAACGGGCGCCCGCCGAGGGCCTGTTGGAGCCGGGCGCCGAGGTCGGCGAGCAGTTTCGGCTGGGTGCCCGGGACGGCCGGGCGGGGGCCGAGCAGTTCGGTGAGCAGCCGGTCGTGGACGTCGCCGCGCCAGGGCAGCCCGTCGTGGGCCATCTCTGCGGCCACCAGCGCGCCGGCCGACTCGGCGGCGACCAGCAGCCGGAACCGCTGCCGGGCGGCCGGGTCGGCGATCGCGGCGAGCCGGCGCTGCTGCTCCGCGTGGACGGCCACCACGGCGGCCAGTGGGTCGGCGCCGGGCGGCAGTTGCAGCCGGTCGGGGGCGAACAGGGTGTCCTGGCCGCCGTCGGACTCGGCGGAGCCGGGCTCGGGCAGGTCGTCCGGGACGGGCAGGCCGCGCAGCCGGGACCAGGCGGCGCCGAGCGAGCGGGGCGCGCCGAACCGGCCCTCGTGGCCGAGCAGCAGCGCCTCGGTGAGCCGCAGGTCGTGGCAGCGGGCGAGGCGGGACTGAAGCCGCGGCAGCAGCGGGGCGTAGGCGGCGTCGGTGGCGGCCCAGACCCACCGCGGGTGCCCGTCGGCCTCGCGGTCGGCGACGGCGGCGGCGAGGTCGGGGACGGCCTCGGGCAGGCCGAGCGGGGCGCCGGAGTCGTCGAGCGGCTGGAGCCGGCCGCCGGGGCCGTGCGGATCGGGGGCGAGGGCGGTCCTGGGTGCCACGGGGGTCTCCTCTCCGGCGCGCTGGTCGGGCGTGCGGGTACGGGCACGGGTGTGCGGGTCTACGGGTGCGCGACCTCGACGTTAACGGGTGGGTCGGACAACCGGGGCCGGGCCGCATAGGCAGGGTGGGTGACACGGCGTAGGGTCGGCGAAATGACCGTGAACCCGTTCTTCGAGGCCAGCACCCTGGTCTACGAGCTGCCGCCCTTCGCCGAGATCCGCGAGGAGCACTACCTGCCCGCCTACCGGCGGGGGATGGCCGAGCAGTTGGCAGAGATCGCCGCGATCACCGCCGATCCGCAGCCGCCGACCTTCGACAACACGCTGGTCGCGCTGGAGCGCTCCGGGGACGTGCTGCGCCGGGTGGACGCCGTGTTCCGCAACCAGTCGGCCTCCGACACCACCGACCTGGTCGACGCGGTGGACGCCGAGGTCAGCCCGCTGCTGGCCGCCCACCACGACGCGATCCACCTGGACCGGGCGCTGTTCGCCCGGATCGAGGAGCTGTACGGGCGCCGCGCCGAGCTGGGCCTGGACCCGGAGTCGCTGCGGCTGCTGGAGCGCCGGCACACCCGCTTCGTCCGCTCCGGCGCCCGGCTGGGCGGGGCCGAGCAGGACCGGCTGCGCGAGCTGAACGCCGAACTGGCCGCGCTCGCAACGACGTTCCAGCAGAACGTGAACGCGGCGAC
This sequence comes from Kitasatospora sp. NPDC004745, assembly GCF_042873275.1. Lineage (NCBI taxonomy): Bacteria > Bacillati > Actinomycetota > Actinomycetes > Kitasatosporales > Streptomycetaceae > Kitasatospora > Kitasatospora sp. NPDC004745. The sequence goes on along the minus strand of NZ_JBIALK010000027.1, from coordinate 108,615 downwards.
CAGGGCCGCCGCGCTGGTGGTGGACTCCGCCGAGGAGCTGGACGGGCTGTCCGCGGACGCGGTCGCCGCCGCCGCGGAGAACGCCCGGGTGCTGGGCCACGAGGGCCGTTTCGTGCTGAGCCTGAAGAACACCTCGGGTCAGCCCGAACTGGCCGTGCTCACGGACCGCTCGGTGCGCGAGCGGCTGCTGGCAGCCTCGGTCGGCCGGGGCGTCGAGGCGAACGGGCCGCTGGCGATCCGGATGTCCGCGCTGCGCGCCGAGCGGGCCGCGCTGCTGGGCCACCCGAGCCACGCCGCGTACGTGGTCGAGGACGAGACGGCGGGCACGGTGGAGGCGGTCTCCGGGCTGCTGGCCCGGCTGGTGGAGCCGGCGGTGGCCAACGCGCGCCGGGAGGCCGCCGAGCTGGCCAAGGTGGCGGCCGCGGACGGCGTCGAGGAGATCGCCGCGCACGACTGGGCGTACTACTCGGAGAAGGTCCGGCAGGGCGCCTACCAGGTGGACGCGGCGGCGCTGCGCCCCTACTTCGAGCTGGAGCGGGTGCTGCGGGACGGCGTGTTCCACGCGGCGCGGCTGGCGTACGGGCTGACCTTCACCGAGCGGTCGGACCTGACGGCGCACCACCCCGAGGCCCGGGTCTTCGAGGTGTTCGAGGAGGACGGCGCCCCGCTGGGCCTGTTCATCGGCGACTTCCACGCCCGGGCGTCCAAGCGCGGCGGCGCCTGGATGGACGACCTGGTGGCGCAGGCCGGCCTGACCGGCCGGCGCCCGGTGGTGCTCAACAACCTGAACATCCCGAGCCCGGCGCCGGGCGAGCCGGTGCTGCTGAGCTGGGACGAGGTGCGCACGCTCTTCCACGAGTTCGGCCACGCCCTGCACGGGCTGTTCTCGGACGTGCGCTACCCGCTGTTCTCGGGCACCTCGGTGCCCCGGGACTTCGTCGAGTTCCCCTCGCAGGTCAACGAGATGTGGATGGTCCGGCCGGAGGTGCTGGCCGCCTACGCGCGCCACCACGAGACCGGGGAGCCGCTGCCGGCCGAGCTGGTCGAGCGGATGGCGGCCGCCGAGGGCTTCGGTCAGGGCTTCCGGACGGTGGAGTACCTGGCGGCGACCCTGCTGGACTGGGCCTGGCACACCGTGCCGCAGGGCGTGGAGATCGCGGACGCCGAGGAGTTCGAGGCGCGGGTGCTGGCCGAGGCCGGCATCGCGGTGCCGGCGATCCCGCCGCGCTACCGGACGGCGTACTTCCAGCACATCTTCTCCAGCGGCTACAGCGCCGGCTACTACGCCTACATCTGGTCCGAGGTGCTGGACGCCGACACCGTGCAGTGGTTCGAGGACAACGGCCGCCCGGTGCGCGAGAGCGGCGAGCTGTTCCGCCGCGAGCTGCTGGCGCGCGGCTTCAGCCGGGACCCGCTGGAGTCCTTCCGCGCGGTGGTCGGCCGGGCGCCGGAGACCGGCCCGCTGCTGGCCCGGCGGGGCCTGGCCTGACCGCCGGCCGGACGGCCCCGGTGGCGGTCAGCGCGGTGTGACCGTCACCGTCACCGGGGTGCCCGGGGAGGCGTGCGGCAGGCGGACCCGGACGGTGCCGGCCCGCCCGCCGGCCGGCTGCTCGACCTCGACGCGGGCGCCGGCGGGGGTGGCGGTGACGGCGGCGCCGTGCGGGAACGCCGCCGGGGGGAGCACGACTTCGCTGCTGGTGCGGCTGCCGTCGGCGCGCCAGCGCAGGGTGCCGCCGGTGGTGCGCACGTCGGTGCCGGCGACGGCGGCCGGGTAGGGGCCGAAGGCGGGCTCGTCGCCGGGGGCGGGGCGGCCGGCCGGGTCGAGCGCGCAGTAGCCGCCGGTGCCGCGGCACCAGTACCACATGGTCCAGCCCTCGGCGAAGCCGTCCATGGCGGCGACCTGCCGGCGGACCAGCTCGGTGTTTCCGGGCCGGCGGGAGTCCGGCGGGCCCCACTCGCCGACCAGGACGGGCAGGCGGTGCGCGGCGGGGTAGTCGGTGATCGCCGCGGTGTAGCGCTCGACGAAGCCGCCGGACGGGTCCCAGTCGGCGCCGGACTCGACCGCGGTGTCGTAGAAGTGCGGTGCGTAGCCGAGCCTGGGCGGGCCGGGGCGCGGGTCGTCGAAGCCGGGCAGGCGGGTGGGTACGCCCTGGCCGACCAGGACGGTCGGTTCGACGAACAGCCAGGCACGGGTGTCGACCCGGCGGACGGCGGTGATCAGGCGGCGGTACATGTCGGCGAGCCGTCCCTGTTCGAGGGCGGCGGAGGCGGCGGCGAGCACCGCCGGATCGGTCGGGTCGCCGTCCACCGGGCCGAACGGCTCGTTGAACAGGTCGTAGCCCAGCAGCGAGCGGTGGCCGCGCAGTTCACGGGCGAGCCGGGTGTAGAAGTCGGCCTGCCAGGCGCGCAGGTCGGGGTCGTCGTAGAGGTGCCGGAAGGCGGCCTGGACGGCGGGCTGGAAGTAGCCGGCGAACCAGTCGTCGGGGTCGGGGGTGAAGGGCAGTCCGTCGTCCCGGGTGGCCCAGACCGGGATGCCGCGGTCGCCGCCGCCGAACTTCGGCCCGTAGACGTCCTGGTGGAAGTCGACCAGGGCGAGCAGCCCGTACCGGTCGGCCCAGCCGAGGAGCCGGTCCAGGCGGCGCAGCTCGCCCGGGTCGAGGCGGCCGCGGGTGGGCTCCAACCGCGTCCAGGAGACCGCGACCCGGATCAGCGTGAAGCCCTGGGCGGCGACGTCGCGCACGTCGGCCTCGGTGGCCTCGGCGTACTTGTCCAGGTTGAAGCCGCGCAGCTGGAGCCGGCGGCCCCGGGAGTCGGTGAGCGAGGTGCGGCCGTCGGGGCCGGTCGCCGTCCCGACGGGGTGGCGCGCCGGCGTGCCGAGGGACGGGCCGCCGAGGGACCGGTCGCCGAGGGCCGGGGTGGCGTGGGCCGGGGTGGTGGTGAGGACGGCGGTGGCGGCGAGCAGCAGGGCGGCGGCGGTGCGGCGCAGGCGCATCGGGGACCTCGCACGGCGGGGGGGCTGGGGGCCCGATGATGCCCGGGGCGGCGCGCGCCGCACAAGGGTCGTGCGCGCATCGGTCGTGCCGCGGAAGGGGCTTGCGCGGTGCGGGAGTTCAGTCGGTGTCCGGCGCGGCCGGCTCGGCGGGGGCGGCCGGCAGGACGGCGGTGGGCAGGTCGGCGGCGGCGGCGAGGCGGCCCCAGAGCAGGTCGGCGAGGGCCTGCACCATGCGGGTGCGGCTGCAGGGCCTGGTCTCCAGCCACCAGTCGCCGGCGGCCAGCACCATGCCGGTGATGCCGCGCCCCCAGGCCTCGGCGAGCAGGTCGCGGTCGGCGCCGAGGTCGACCTGGTTCTGCACGGCGCGGGTGATCTCCTCGGCGATCTGCCGCAGCGCGGGGGCGAGGGCGTTGCCGGCGCCGCTCGGGTCGCCGGGTTCGGGGTGGGTGAGCAGCCGGTAGACCTGCGGGCGGGCCTCGATGCCGGCCAGGTAGGTGTCCAGGACGTGTTCGACGCGGTCGCGGCGTTCGAGCGGTTCGGCGAGGGCGGCCCGGACGGCGGCGAGCAGTCCGCCGGTGTGGCGTTCGGTCAGGGCCCGGATCAGGCCGTTCCGGTCGCCGAAGTGGCGGTAGAGGATCGGCTTGGTGATGCCGGCCTCGGCGGCGATGGCGTTCATGCTGGCGCTCGGCCCCTCGCGCTGGACGACCCGGTCGGCGGCGTTGAGCAGTTGCTCGCGGCGGGGCTCTCGGGACATGCGCTGCTCCTCGGGTTGGGGTCGGCCTGGGCGTTGACACCGGTTACCAATCAGTAGCAGACTCCGACGATGTTACCCCAGGTAACACCCCGGTCGGCCGCACCCCTTCTTCGGAGGCAAGCACCATGAGCAGCACGTTCTCACTGGACCCGGGCGCGGACCAGCTCGCCGTACGCGACTGGCTGCACGGCTTCGCCGCCGACGTCATCCGACCCGCCGCGGCCGAGTGGGACGAGCGCGAGGAGACCCCCTGGCCGGTCATCCAGGAGGCCGCCAAGCTGGGCATCTACTCCCTGGACTTCTACGCCCAGCAGTACTTCGACCCCTCCGGCGTCGGCATCCCGATCGCCATGGAGGAGCTCTTCTGGGGCGACGCCGGCATCGGGCTCTCCATCGTCGGCACCACCCTCGCCGCCGTCGCGGTGCTCGCGAACGGCACCGACGAGCAGATCGGCACCTGGACCCCGCAGATGTTCGGTACCCCGGACGACCTCAAGGTCGCCGCGTTCTGCTCCTCCGAGCCGGACGCCGGCTCGGACGTCTCGGCGCTGCGCACCCGGGCGGTGTACGACGAGGCCAAGGACGAGTGGGTGCTGAACGGCACCAAGACCTGGGCCACCAACGGCGGGATCGCCGCCGTCCACGTCGTGGTCGCCACCGTCGACCCGGCGCTCGGCGCCAAGGGGCAGGCCTCCTTCGTCGTCCCGCCGGGCACCCCGGGACTGAGCCAGGGCCAGAAGTTCAAGAAGCACGGCATCCGCGCCTCGCACACCGCCGAGGTCGTGCTGGACGGCGTCCGGGTGCCGGGCGGCTGCCTGCTCGGCGGCAAGGAGAAGCTGGACGAGCGGCTGGCCAGGGCCCGCGAGGGCGTCAAGCGCTCCGGCGCCCGGGGCAACGCGGCGATGGCCACCTTCGAGGCCTCCCGCCCGGCCGTCGGCGCGCAGGCGATCGGCATCGCCCGGGCCGCGTACGAGGTGGCGCTGGACTACGCGAGGACCCGCGAGCAGTTCGGCCGCCCGATCATCGACAACCAGGGCGTGGCCTTCCAGCTCGCCGACATGAGGACCCGCATCGACGCCGCCCGCATGCTGGTGTGGCGGGCCTCCTGGATGGCGGCGACCAACCAGCCGTTCACCGCGGCGGAGGGCTCGATGTCCAAGCTGTACGCGGGCGAGACGGCCAAGTGGGTCACCGCGCAGGCGATGCAGATCCTCGGCGGCAACGGCTTCACCCGGGAGTACCCGGTGGAGCGGATGCACCGGGACAGCGCGATCTACTCGATCTTCGAGGGGACCAGCGAGATCCAGCGCCTGGTCATCGCCCGCGCGATCTCCGGGATGCCGATCCGCTGACCCCGGCGGACGGGGTGGGCGCGCCCCGGGGAGTGTCAGACAAGCCCTAGCGGGCGGCCCAGAAGGTGAGCCCCGCGGTGAGCGCGCCGACCACCGCGCCGACGATCGTCTGCGCGGTGGTGTGGTCCCGCAGCACCACCCGGGACCACCCGATCAGCACCACCAGCGGGTAGAGCAGCAGCCACAGCGGGCCGAGTCCGATCCCGAGGCAGACCACCGCGCCGCTGGCGACCGCGGTGTGCACGGAGACCTTCCACCAGACGGTGATCACCAGGATCGGGACCAGCGAGGCGAACATCGCCAGCACCACCGCGGTCAGGTCGGCCGGGGCGTCCAGCCACAGCATCACCGCGAAGCTGGTCAGCACCGAGCCCATGATGAACGGGATGACGGTCAGCCGGCGCTGCCGGTGGCCGACGTGGCGGTCCTCCAGGGTGCCCCTGCGGATGCCGCGCCGGATGAACATCGTCGGGATGACGGCCGCGAACAGCGCCGCGAAGGCCGCCCAGGCGAGGCCCGTCCAGCCGTGGCGGACGCCGCCGAGCAGCGGGAGCATCGCGATGATCACGTTCTTCGGCTCGACGCCGTCCGTGATCCGGCGGGCCCACACCGTGCGGCTGGCGGGGGCGGTCATGGCCTCGGTCATGGGGGTGCGGCTCCGGGCGGTGGCGGGGGCTGGTCGACGGCACGGGGCCGGTCGGACGATCGTACGGGGCCCGGGCGCCGCGCTCCCGGACCGCCCCCGGCCTCCCCGGACCCCCGGGGCGGGCACGGCCCCCTCAGAAGCGGGGCGGACGGCCCTCCAGGAACGCGGCGAGCCCCTCGTGCACGTCGGAGGCCTCCCGGGAGCGGCGCTCCCACGGTGCCAGGGCCTGCGCCGCCTGCTCCGGCGGGACGGCCAGCGCGGCCTTGACGGCGCCGATGGTCTGCGGCGAGCGGCGGGTCAGCAGCCGGGCGAACGCCAGCGCGTTCTCGTCCAACTGGTCGGCCGGCAGCACCCGGTCGGCCAGACCGATCACCGCGGTGCGCGGGCCCTGCACCAACTCGCCGGAGAACAGCAGGTACTTGGCCCGGGAGGGGCCGACCAGCCGGGCCAGCCGCAGGGTCGGCACCGCCGGGTAGACCACCCCGAGCTTGGCCGGGGTGATGCCCATCCGGGCGTCGTCCGCGACGAACCGCAGGTCGCAGGCGACGGCCAGCTGGCAGCCGCCGCCGACGCAGGCGCCGTGCACCACCGCGATCGTCGGGTGCGGGAAGGCGGCCAGCGCCTCCTCGGCGGCGACGTTGACCGCGTGGTACCGGTCGGCGCTGTCCGGGTCGCCGTAGACCCCGGCGAGCTCGTCGATGTCCGCGCCGGCGCTGAACGTCCCGTCCGCGCCGGTGACCAGCAGGACGCGCACGCCCGGCTGCCCGGCGATCCGGGCCAGCACGTCGGGCAGCGCCTGCCAGATGGCCAGTGTGACGGCGTTGCGGCGGTGCGGTCGGGCGAACTCCAGCACGGCGACGCCGTCCTCACCGACGTGGGCGCGCAGGCCGTCGACGTGCGTGGGCAGCGGGGTGCGGTCCCGGGTGAGCAGCGGCTGGTCCATGCGTACCTCCGGAGGGTCGTGGTGCGCACACCCTCTCAGGGCGCCGCCGTGCAGTAGCCGCCGAGGCCCCGTTCGACCAGCGCGTAGGCGCGGCGGGCCCGGTCGAGGGCGGCGGGCAGGGCGTCCGCGGCGCGCGCGCCGGTCAGCATCAGCCGCTGGTTCGCGGTGGTCAGCGTCAGCCTGGTGGCGATCAGCTGGGCCGCGGCGATCTGCGCGGTCAGCTCGTCGTGGGCCGGGTCCTGGGCGAGCAGTTCGGCGGTGAGCAGGTCCCGCGCCTGGTGGGAGAAGACGGCCGTGGCGCGCATCGCGAGCGCCGGGGTGCGGTGGATCAGCCGGACCACGTCCAGCACCACCTGGTCGTCGTTGAGGCCGGTGGCGGGGTCGAGCTGCTCGAGCGCGGCCAGGTACTGGTCGCGCAGCGCCACCACGGCGGAGCTGCCCGGGGCGCGTTCGCGCACCACCCGGGCGGGCTCGTCCAGGTGCTGCTCCATGGGGGCCATGACCAGGTCTTCCTTGGTCGGGAAGTAGTTGAAGACGGTCATCTTGGAGACGTCGGAGGCGGCCGCGATCTCGGCCACCGAGACCTGGTCGAAGTCCCGGGCGGCGAACAGCCCGACGGCGGTGCGCCAGATCCGGATGCCGGTCTGGATCTTCTTGCGCTCGCGCAGCGGGAGCGTGTCGAGGTCCTGGTCGGAGCCGAGGCCGAAGTCGGTGCGTGTCGCCATGGCATGACTGTACCAGGATCAAAGATGTTCCGGGATGAAGATTGTGTTCGGATGAAGAATTGACCCGGTATAAAAATGCTGCCATGGTGAGGGCACGCCGCCGGCCGCACCGGTCCGGCCGGAACTCCACCGCCCCAGGGGGGCTCGAACCATGGCGCGCACCGCCGCACCGACACCGGAACCGACCGCACCGACCCCGACGGCACAGGCCGCACAGGCCGCGACGGCACAGGCCGCACCGACCGCCGCGCCACCGGCCCTGATGACCCCGGCCCGGCGGAACCTGGGCATGCTCATCTGCCTGGTCACGATCGTGCTGGCCGTCCTCGACATGAACATCGTGTCCGCGGCCACCGTGCCGATCGTCCGGGACCTCGACCCCGTCCACGGCGTCGACCGACTGCCCTGGCTGGTCAGCTCCTTCGCCCTGGCCGCGACCGCCCTCCTGCCGCTCTACGGCAAGCTCTGCGACCTGTACGGCGCCAAGCGCGTGCTGCTCGGGGCCGTCGGAACCTTCCTGCTCGGCTCGGCGCTGTGCGGCGCCGCGCAGTCGATGACCGAGCTGATCGCGTTCCGGGCCCTCCAGGGCGTCGGCGGCGGGGGACTGATGAGCGTCACCATGGTGGTCATCGCCCACCTCAAGGACCCGGCCGAGCGCTCCGCCGGCAAGGGCGGTGCGATGGGAGGGATCGTCGGGGGGCTCGGGATGGCGGTCGGCCCGCTGGTCGGCGCGCTGTTCACCGACCACCTCGGCTGGCGCTGGGTCTTCTACGTCAACCTGCCGCTCGGCCTGCTCGTCCTGGTCGGCGCCGCCCTGGTCATCAAGCTGCCGCCGGCGGCCGGGCGCCGCGGCCTGGACTTCGCCGGAGCGGCCCTCGCCGCCGCCTTCGCCACCGGGCTGCTGCTGGTCACCGAGTGGGGCGGCAAGGACTACGCCTGGACGTCCCCGCAGATCCTCGGCCTGGCCGCCGCCACCCTGGCCGCGCTCGGCCTCTTCCTGTGGCGCCAGGCCACCGCGGCCGAGCCGGTGCTGCCGCTGTCGCTGTTCCGGATCCCCGAGGTGCGGCTCGGCTTCGCCATCCAGGGACTGCTCGGGATGGGCATGACCGGCTCCATCATCTACGTGATGCTCTACCTGCAGATCGCCCGCGGCATCGCGCCGACCTCCGCCAGCCTGTACCTGATCCCGATGGCGGCCGGGATGACCGCGGTCGGCGTGCTGGTCGGCCGGCTGGCCGCCCGCGGCCACGCGCACCGCACCTTCCTGGTGGTCGGCGGCGGCTGCGCGACGCTCGCCCTGGCGCTGCTCGGCCTCAGCGGGCCGGCCACCGGCCTGTGGGCGGTGTGCGCCGAACTCGCGCTGCTGGGCTGCGGCCTGGGCCAGCTGGTCGGCCAGCTGATCACGGTCGTGCAGGAGGCCGCGCCCCGGCACCAGCTCGGCGTCGCGACCACCGGGATCCGCTTCTTCCAGACGCTCGGCAGTGCGCTCGGCGCGGCGCTGTTCGGCACCGTGCTGGCCCGGGCCTTCGCGGCGGGCGAGCCCGGCCGGCCGCTCGGTTCGCTCCGGACGCTCACCGGTGCGGCCCGCGAGCACGCGCTGCGCAGCTTCACGGACGCCGTCGACGTGGTGTTCCTGTCGGCGGGCGGGGTGATGGCGCTGGTCCTGGTGCTCGCGCTGCGGCTGCCGGCGGCCGAGCCGGAGCCGGTCGGGGCGGCGGAGGCGGCGGAGCAGGCCCTGGCGGCCTGAGCGCGCCGGTCGGGGTGCGCCGGACGGGGTGCGGTGAGCCGGGGGGAGGGGCGGTGCCGGGGCCCGGTGGACGAGGAGTCCACCGGGCCCCGCCGCGTTCGGGGCCGGGCCGGGCCCGCGCCCGGGCGGCGGTCCACTCCGTGGCCGGACGGGCCGGGGCCCGCCGCCGGTCTCAGGCCCGGGCCGCCCACTCCGAGGCCAGCAGCGACCAGATCTCCATGTCGCGGCGGACACCCCGGTACAGCGACTGCTCGCGCAGCACGCCGTCCAGCGTCATGCCGAGCCGCTGGGCGGCGGCCCGGCTGCGGGTGTTGTCCGTGCTGGTCCACCACTCGGCGCGGTGCAGGCCGCGGGTGACGAAGGCGTAGTCGAGCAGCCGGCGGACGGCGGCGGTGACCAGGCCGTGCCCCTCGCCGGCGGGCTCGGTCCAGACGCCGATCTCGCAGTTGCCGGTCTCGGTGTCGAAGGCCACGAACATCACGCCGCCGACCAGCGTGCCGTCCAGCCAGATGCCGTAGATCCGGCCGTGGTCGGCGGCTTGCTGGTCGGCGTAGCGCTGCAGGGTGGCGCGGGCGGAGGCCGGGTCGGTGGAGCGGGTGGCCCACGGGATCCACGGGTCGGTGTGGGCCCGCGCGCGGTCGACGTGGGTCAGGAACTCGGCCGCCTGCCACGGCTCCAGCGGGCGCAGTTCGGCGTTCTCGGCGAGCGGTACGGCAAACATGGGCGGGCCTTTCACGGGATGCGCGGTGTGCTGGGAACGATACATAACAAACGTTTGGTATGTACGATGGCCGGCATGACGCCCGCCCGTGGAGACCACGACGCCCGCCGCCTGGAGGTCTCCGAGGGGGTGTGGCGGGTGCTCTCCACGCGCGGCTTCGAAGGCCTGACCCTGCGCGCGGTGGCCGCCGAACTGGGCGCCTCCACCGGCTTGTTGACGCACTACTTCCCGAACAAGCGGGCCCTGCTGAGCCACGCCCTGGAGGAGCTCGACCGGCGTTCCGGCTCCCGGCCCCGGCGCACCGCCCCCGTCGACGGCACCCCGCCGCCGCCCGCCGGCCTGCCCCGGCTGCGGGCCGCCCTGCTGGACGTCCTGCCGCTGGACGCGGCGGCCGCGGCCGGCAACCGGATCTGGGTCGGCTCCTGGGACGTCGCGCTGGCCGATCCGGAGCTCGCTGCGGCGCACGCCGGCCGCTACGCCCGCTCGCGGGAGGCCCTCGCGGTGCACGTGGTGGACGCCCAGCGGCGCGGGGAGCTCCCGGCGGGCTCCGACGCCGTCGCCGTGGCGACCGCCGCGCAGGCCTTCGTGCTCGGACTGGTGGTGCAGGCGCTGTTCGCCCCGGGGGAGTTCCCGGCCGAGCGGCAGACCGCCCTGCTGGACGCCTACCTGGCCGGGCTGGCCGGCCCGGCCGCGGGTGGCACCGGGGGCTGAGGGGGCGTCGGGGGTCGAGGACACCGGTCCGGGCGCGCGGGCGGCCGGGATCCGTCCGCCGCGAGAGCCTCCGGGAGAGCCCCCGGCGACGCTCTCCGGGTGCGGTCCGGGCGCGGTCCGGCGGTGCCGGAAATGCACCCCGACGCGCTTTTTCGGAGCGGCCATGACACGCATGGTCACGACATATGCGCGGTGGGTGGTCGGAAATCGGCGGTGGACGCGCGGATTTCCCGCCGGGCGCCGGCCGGGCAATGCCGCGGCCGGCAATGCGGGCGCCGGCCCGGCGGCCTGCGGGAATGGCAGGGCGTGGTGCCCCCAGCAGGATTCGAACCTGCGACCTACCGCTTAGAAGGCGGGTGCTCTATCCGCTGAGCTATGGGGGCGGGACGGACCGTGCCCGGGTGGGCGGGACCGTGGCCGGGTTCGGGCGACGTGCGCCGGGGCGCGCGGGTCCGGCCCCGTGCCTGAGGGTGGGGGTGGGGGTTGGGTGGGTCCTCGCCCTGCCGGGGACAGGATAAGGGTGCCCAGTTCCTCGGCCGGGTGTGACGACACCGCCGTTGGTGTGTCGGTTCGGTGGAGCGGTCCGATAATCGCAGGTGAAGCCCGTGTGTGCAGCGGTCTGGCAGACTTCCGCGCCGGACGTTGTGCAGTCGTTACGGGGCTGCCGCCCCACCCGTTATGGATTTGACACGGAGAATGTGCCGCCTCCGGTGCGGGTGGGGGCCGACATTCGGCTTCCTCCGGTCGGATGACGTGCGCGGACGGTCGGGCGCGGGGCGTTCCGGAGGCCGCGGGTGGGGGCGGCGAGCAGCCGGTTTGTTGTCATGGCCGCGATGAGTCGGGGGCGAAGCGCTGCCGAAAGGCCGAAATTCACCCCTGCGGGTGACATCAGTTTTCCACAGGCGCGAGTTGTCCACAGGATTTCGGAACTCCCTCGCGGAGATTTCCCTCCTGGCGCACTCTCAAAGCGCGCCGGTCGATTCCGTACGGTGCATCGGCGAGAACGGAGAGTGTGCCGTGAGCGAGGCGTACGTGACGGTGACGGGCAATGTCGGGACGGAGGTGAGCTACGGCGAAACGGGCGCCGGGGTGCCGATGGCGAACTTCCGGCTGGGCTGCACCGAGCGCCGCTACGACCGGGAGCGCGCGTGCTGGGTCGACGGCGAGACGCAGTGGCTGACGGTGACGGCCTGGCGGGCGCTGGCGGTGAACCTGATCGGCTCGCTGGCCAAGGGGGATCCGGTGCTGGTGAGCGGCCGGTTGAGGGTCCGCGAGTGGGGGGAGGGGGAGGCGCGGCGGACCAGGGCGGAGATCGACGCCCGATCGGTCGGACACGACCTCACCCGCGGTACCTCGGCGTTCCGTTGGGCCTCGGGTGCGCGCGGGCAGCCCCCGGCCGGTGCGGAGCCGGCCGGGGCGGCGGTCCGGGGAGGGGTCGTGCCGGGGTGGATCGCGGACGCACTGGAGGCGCGGAAGGCCTCGGTGGCGGCCCCGGCGCCGGGCCCGCCGGATTCGGCACCCCCTGTGCGGGCAGTGACGGGAGCGCAGGTGCTGGTGTCCGAGGGGGAGCCGGAGGGTGGCGGTCAGGGGTCGCCGATCTGACCGGTCGGCGACCTGGACTGTCGACAAATATGTTGATCGAGACTGTTGTTGCGCCCGTACGCGCAATCTCGTCCGGATAACAGAAAGTGGCGAAGAGATTCTGGCTGATCGTCAGCTTGTGTGGAAACTGGGAGGGTTGATAACGATACAGATACGGAATCGTCCTGATTTCGCATGGGGGTTTCGGGGCCTGCGGGGCTCAATAGGATTCGTCTGGTTCATACCCGCAGCGGGCGCCACAGGGGGCGCCCCGCGGCAGGCAAGTCGGCGGGCTGCCGATCGGTGCGGCCCGGCCCGGAGGGATCCCAGATGTTCCAGAGGCAGACGCGGAGTCTCCCCCGCATAACCACTGTCATGCTCGCGACCAGCCTTGCGCTGGGTGGAGGCCTGTTCGCAGCCGGTACGGCGGCCGCGGCCGACACCCCGGGGTCGGGCGTGACCGCGGTGGTGCAGAACACCATGCTCGGCGAGAAGATCGACGTCGAGGGCGAGGGCACCGTCGACGGCGGCCTGTTCACGCTCAAGACCGCCGACGGTGAGCTGCAGACCTACTGCATCGACTTCGGCTTCCCGGTGGACATCTCCAAGAAGATCAAGTACCAGGAGTCGGACTGGGCCTCCAGCTCGCTCGGTGACAAGAACAAGGTCGAGGCGGCCGCCAAGATCCGCTGGATCCTGGAGAACTCCTACCCGCAGGTCAAGGACCTCGGGGCGCTCGCCAAGGCCGCCGGCGCGGGCAACCTGAGCCCGGAGGACGCCGCCGCGGGCACCCAGGCCGCGATCTGGAAGTTCTCGGACAACAAGAACGCCGTCCCGCGCAACGCCGACGCCAAGAAGCTCCGCGACTACCTGACCGGTGCCGCCAACAAGGGCATCGCCGCCGAGCCCAAGCCCTCGCTGACCCTCAGCCCGGACTCGGTGTCCGGCAAGTCCGGCGCGAAGCTCGGCCCGTTCACCCTCAACTCCAGCGCCTCCGAGGTGAAGCTGGCCGTCAGCGGCGACTCCGCCGACAAGGTCAAGCTGCTGGACAAGGACAACAAGCCGGTCGGCGCCACCGTGACCGGCCCGATCGCCAAGGACACCCAGCTGTTCCTGGACGTGCCGGCCGGCACCCCGGACGGCTCGGTGACCGTGAACGCCAGCGCCTCCACCGTGGTGCCCAGCGGCCGCGTCTTCCTCAGCAAGGGGTACACCCGCGAGGAGCACAGCCAGACCATGATCCTGGCCGGCTCCAGCAAGCTCAACGTCGCCGACGCGGCCAAGGCCACCTGGAAGCAGGGCAAGGGCGCGCTGGTCGACAGCACCGCCAAGGTCGAGTGCGCCAACAACGGCGTGCGCGTCTCCGTCTCCAACGGTGGTGACGAGGCCGGCACCGTCACGGTCGGCAAGCAGCAGCTGACCGTCCAGCCGGGCAAGACCGAGAGCGTTCTCGTCCCGGTCGCCGAGAAGACGGCCTACAACATCACCGTCTCCGGCCCGAACGGCTACAGCCGCCAGTTCCAGGGCGTCCTGGACTGCAAGACCGGCACCGGCCCGACCCCGACCTCGGGTCCGTCGACCCCGGGCACCTCGGCCACGCCGACCACCCCGGGCACCACCGGCACCCCGAGCCCGGCCGGCACCCCGTCCGCCAGCGCCAGCACCCCGGCCGCCGGCCACCCGTCCCCCGCCTCCACCAGCCCGGCCCCGGGCACCGGTGGCCTGGCCCAGACCGGTGCCAATGACTCGACCCCGATCCTCGCCGCCGTCGCCGGTGGCCTGGTCGTGGCCGGTGGCGCCGCGGTCTTCGTCCTGCGCCGCCGCGGCCGCCACGGTCGCAACACCGCCTGACCCGCTCCGCGGGCCCGGAGGCACTGACCTCCTGAGGCCCTGAGGCGACACCCGGCCCGGCTCCCCGCACCCGCTGCGGGGGGCCGGGCTTTCGCCGTCACGGGCCCGATCCGGATACCCCGGTGGGGTCACCCGGCCGTTCGGGCCTCCCGGCCGGGTGCGGCACAATGGAACGCTGCAAGCCGAATACTCCCGACGACGCCGGAGCGATCTCACGTGGCGGAATACATCTACACGATGCGCAAGGTGCGCAAGGCTCACGGAGACAAGGTCATCCTTGACGACGTGACGCTCAGCTTCCTCCCCGGAGCGAAGATCGGCGTCGTGGGCCCCAACGGCGCCGGTAAGTCCACGGTGCTGAAGATGATGGCCGGCCTGGAGCAGCCCTCCAACGGCGACGCCTTCCTCTCGCCCGGCTTCACCGTCGGCATGCTCCTCCAGGAGCCGCCGCTGGACGAGTCCAAGACCGTCCTGGAGAACGTCGAGGACGGCGTCAAGGAGATCAAGGGGAAGCTCAACCGCTTCAACGAGATCGCCGAGCTGATGGCCACCGACTACTCGGACGCGCTGCTCGACGAGATGGGCAAGCTCCAGGAGGACCTGGACCACGCCGAGGCCTGGGACCTGGACGCCCAGCTGGAGCAGGCCATGGACGCCCTGGGCTGCCCGCCCGGCGACTGGCCGGTCACCAAGCTCTCCGGTGGCGAGAAGCGCCGCGTCGCGCTCTGCAAGCTGCTGCTGGAGGCGCCCGACCTGCTGCTGCTCGACGAGCCCACCAACCACCTGGACGCCGAGTCGGTGAACTGGCTGGAGCAGCACCTGGAGAAGTACAAGGGCACCGTCGTCGCCGTCACCCACGACCGGTACTTCCTGGACAACGTCGCCGAGTGGATCCTCGAGCTCGACCGCGGCCGCGCCTACCCGTACGAGGGCAACTACTCCACCTACCTGGAGACGAAGCAGTCGCGTCTCAAGGTCGAGGGGCAGAAGGACGCCAAGCGCGCCAAGCGCCTCAAGGAAGAGCTGGAGTGGGTCCGCTCCAACGCCAAGGGCCGCCAGGCGAAGTCCAAGGCCCGTCTGGCCCGCTACGAGGAGATGGCGGCCGAGGCGGACAAGATGCGGAAGCTGGACTTCGAGGAGATCCAGATCCCGCCGGGCCCGCGTCTGGGCAGCGTCGTCATCGAGGTCGAGAACCTCAACAAGGCCTTCGGTGAGAAGGTCCTGATCGACGACCTCAGCTTCACCCTGCCGCGCAACGGCATCGTCGGCATCATCGGCCCGAACGGCGCCGGCAAGACCACGCTGTTCAAGATGCTGCAGGACCTGGAGACCCCGGACTCCGGCAAGGTCAAGGTCGGCGAGACGGTCAAGATCAGCTACGTCGACCAGTCGCGCGCCAACATCGACCCGAAGAAGACCCTCTGGGAGGTCGTCTCCGACGGTCTGGACTGGATCAACGTCGGCCAGGTCGAGATGCCGTCCCGCGCCTACGTGTCGGCCTTCGGCTTCAAGGGCCCGGACCAGCAGAAGCCGGCCGGCGTGCTGTCCGGTGGTGAGCGCAACCGCCTGAACCTGGCGCTCACCCTCAAGCAGGGCGGCAACCTGCTGCTCCTCGACGAGCCCACCAACGACCTGGACGTCGAGACGCTCTCCTCGCTGGAGAACGCGCTGCTGGAGTTCCCCGGCTGCGCCGTGGTCATCTCCCACGACCGCTGGTTCCTGGACCGGGTGGCCACCCACATCCTCGCCTACGAGGGCGAGAGCAAGTGGTTCTGGTTCGAGGGCAACTTCGAGTCGTACGAGAAGAACAAGATCGAGCGGCTCGGCGCCGACGCCGCCCGCCCGCACCGGGCCACGTACAAGAAGCTGACCCGCGGCTGACACCCAGCCGTCACGGCGGTCCGGCAGACTGCCCCGCGAGGGGCGGTCCGCCGGACCGCGGCCCCGCCGCCGCCACCCGGCGGCGGGCGACCGGACGTCGAGGAGAACACCTGTGGCCCGCCACATCTACGCCTGCCCGCTGCGCTGGTCCGACATGGACGCCTTCGGACACGTCAACAACGTGGTCTTCCTGCGCTACCTGGAGGAGGCCCGGATCGACTTCATGTTCACCCAGGCCGCCGAGGCCGGCGCCGGGGAGTTCGCGGGCGGCTCGGTGGTGGCCCGCCACGAGATCGACTACAAGCGTCCGCTGGTGCACCGGCCGGAGCCGGTCACCGTGGAGACCAGGGTGACGCACATCGGCGGCGCCTCGCTGACGGTGTCCTACGAGATCAAGGACGTCGCCGCGGACGGCACCGAGACGGTGTACGTCCGGGCCTCCACGGTGGTCGTCCCCTACGACCTGGCCGAGGGCCGGCCGCGCCGGATCTCGCCCGTGGAGCGGGCGTTCCTGTCGCGCTTCATGGACGAACCCGCCCTGGACGAGAAGGCGGGCGTGGCCGCGGCCGCCGCCTGAGCACCGACCCCTACCGATTCGAGCTGACCAGCGTTGACCATCACCGCCCGTCTCGCCCTCACCGATGCCGGCGGGGCCGCCGACCTCGCCGCCTTCCTGCAGCGGCTGCTGCGCTTCGACCGGGCGGCCGCCGTCCGGTTGCAGGCCGTGGCCCCGGCCGCGGAGGACGGGGTGCTGGCGGTGTTCGGGCGGCTGCCGCTGGGCGGTTCGGGCGCGCTCGCGATCCGCACCTCCCGGCTGACCGGGCTGGGCGAGCCGGTCGACCTGACCGTCTCGGCCGGCCGGCTGCTGGACGGCGTGGACGACGGGGCGGGCACCGTCGCGCTGCCGGCGCCGGTGACCGGCCCGGCCTGGGCGGGGCTGTTGCCGCCGCGCACCGGCTGGCGCCCGGTCGGGTCGCCGCCGGCCGCCGAGGTGTACCCCGAACTGATGGCCGGGGTGCGGGAGTTCCGCGAGCGCAGTGAGGCCGTCCCGGAGCACCACCGCAGCCGTGCGGTGCTGGACGCGCTGGCCGACGAGATCTGGTCGCGCCCGGTCGGCGCGCTGCCGCTGCGCGCGGTGCACGCGGCGCACGTGATCGGCTTCCTGAAGCCCGGTTCGCCGCTCACCGTGCACCGGGCGGGCGGCTGGCTGCGGTTGAGCGCGCCGGCCGGCTCGGTGGCGGTGCGGACGGCGGCCGCGCCCGGCGCGGGCCTGGGGCTGAGCCCGCTCCGCTAGGGCTCGTCCGACAAGCCCCAGCCGCGCGGGGCCGCCGCTGCGGCGCGGGCCGGAAGGGCCGGATCCGGCCGGATCAGCCCGGGGTGTTGATCATCGAGGCGGCGGCGTAGGTGAGGTAGTCCCAGAGCTGCTGCTCGTCCTCGGCCGGCAGGGCCAGCTCGTCCACCCCGGCCCGCATGTGCTTCAACCAGGCGTCGTGCGCGGCGCGGTCGACCTTGAACGGCACGTGCCGCATCCGCAGCCGCGGGTGGCCGCGCTGCTCGCCGTAGGTGCGGGGGCCGCCCCAGTACTGCATCAGGAAGAGGGTCAGTCGCTCCTCGGCCGGGCCGAGGTCCTCCTCGGGGTACATCGGCCGGAGCAACTCGTCCTCGGCGACGCCCTGGTAGAACCGGTGGACCAGCCGCCGGAAGGTCGGCTCTCCGCCGACCCGCTCGAAGAAGGTCTCCTCGCTCAACGTGCCTCGCCCGATCTCTGTCACCCGACCATGGTCGCAGACGCCGGCGGGGCCGTACACCGGGACCATCGGCGTACGACCCCGTGCGGCGGGCTCATCCGGACGCGGTGGCTACGCGTCCTCCCACTTGAACAGCTTCCAGGCGACGCCGGTCAGCACGGCCGCGAAGGCCAGCAGCCCGCCCATGGTGGGCAGGGCGTCCATGACGCCGCCGCCGCGGGTGAGCACCGACTGGGCGGAGGTGACCAGGTAGTGCAGCGGCATCACCTTGGAGATGGTCTGCAGCCAGCCCGGCGCGCCGTCCAACGGGAAGAACGAGCCGGACAGGAAGGACATCGGCAGGACGATGACCTGGGAGATGCCGTTGGCGGCCTCCTCGGTCTTGGCGACCGAACCGGCCAGCAGCCCGATCGACATGAAGGCGAGGGTCGCGCAGGCCACCAGCGGGATGACCAGCCACCAGTCACCGGTGAGCTTGAGCCCGAAGAAGCCCGTGGCGACCACCAGGAAGACGGCGCTCTGCAGGAGCGCCGTCAGCAGCGAGACCACGATCCGGGAGCTGACGACGGTGCCGGCGCTGATCGGGGCCAGCCGCAGGCGGCGCAGCACCTTGGTCTTGCGCCAGTTGACCAGGGTCAGGGCGGCGCCGAAGACCGCGCCGGTGGCGACGGCCCAGCCGAGCAGGCCGGGGGTGAGGAACTGGATCGGCTTGAGCGACTTGTCCTCGACCTGCTGGGCGTCCAGCACGTAGGCCGGGGGCTTTCCGGTGGCGGCCTGGTTGGCGCTCTGGACCACGGAGTCGAGGATGCCCCGGAGGGCGCCGGCCCGGACGGCGTCGGCGGCGCTGTACCGCAGCTCGACCCTGCCGTCGGGCCCCTGCTCGATCATCGCGTCGAAGTCGCCCTTGCGGACCTTCTCCAGGGTGCCGGCCTCGTCGTCGGTCCGGGTGATGGTGAGGACCGCGTTCAGCCCGGTGCGGGCGTCGCCCTGCATCGAGTCGAACAGCTGGACCGCCCCGACCTGCGCGACCTTGGCGTGCGGGCTGCCGGTGCCCTTGCTGACGGTGCCGAAGAAGACCAGGAACACCAGCGGGAAGAGCAGGATGAAGAAGGTCGCGGTGCGGTCGCGCTTCATGCCGAGCAGCATGGCGCGGGACAGGCTCCAGAACGCGCTGACGCGCTCCCGGCCGGCGCCCGCCTCGCCGGTCGGACCGCCGCGCTGGGCGGGCACCTTGGTGCCGGTGGACGTGCTGGGGGTCATGCCCGGTACTCCCGTCCGGTCAGCTGGAGGAAGACGTCCTCCAGGGTGGCGCCGCGCACCTCGAGGCCGCGCAGCGCGTTCTGCTCGGCCAGGACGCTCAGGACCGGGGCCGGGAGGCGGGTGGAGACGGCCAGCGTGACGGTGTCGTCGTCCAGGGCGGCGATCTCGGCGCCGGCCGCGGTGAGCAGTTCGCGGGCCCGGTCGGCGGTGAGCTGGCCGGAGGCGACGCTGATCCGGACGGTGTCGTCGATCTCGCGGATCAGCGCGGCGGGGGCGCCGGTGTGCAGGATCTTCCCGTGGTCCATGATCGAGACCCGGTCGCAGAGGACCTCGGCCTCGTCCAGGTAGTGGGTGGTCAGCACGACCGTGCGGCCCTCGGAGTTGATGTCCCGCAGGAGGTCCCAGAGGTTGCGCCGGGCCTGCGGGTCGAGGCCGGTGGTGGGCTCGTCCAGGAAGACGAGCTCCGGGTCGTGGGCCAGGGCGCAGGCGATCGACAGGCGCTGGGCCTGGCCGCCCGACATCTTCTCGGTGAGGGTCTCCGCCTTGTCGGCCAGACCGACCCGCTCCAGCATCGCGTCGGCCCGTCGGGGGCCGACCCCGTAGAACGAGGCGAAGGTGCGGATGGTCTCCCGGGCCGTCAGTTTCCGGAAGAAGGCGGAGGCCTGGAACTGCACGCCGATGCGCGGCAGCAGTTGCGGGTTGCGCGGCCAGGGTGCCATCCCCAGCAGCTCGACCCGGCCCTCGTCCGGTTCGCGGACTCCTTCCAGGATCTCCATGGTGGTGGTCTTCCCGGCGCCGTTGGGCCCCAGGATCCCGTAGAACTCGCCGGCCTCGACGGTGAGGGACACCCCGTCGACGGCCTGCACATCCCCGTACCGCTGACGGATTCCGTCGGCGGATATAGCTGCAGTCATGTGCCCAGAGCGTAGGGGCATCCGGTGGGGCTGTGCAGGCGTGGCGCAAGCGATTTGAAGATCATTTTGCCGAGGCCGGGAAACGCGGCGGGCCGGACGGACGCGGTGGTCCGTCCGGCCCGGTCGGGCCCGGCGTCAGGCGCGGTGCACCGTGATGGTCGTCCAGGCGCCGACGTGGATCCGGTCGCCGTCGTTGAGCGGGACGGCGGTGTGCGGGGTGATCGGCTCCGCACCGCCGTTCACGGTGGTGCCGTTGGTGGAGTCCTGGTCCACCAGCACCCAGCTGCCGTCCGCCTGTTCGGCGAGCAGCGCGTGCTGGTGCGAGGCGCCCGGGTCCTCCGGCGGCACCGACAGGTCGATCTCGGGGACCGTCCCGCGGTGCTGGCTGCGCCGGCCGATCCGCAGCTGGCCGCGGCCGGTCAGCGGGACGCGGCGCTCCGGGCAGTACGGGGGGAAGAACAGGCCGGCCGCCTCGGGACCGCTGCGGGCCATCATGTCGGTGAAGTAGTCGCGGTCGGCCGAGACCACCGCGATCCAGTTGGCCCGGACCGGCTCCGCCGGGGCGGCCTCCGGCTGGGGCTGCGGCGGGGCGAGGTGGAACGAGGTGCGGAAGTCCCCGCCGGCCTGCCCGTTCTGGCCGGGCGGCTGGGCGTAGACCGGGCCGGAGTCCTCGCGGGCCGGGGCCTCGGGGAACGCGCCCTCGGGCGGCGGGTAGCCGTAGGTGTGCGCGGGCACGGGGGCCTGCGGCTGCTGCGGCTGGAGCTGCTGCGGGAGGGGCGCCGGCTGCGGCTGGCCGTGCTGTGGTGCGCCGTGCTGGGGCTGGGCGTGCTGGGGCGCGCCCGGCTGCGGGGCGCCGCCGTACGCCGCCGGGATGTTCAGCGGCGGGGGCTGGGCCGGGCCCGGCGCGGGGACGCCGGCCGCCGGGGGCTGGCGGCGCGAGGGCGTGGAGAGCTCGTAGTCGTACCCGCACTCCTCGCAGAACCGCCCGGTCTGCGGGCTGCGGCAGATCGGGCAGACCACCAGGCCCTCGGTGAGGTCCGGGAAGCCCTGCGCGGGCGGCGGCGGGTAGGCGCCGGGCTGCGGGTGGGCCCCCGGCGGTGCGGGCGGGGGCGGCAGCGGGGCGCCGTAGGGCGTCCCGCCGTGCTCCGGGTGCCCGGCGGGTGCTCCGGGCGCGGGGTGGGCCCCGTGCGCCCCCGGATGGGCCCCGGGCGCCGGGGCGGGCGGAGTCATCGGAAAGCCGCAGAAGTCGCACCAGTCCTCGGCCTGCGACTCATGGCCCCTCGGGCAGATCGGCATCAGTTCCCCCTCACATCGAGCCGGCTTGGGGCGGCGTCGCACCGGGTCGTCGGCCCGGTCACGTCTTCAGCGGTCACTTCTTCACACGCACCGTCTTGGTCGACCGGGTCTCAAGGGTCATCGAGTCGGCCTCGCTCACGTTCTTACGGAACCGAACGGTACCCTCCTTCGGGTCGACCACGTCGACCACCTTCTGCAGCAGTTTGTAGGTGCCCTCGTTCCCGGTCGCGTGCGCGATCCGGACGGCGGCGCCCAGCTTGGCGGTCGCGGTGTCGACGTCCCCGGCCCGGTGGGCCTCCAGGCCCTCCTGGATGGAGGAGGCGAGCTCGGCCTGCCCGGTGTAGTGGGCGACCTGCGGGCTGATCCGGGTGGAGGAGGCCAGGTCGTCCGTCCAGACCGCCTTGACGAGCCCCTGCGAGAGCACCTCGGGGGTGCCGCCGCCGACCTGCGGGGGCAGCACCAGGCTGATCCGCGCGGCGAGCATCTCGTTGCCGACCGAGGCGGCCGGGACCTCGACGCAGACGTGGTAGTCGCGGCTCTCGTCGCCCCAGGAGCCGGTGGGGTAGTCGCCGGCCCGGGGGCCGGCCTCGGCACGCCGGGCGGTGAGGTCCTCGACGCTGGGGGCGACCTGCTTGACGAACCTGACGGTGGCGTTGGCCGGGGTCCAGATCCGCAGCGCGACGTCGGCGACCTGCTTGCCCATGGCGCCGGCCATCATCGAGCGGAAGTCCTCGGCCAGGCCGGACGGTTCGGCGACGATGTCGACGGTGCCCAGCAGCGCGGAGGAGATCTTGCGCAGCTCGTCGATCCGCCAGTCGGTGCCGACGCCGCGGCAGTCGGCGGTGAAGTGGCCGCCGACCCGCTCGATGGTGCGCTCCAGGTCGGCCGCGGACTCGTGCTCGTTGTTGCCGTCGGTGAGCAGGACGGCGTGCCGGATGGTGATGTCGCGGCGGGTCAGGAAGAGCTGGTCGGCCTTGGCGAGCCAGCTGCCCATGGCGGTGCCGCCGGCCGCGGTGAGGCGGCGCAGGGCCTCCTTGGCGCGGCCCCGGGTGTCGGCGGAGGCGGTCGCGAGGGTGCCGTCGCCCGGGTAGATGTCGCGGGCCTCGTGGGTGCCGGCGACCACGGCGAAGGCGGTGCCGTCGCGCAGTGCGTCGATGGCGGCGGCGGTGGCCTCCCGGGCCCCGTTGATCTTGGTCTTGGGGTAGTCCATCGAGCCCGAGCAGTCGACCAGGATCACCACGGCCGCGGCGGCGTCGGCGCCCTGCTGGGCCGCGTCCGAGAGGCCGAGCGGGCGGCCGCCGGAGGTGCCGCCGCCGGTCGCGGTGACGGTGACGATGGCGTTGACCTCGCGGGCGCCGTCGGCGAGGTACTCGTTCTGGAAGATGTCCACGTCGAACCTGGGCAGGTTCGGCTTCGCCAGTGTTGCCATGGGCCGGTGGCTCCCGTCAGGTGGTCGGTGCAGGTCGGTGCAGGTCCGTGCGGCTTGGTGCGCCTTGGTGCGGGGCGGTGCAGTGCAGTGCGGGGCGGTGCGGACCGGTCCGTGCGGTCGGCCGCAGCGGGCCCGCCCCCGGTGGGGCGGGCCCGCTGCGGCGACGCGGCGTTCCGTCAGGCCGTCGGCGGGTGCGGCGGCTGGGGCGGGACGACCGGGGCCGCCGGGGCGGCGGGTGCGGCCGGGGGGACCGCCGGGGGTGCGGGCGGGGTCGGCGGCAGCGGGGCGGCGGGGGAGCCGATCACCGGGAGGTCGGGCAGGGTCGGATCGTGGTCCTCCTCGTCCTCGCCGGCCGGGGCGCCCCGCGGGACGACCACGGGCAGGTCGAGGGCGGTGGCCGTCCGCTCGTCCTCGTCGTCGCCGACCGCGCGGGCCGGCGGGTCGATCGGCAGGACGGCGACGGTGATGTTGTCGTGGCCGCCGGCGGCGACCGCGAACTTCACCAGGGTCTGGGCCGCCGCGAGGGGTTCGGTGCGGGCGTCCGGCCGGACGTAGTACGCCAGGTCGGTGGCGGCCTCGGCGTAGTTCCACAGGCCGTCGGTGCAGATCAGCAGCACCCCGGGGACGTGCGGGGTGAAGTCGAGGGTGTGCGGGACGACCTCCTCGGCGTCCGCGCCGAGCCAGCCGGTGATGGCGTGGGCGCGCGGGTCGGCGTAGGCCTCGGCCTCGCCC
Source organism: Kitasatospora sp. NPDC004745 (assembly GCF_042873275.1). Classification (NCBI taxonomy): domain Bacteria; kingdom Bacillati; phylum Actinomycetota; class Actinomycetes; order Kitasatosporales; family Streptomycetaceae; genus Kitasatospora; species Kitasatospora sp. NPDC004745. Next base: position 85,332 of record NZ_JBIALK010000027.1, on the reverse strand, counting down.
ATCAGCCCGGCCTCGACCATCCGGGCCGCCCAGGAGTCGTCCTGGGTGAGCCGGAACGGCTCGGCGGCGGCGCGGTCGTCCGGGATCCAGTAGGCCCGGGTGTCGCCGACCCAGCCGATGGTGATCCGGCCGCCGGACGCTATCGCGCTGACGTAGGTGCAGGCCGGCGCGTTGAGGTCGGGCCGGGCGGGCCCGGCGCCGTCCGCGGCGAGGTCGGCGACGGCCCGGGCGGCGTCGGCGATGGCCTGGCGCATCGCGGCGGTGGGTTCGCGGCCGGCCTCCAGGGAGGTCAGCAGCGATTCGGAGGCGGCGTCGACGGCGGTCTCGGAGGCCTCGTCGGGGCGGTCGGAGGAGGACACGCCGTCGCACACCACGGCGACCACGACGGGCTCGCCGCCGGGCAGCGACGTCGCGGCGACGGTGAAGGAGTCCTCGTTGCGGTGGTGGCGCACGCCGCGGTCGCTGACCCCGGCGACGCCGCCCAGCGACTTCTCCATGTGGTCGCGCGGGCGCGGCTGGGCCCGGCCGCAGGCCTCGCAGTAGCCGTCGGGGGTGACCTGCGGCCTGCCGCAGTGCGCGCAGCCCGGCCCGTGCTGCGGCGGGACGGTCTCGCCCGGCGCGGCGGTCCAGCTCGCGGGCAGTGCGCCCGGGGCGGGCCGGCCGTCCCGGCCGGCCCCGCAGGCGCCGCAGAAGGCGTCCTCCGGCTCCATCGGCTCGGAACAGCTCGGGCACACGGTCTGCTGTGGCATCGGCTACACCCACGTCCTGGGGCGGGCGCGGTTGGCCCGCTCCACCATCTCGATCCTGGTCTCGGTCCGGTCGGCCAACCGGGCGAGTACCCGGTATGACTGTTCCAGGGCGAACCGCAGTTCCCGCTCCACCGCGGGACGTCCGAGCACCGTGGGGGCGCCGGCCTGGGCGGCACCGGTCGAGCCCGCGGTGACCCAGCCGAGGGCCGCCCCGAACAGTTCGACGGAGAGCTCCTCGCGGCGCCGGTCGTCCAGCCGCAGCGCGGTGAGCTGCGCGGAGCTGGCGCCGAGGTCGGTGGCGAGCGGGTCGGTGGCGGGCCGTTCGCGCAGGCGGGCGCGGACGGCGGCGATCCGGGCGGCGGTGTACTGGCTGGAGGTGGCGGGGACGGACTCCAGGGCCCGGACGGCGCCGGGGCGGTCGTCCTCGGCCAGGCGGACCCGGGCGAGCCCGAACGCGGCGCTCAGGTAGGCCTGGTCGGTGGTCCACACCAGCCGGTAGAACTCGGCCGCGTCGCCGCCGTCGCCGAGCAGTTCGGCGCAGACGGCCAGGGCCAGCTTGGGTGCGGCCTCGCCGGGGAAGGCGTCGTACACCGCGTCGAAGGCCTCCGCGGCGGCCCGTAGGTCCGCGGGGTTCCCGCGCGTGCCGTCGCCGTCCCCGTCGACCGAGGCGACGAGGGCGACCAGCCCGCGGTACCAGACCACCCGCCAGTCGTCGGGGTGGTCGTTCTCCAGGGCGCCGAGTGCGGCCGTGGCCTCGCGGTGGCGGCCGAGTTCGAGCTGGGCGCGCAGTTCGCGCAGTCGGCTCTCGACGGAGAAGGCGGGCGCGCCGGCCAGGGCGGTGAGCGCCTCCTCCGGGTCGGTGGCCAGCAGGGTGGCGAGGAAGCCGGCGTTGGGGTCGTCCGGGTCGACCCGCGGGACGGGCAGGGCGAGGGCGGCGGCGGCCGGGTCGAGGGCGGTCACCAGGAGCTGCCCGGCCTGCTCGGTGGGCATCACCAGTTCGGTGTCGACGACGCGCAGTTCGGGCCCGAAGAGGGTGGACTGGGCCGGTCGGGGGCGCTCGTCCTGGAGGGCCAGGATCTCGCGCAGCACGCCGGTGAGCTGGTCGGCCATCTCCTCGGCGGAGGAGAACCGGCGGGCCGGGTCCGGGTCGGTGGCGCGGACCAGGAAGCGGTAGTAGGACTCGTAGCGGGCGAAGACCTCGACGTCCTCGGGGCCGGGCAGGGTGTCGCGGAACCGCCCGGTGTAGCCCTGGAAGTCGAAGGTGAGCACCGCGAGGGTGCGGGCGACGGTGTAGAGGTCGGAGGCGGGGGAGGGGCCGTCGGCGGCGATCTCCGGGGCCTGGTAGCCGACGGTGCCGTAGATCGGGCCCTCGTCGTCGAAGCGGCGGACGGCGCCCATGTCGATGATCTTCAGCGTGTCGCCGCTCTGGATCACGTTGTCGATCTTGAAGTCGCAGTAGACCAGGCCCCGGCCGTGCAGGTAGCCGAGCGCCGGCAGCGCCTCCAGGGCGTACGCGATCGCCTGCTCGACGGGCAGCGGCTCGCGCCGGTCGTCCGCGGTGCGGCGGTCGTTGGCGATGTCCTTGAGCGACTTGCCGCCGACGTACTCCATCACGATGTAGCCGTCGGTGGAGCCGGTGCGCAGGTCCGGGTGCTCGGCGAAGTTGATGATCCGGACGATGTTCGGGTGGTCCACCTCGGCCAGGAAGCGCCGCTCGGCGACGGCCGCGGCCAGCGCGTCCTCGTCCCCGGTGTCCAGCAGGCCCTTCAGCACCACCCACTTGTCGTTGACCCGCCGGTCCACCGCCAGGTAGATCCAGCCGAGCCCGCCGTGCGCCAGGCAGCCCACCACCTCGTACTGCCCGCCGACCAGGTCCCCCCGGCGCAGCTTGGGCGTGAACGAGTACGGGGTGCCGCACTTGGTGCAGAAGCCGTCCGGCCGGCCCGGCCGGCCGCCCTTCTCCCGGCCCACCGGGGACTCGCACTTGGAGCAGAACCGCTTGCGCTCCGGCACCTGCGGGTTCTCCAGCACCGCCTGCGACGGGTCGGCCGTCTCCACCGTCGGCACGGTGACCAGGCCGGCACCCAGCCGGTTGCGGGTGCCGGCGCTGCCGCTGGCGCGGGTGCTGCGCACCGAGACCGAGCGGCTGCTGCCGGTGCGGGTCGAGCGGTGCGAGCGGGAGCGGCCGGACATCGAACGGGCCGATCCGGTGCGGGAGGAGACCGAGCGGACCGAGCCGCTGCGCCCCGAGTCGGCGGGGACCCGGGCGGAGGGCAGGTGGGGCCGGGTGGCGCCGGTGTCGCCGGCGGGCGGGGTCAGGCCGCACTCGTCGCAGTAGCCGTCGGCGTCGATGCCGCCGGGGCAGTCCCGCGGGCAGGGCGAGCCGGGGCCCGCCACGGCCGGGGCGGCCGGGGCCGCCACCGGGGGCAGGGTGCCGCCGCCCGCCGGGGCGAGCCCGCACTCGTCGCAGTAGCCGTCCTCGTCGATCCTGCCGTCGCCGGAGCACTCCGGCCGTACGCACGTCCCGCCCATCAACCTCAGCCCCCCTGTACCTGTCCGTCGACCGGCGTCGGGCCGGCCGTCTCCGGTGCGGCCCCGGCCTGTGCCGGCCGCAGCGACTGCTGGAAGCGGGCCACCGCGGCGGCCGCCGCCCGCAGGTCGCAGGGCGCGCTCCAGAGCAGCCAGCGCGCCTTCTCGTAGTGCTCGATCACTTCCGGGTCCTCGGAGACCCGCAGCCGGGCCGCCATCGCCTTGTAGGCGTCCAGCCGGCCGCGTAGTTCGGCGCGGACGGCCAGCGGCTGGGTCACCTCGGTGAGCGCCTGCCGGGCGCGGCCGAGCTCCTTGGCCGCGGCGTCCTCCAGCGCGTCCAGCAGCGGCGCCAGCCGGCCCCACTGCCCGGCCTGGCGCAGCTCCAGGGCCGTCACGATCCGTTCCCGCAGGGCCGAGGCCGGGCCGGGCACCGCCGGGACGTCGCTGGCGGCGATCTTCGCCAGCACCTCGCCGCGCGCCCGGCGGGCCTCGGCCAGGGTGGCGTCGGCCCGCTGGAGGAGGTCCCCGACGCCCTGCAGGCGCTCCTCGGCGTCGTCGCGCAGCCGCAGCAGGTCCTCCAGCTCCAGCCGCACGCCGTCCAGGGCCCGCCCGGCCCGGTCGAAGCGCTCGGTGTCCACCACGCCGGCGGGCGTGGCGAAGGCGGTGCCCTCCGGTACGGTGCCGCGCTGGGCGGGCACCCGGGCCGGGCGCCACAGCGCCAGCGGGTCGCCGCGGACCTCGGTGCGCAGCGCGGTGAGGTCGGCCTCCAGCCCGGCGAGGTCGTCGCCCAGCGGGTGGCCGCCGGCCCGCACGCCGAGCGAGGCGGCGAGCGTGCGCACCCGGTGGAGTTCGGCCAGCAGCAGGTCGATCCGGGCCGGCAGCGCCGACCAGACCGCGTCGGCGGCGCTGACCACCTCCAGCACGGTGGCGTACCAGGAGTTCATCCGGGCCATCAGCGCGTCCAGGCTGATCCGCTCGACCAGGCGGGCGGGCGCGCCGAGCAGTTGCGGGCCGTCGGGCAGCGCGCCGCCCGGGACGGTCACCGCGTCGCCGGTCAACAGCTCGCTCAGCTCGGCGAGTTCGGGCGCACCGGGTTTGGCCTTGCGGGCCCGCACGGCGCGCGCCGAGGCCAGCGCCTCCGAGTAGCGGTCGAACAGCGCCCAGAGCAGCGGCAGGCCCTTGCCGGCGACGGACCACTGCTCCAGGGTGCGCCCGGCCAGGTCGGCGCCGTCGAGCAGCCGCAGGCCCGGGTGGTCCTGCAGGGCGAGCAGCGCGGACTCGACCGCGTCGCGCTCCGCGCCGAGGCGCGCCAGCGCGCGGTCCACCTCCTCCCGGCTCAGTACCGGGCCAGCCGATGCCGCCACCGCGGTGTCCTTCCTTCCTCGCGTGCGATCCCGTCCTGCGATCCCACGACAGCCCCCGTGCCCACCGGCGGTCTCCCCGCGGTGATCGTCCCGAACCCTAGCCGGTGGCCCCGCGGCGGGTGCGGGCGCGGGGCGTCGGTGGTGCCGGCCCCGCCCCGCCCGCCGCCCGCCCGCGGGCCGGTCAGTGTGCCACCGGCCAGTAGTGGTCGGCGTCGTTGACCATGTAGGGCTTGAGCCAGCGGTCGTACGAGCTGCGCCAGGCGCCGCTCGCGTAGTAGTCGGCCAGCACCTGGTTGACCCGGGCGGTCAGGTCGGGGCTGGTCTTGAGCATCGCGACGCCGATCACCTCGGGCTGCGCCTCGCCGTCCACGATCCGCACGGTCTGGTCCTGGGCGGCCTGGCCGGCCGCCAGGCCGTCGTCGGTCATGGTGGCGTCGACCTTGCCGAGCTGCATCAGGACCAGGCAGTCCAGCTGGTTCTCGACGGTGACGACCTGCCTGGCGGTCTTCTTGCCGTCCAGGACGTTCCAGGCCGTCGAGCCCTTGGCGGCGCAGACCGTCCGGTCCTTGACCGCGTCGTCGACGTTCTTCGCCGGGGAGGCCTTCGGCACCAGCACCCGCTGGGTGATGCTGAAGTACGGCTTGGAGAAGGCGACGTCCTCCATCCGCTTGCAGTTGATCGTCATGGTGCGGACGATCAGGTCGACCCGCCCCTTCTGGACGGCGTCGACCCGGTCCGCGGTCGCCACCGGCTTGAGCACCACCTTGTCGGCGTCGCCCATGACGGCGGTGCCGATCGCCCGCGCGAGGTCGATGTCGAAGCCCTCGATCTGGCCGGTGTTCGGGTTGCGGGCGCCCCAGCGGTAGCTGTTCTGGTCCACACCGATGACCAGGCTGCGCCGGGCCTTGATCGCCTTCACCGCCGGGCCGTCCTCGGTGCTCGGCGGCACGCTCTTGTACACGTCGCAGTCGGCCTGGTCCTGCGTTGTCCGCTGGTCCTGCCGCACGGTCTGCGGCGCGCCGGCGGCGACGGGCGCGGCGCCGGACGGGCCGCCCCCGCCGAGCACGGCCGCACCGGCGGCGAGCAGCGCCAGCACGGCGGCCGGCCGGCCCGTTCGGGTCCTCTTGCGCATCTGTCGTCCCCCCTCTACCGGTACTCGGCCAGTCGTCGGCCCAGGCCCCGCAGCGCGGCGGCCGCGGCGACCAGGCCCAGCACCGCGACGGCGACGGCCGTGGTGCGCAGGTCCCCGTCGACGCCCTTCGCGGACGCCAGGAACCGCTCCTGCTCGGCGTCGGCCGCCTTGGCGAGCGCCTGGTCGGTGCCGTTGAAGGCGGCGTCGGCGGTGGTGGTGGCGCCGACGGCCGAGACGGTCGCGTCCAGGGCGCCCTGGTAGTCGGCCCGGTCGACCTCCGCCTTCCGCGCGGAGGTGTGCCGCTCGTCCCAGACGGCGTACTGCGCGCGGGCGTCGGCGACCAGCGACCGGGCCTGCGGCGGCGCCAGCCGGAAGGCCTCCGGCAGCGTGCCGACCAGCTGGTCCACCGGGGTGTCGGCGGGCGCACTGGCGGACAGGTGCTGGGTGGTCTTGAGCCACTGGTCGGTGTACCTGGTGGTGGAGCCGCGGGCGACGAAGTTCAGGTTCTCGGCGAGCCGGGCGGTCAGCACGTCCACCCGGGCGGCGTTGAGCGCGCGCAGCGGGGTCGCGCCCTCGCGGTCGCTCTGCTTGAGCGCCGCGCTGGCGGTCAGGCCGGTGACGGTGAGCCAGAGCGCGCCGGCCAGGACGGCGGCGGTGGCGCCGAGCAGGCCGGGGTTGAAGACCCGGTTGGTGCGGCGGAACAGCGTCAGCTGCACCCAGACCAGGGCGGCGAGGGTGAGCAGCGCCAGGACGTACGCCCCCCACGGCACCGCCTTGGCCTCGGCGTAGTCGGCGGCCAGTTCGCCGTTCTCGATGGTGGTCAGTTCGGCGGCGGCCGGCAGCAGCTGGGTCTGCATCTGCTCGGAGGCGTACCGCAGGTAGGCGCCGCCGAGCGGGAAGCCCTGCCGGTTGTTCGTCCGGGCGCTCTCCACCAGGCCGGAGTAGAGCGGGAGTTGTTGGTTGATCCGGGCGAGCGAGCCCTGTGCGGGGGAGGTCGCGGTGGTCCGGGCGGCGGCGTCGGCGATCAGCTTGGCGGCCGTGGCGAGGTCCTGCTCGTAGCGGTCCCGGACGGCCTTCGGCTCGGCGCCGGCCAGCAGGAAGCCGGTGGCCGCGGTGGTGTCGGCGTCGGCCAGCGAGCGGTGGATGTCGGCGGCGGCCTGGCTCAGCGGCTGGCTGTAGGAGACCACCCGCTGGGCGGCCTGCGCCCGGGTCTCCAGCTGCCAGGCCGTCAGCGCGCCGAAGGCCACCGTCAGCGCGGCGAGCACCGCGCCGGCCAGTCGCAGCCGGCCCGGGGCCGTCCGGGCGGCCCGCGCGAGCCGCCCCCGCAGCCCGCGCGGTGCGGGTGGGCCCGCGGCGGGGCGGCGCGCGGGCGCACCGCCGGGTCCGGACGCCGTGGCGCCCGGTGGACCGTTCGGCCGTGTCCGGACCGCGGCGCCCGGTGCGCCGGTACCTCCTGGTGTCGCCACCCGCCTCACCCTCCCCTGGGGCCGGCCCGTCATCCGGGCGCGGCCGATGCCAGCAGTATGGCCGTGACTCCCCCCGGCCACACCCGACTTGCGCCGATCTTGAGTTTCCGGTGCACGGTTCGAGGCTTCGCCGCGGTGCCGCCCCGGGCGCCTCGGCGGCCGCGCGGGGCGGGCGGCGTACCGTCCGACGCCGGACGCACCCCGTGCGGTTCCCCGGGCGGTCCGGAGCGCCGGGGTCCGCCCGGGTGCGCGCTCCCGCTGCGGGCCGGACGCTCTCCGTACGATGGGCGCATGCGCCTGCTTGGAACGATCTCGCCCGACCGCCCGCTGCTCGTCGTCGCCGTCCGCGAGGAGGCCGCCCACCTGGACGGCCGGCTGCCCGTCCTGCTCACCGGCATCGGGAAGATCAACGCCACCTCGGCGCTGGCCACCGTCCTCGCGCAGGGCGAGCGGCCGTCCGAGGTGGTCAACCTGGGCACCGCCGGCGCGCTGCGCCCCGGTTGGGAGGGCACCCACCACGTGGTCCAGGTGATCCAGCACGACCTCGACACCCCCGCCCTGTACGAGCTCACCGGGCGCACCTACGGCGCCCCGCTGGTGGTGGGCCGGGGCCAGGGGCCGGTGCTGGCCACCGGCGACCTCTTCGTCTCCGACCCGGCGGCCCGCGCCCGGCTGGCCGAGCACGCCGACCTGGTCGACATGGAGGGTTACGCCGTCGCGGTGGTCGCCCACCGTGCCGGGCTGCCGGTGCGCCTGGTCAAGCACGTCAGTGACGAGGCCGGCGAGGGCGCGGCGCACAGCTGGCGCGAGTCCGTCGACGTCTGCGCCCGCCACCTCGCCGACTGGGTCGCCGCGCAGGGCTGGTGACGTTCCAGCCGGTGACGTTCCCGCGGTGACGTTCCACCGGTGCGGAATCCGCGGTGGCGCGGTGACCGGTGACACCGCGCCGCCCCGGCCGCCCGACCGGACCGGTGCGGGAGGCGTGACGAAGCCCGCCGAGCGCTTGCTCGGCGGGCTTCGTGCCGCGTGGGGGCGGTGGGTTTCGGGGTGCGGGTGCAGGCCGTGGACGCGGCTGCGGGTGCCGGGCCGGGGCAGGCCGCGGCGGGCGCGGGGCCGGGCCGGGGCGAGCCGGGGCGGGGTGGGTCCTCGGAGCCGGGGCAGGCCGGGGCGGGCGCGGGGCCGGGCCGGGGCGAGCCGGGGCGGGGTGCCGGAGGGGCCGGGGGAGGGGCGTCAGGCGCGGGCGGCGTCGATCTTGTCCTGCAGGGCGGTCAGCAGGTCCTTGAGGATGCCGATGGTGCCCTCGTCGACGAGGGTGCCCTCGCCGTCGAAGCGCTCGTGGGAGCGGAAGGCGACGAGTTCGGGCTTGGCCACCACGTCGCTGTCGGTGCAGAGGAAGATCTGGCGCAGCGCCAGCTGGGCGCGGACGGAGCCGAAGCTGCCCGGCGCGGCGCCCATGATCGCGGTGGGCTTGTGGCGCAGCGGGACGCCCTCGGTCCGGCTCCAGTCGGTGCTCAGCCAGTCCAGGGCGTTCTTGAGGACGCCGGGGACGGAGTAGTTGAACTCCGGGGTGGCGACGAGCAGGCCGTCCGCGGCGGAGACCGCCCGGCGCAGCTCCTCGACGACGGCCGGGCGCAGGCCGGGGTGGTCCAGGTCGTAGTCGTACGGGGGTATCTCGCGCAGGCCGTCGTAGATCTCGATCTCCATGCCGGCCGGGTCGAACGCCTGGGCGGCGCGCAGGAGTGCGGTGTTGTGCGAGTCGGCGCGCAGCGAGCCGGAGAGGGCGAAGACCTTGGACGCGGTCATGGCGGTGCTCCTTGCGGGTGGATGTGGGTGGTGGCACGGACGGCCGGCCGGACCGCCCGGTGCGGGGCGGGAGTCGGGCCGGCGGTCCTTCCGACGCCGAGAAATCTAAACGGTTCAGTTCAGTACGTCAACCAGACGGTTCAGTCTTGACTCTGAACTGAATCGTGTAGTTCAGTCTTGGGCATGACGACGACTCAGCTCGCCGCGGCCCAGGCCGCCCCCGTCCGCTCGACCACCACCGTCATCGATCCCGTGCACACCTTCGAGGGCGCCGGCTTCCCCGTCCGCCGCCCGTTCCCGGTGGCCGAGCTCCCGATGCTGGACCCGTTCCTGATGGTCGACCAGACCGGCCCGCTGCTGCTCGCCCCCGGCGAGGCCAAGGGCGCCCCCGCCCACCCGCACCGCGGCTTCGAGGCGGTCTCCTACCTCATCGAGGGCTCGATGGACTGGGCGGACTCGACCGGCCGGCGCGGCACCAGCGTCGCCGGCGAGGTCGAGTGGCTCACCGCCGGCGCCGGCATCGTGCACTCCAACGAGCCGACCGCCGACCTGCTCGCCCGCGGCGGCCGCCAGCACATGCTCCAGATCTGGGTGAACCTGCCCGCCCGGCTGAAGGACCTCCCGGCCCGCAGCCAGAACCAGGGGCCCGACACCATCCCGGTGGTGCGCACCGGGGACGGCAGCGCGGTCAAGGTGATCGCGGGCCGTAGCCACGGCGTGGCCGGGCCGTTCGAGACCCACCTGCCGGTCCTGCTCGCGCACGCCGTGCTGCCCGCCGGCGGGCAGGTCGAGTTCACCGTGCCGGCGGGCCACAACGCCGCCGTCTACGTGCTCTCCGGCGCCGTCGAACTGCCCGACGCGCCGCTGGCGGACGGTCAGCTCGCGGTGCTGGCGCACGACGGCGAGCGGATCGCCGTCGCCGCGCCGGGCGGCCCGGCCGAGGTGCTGGTCCTGGCCGGCGAGCCGATCGGCGAGCCGGTGGCCCGTGGCGGCCCGTTCGTGATGAACACCGCGGCCGAGCTCCGGCAGGCCCAACTCGACTTCTCGAACGGCAAGTTCGGGAGGATCCCGGAATGAGCCCGGGAGTGCTGGACACGGCGGCCGGGGCGGGCGCGCCCCCGGCGGAGCCGTCGGCGGGCAGCGCCGGCCGGGGCGTACGGGGGTCGCTCCGGACCGGCCTGCTGCTCGCGGCGGTCGCCGCACCCGGGGCCGCCGGGCTCTCCAGTCCGAGCCTCGTCCTGCCCGCCGTCGCGCGCGAACTGCACACCGGCCTCGACTCCGCGTCCTGGCTGATGAGCGGCTACGGCCTCGGCATGATGCTCGGCACCCCGCTGCTCACCGGCACCGCCGGTCGGCGCGGCCCGCGGGCGCTGCTGCTCGCCTCCGCGGCGGCGCTGCTGCTCGGCGTGCTGGTCACGCTGGCCGCCGGGGCGGAGCTCGGCCCGCTGGTCGCGGGGCGCGCACTGCAGGCGGTCGGCGCGGCCGGGTTCAACGTGGCCGCCTTCCAGCTGGCCGCGCGCCGGCCGGACGGGCGGGCCTCCGGGCTCGTCGCGATCGGCAGCGCGGCGGGCGGCACCGCCGGGCTGTTCATCGGTGCGGCGGTGGCGGCCGGGCTGGGCTGGCGGGCCTGCCTGGTGCTCCCGGTGCTGACCCTGGCGGTGCTGCCGGCCGCGCTGCGCGCGTGCGCCGGGGCGGTGGCGGACCGGGTGGCGGAGCCGGCGCCGGACCCGGGGTCGCGGGGCGGTGCCACAGCGGCCGACGGGCCCGCGGGTCGCGGCTTCCTCGGCCTGGACGCCCTGGCGGTGCCGCGCTTCCGGGCCGTCGCCGGCGTGATGCTCGTCCTGGCGACCGTCAACTTCGGCCTGGTCTACGGCGCCCCGCGCCGGGCCGCCGCGCTGACCGGCTGGACCGCCGTCCAGACCGGGGCCGTCGGCTCGCTCGCCACCCTGACCGGCGCACTGCTCTCCTGGTCGCTGGTGCGCGCCGCGCCCCGGCTGGGCCTGCGGCGCACCGCCGGCCTGCTGCTCGGCGGCTCGTTCGCCGCGCTCGCCCTCGCCGCGTCCAGCCCCTGGGCGCCGCTGGTGCTGCTGGGTGCGGGCGCCAGCGCCTGCGTCAACGCGGGCGGCCAGGGCGTCCTGACCGGCGCCGCGGCCGAGGCCGTCGCGCCGCCCCGGCGGTCGGAGGCGATCGGGCTGTTCAACCTGGTGTTCCTGCTCGGCGCGGCGCTCGGCCCGCAGCTGGCGGCACTCGCCCCGCGCCTGGCGGAGTTCGGCGAGCGGATCGCCGGGCTGGGCCCGCACTTCGCCTCACTGGTGCACTGACCGGTCGCGGCGCCGGCCGCGGGCGGGTGCGCCGGCGAGGCGGAACGCGCTCCGTCGGCACCCTGCCGGGCGCCGCCACGCGATCCGACCGAACGGTTCAGTTTCCTATACTGGCCCGTACCGTCTCCCCCCGAGCACCCCGAGGAGAACCCCGATGGCCGCCGACAACCCCGGGCCGATCGACGAGTTCGGCATCCCGATCATCCCGAGCCCGGTCGACGCCGCCCAGCGCAAGCGGCAGGCGATCATCGACGCGGCCCTGGTCGAGTTCCTGAAGGAGGGCTACTCCGCGGCCTCGATGGACGCCATCACCGCGCGCTCCGGCGTCTCCAAGGCGACCATCTACAAGCACTTCGGCAACAAGGAGCGGCTCTTCCTCGCGGTGATCGGCGGCATACTGCCGACCACCTACGAGGACCTCAAGCCGTGGAACTCCACCATCGCCGAGGCCGACGACCTGCGCTCCGCGCTGATCACGCTCACCCTCGACTGGACCCGCATCCTGCTGCGCCCCGACATCATGTCGCTGCGCCGGCTGGTGATCGGCGAGATCGACCGCTTCCCGCAGCTGGGCCAGCTCTGGTACCGGGTCAGCTACGACATGAACAACGGCCCGCTGATCGAGGCCTTCGCCGAACTGGACCGCCGCGGCGTGCTCGCCGTGGAGGACCCGGTGCTGGCCGTGCAGCAGCTGGTCGCCTGCACGGTGGGCGTGCCGCAGCTGGTGCGGACGTTCCGCCCGGAGGCCGACCTGGACGAGGCCGGGATGCACCGGATGATCAGCTCCGGGGTCGACCTGTTCCTGGCCCGGTACGCGCGGGAGCGGTGACCGCGGCGACGGCGGAGGTCCGGGCGTCCGGAGCGGCGGCCGTGCCGGCCTCCGGACGGGCGTCCTGAGCGGCGGTCGGCCCAGTCTCCGGAAGGGCGTCCGCAGCGGCGCCCGGCCCGCGACGGCGCCGCCGCAGCCCGGCCACCAGCAGCAGCACCGCCGTCCACGCGCCCGTGCACAGCACCTGGCTGCGGCTGCCCGGGTCCACCAGCATGAACACCAGCACCCCGGCCATCGCCGCCAGCGCCAGGTAGCCCAGGTACGGCAAGCCCCGCATCGGGGTCGCCGGCCCGGGCCCGCCCCGCTCGGGCCCGCGCTCCTGCTCGGGCCCCCCGGGGCGTCGCCGCCGGCCGTGCAGCCGCAGGTGGGAGGCGGCGATCAGGATCCAGACGACCAGGATCGCCGTCCCGATCGAGTTCAGCAGGAACGGGAAGACGGTCCGCGGCCACAGCAGGCTGAGCACCACCGAGGCGAAGCCGAACGCGGCCGAGGCGAGCACGGCGCGGCCGGTGCCGGTCGGGGCGCCGCTGCCACCGGTGACGCCGTCCGGGGCACCGCCCGGGGCACCGCCGGGGGCGGCCGCCCGGCCGCGGCCGGTCAGCAGGCGCGGGGCGTCGCCGCGGGCGGCGAGGGCGTGCAGCATCCGCGAGGAGCCGTAGATGTTGGCGTTCATCGCGGACAGCAGGGCCACCAGCACCACGGCGTTCATCAGCTGCGCCGCGCCCGGCACCCCGATCCGGCCGATCGCCGCCGCGTACGGACCGGCCGCGACCGCCGGGTCGTCCCAGGGCACCACGGCGACGATCACCGCCATCGAGCCGACGTAGAACAGCGCCACCCGCCACAGCACCGTGCGCACCGCCCGGCGCACCGCGGCCACCGGATCCGCGCACTCGGCGGCGGCGATCGTCACCGTCTCCAGCCCGCCGTACGCGAACACCGCCGCGATCGTGCCCACCGCGACCCCGTGCCAGCCGTGCGGCAGCAGGCCGCCGTGGGCGCTCAGGTGCTCCGCGGCCGGGGCCCGGCCGGTGAGCACGGCGGCGGCGCCGAGCAGGATGAACGCGCAGATCGAGGCCGCCTTCACACCGGCGAACCAGAACTCCAGCTCTCCGAAGTGCCGCACGCCCGCCAGGTTCGTCCCGGTGAACAGCGCCATGAACGCCGCCACCCACACCCAGGCCGGCACCTGGGGCAGCCATCCCGCCACGATCCGGGACGCCCCGATCGCCTCCGCGGCCACGCTCACCACCAGCAGCGCCCAGTACATCCAGCCGGCCAGCAGCCCGGCCCAGGGCCCCCAGGCGCGGGTGGCGTGCGCGGAGAACGACCCGGAGCCGGGGTGGGCGGCGGACATCTCGCCGAGCATCCGCATGACCAGGACGGTGAGCGCCCCGGCCACGACGTACGACACCACGATCCCGGGCCCCGCTGCGGCGATGCCGACGCCGGAGCCGACGAACAGCCCGGCTCCGATCGCCCCGCCCAGCGCGATCATGGCGATGTGACGCTGTCTCAGCCCACGACTGACCGACCGGTCCTCGGACATCACGGCTCCCCCCGTTGTGATCCAACCGGGGGAGATCCTGGCCCGGACCGCCCGTCGTGATCAAGTCCTCCGGCCGGTCCGACCGAGGTGTGGACACCCGCCGACCGCGGCCCGGGGCGGCCGGCGGCCGGGGAGAGCCCCGCCGCCGGCCGCGTCGCGCCCCCTCGACTCCGGAAGCGCGCCCCTCAGCCCCGGAAGGCCGTGACGTCCAGCAGCGCCAGCCGGTCCGGGTCGGTGAGCACGTCGATCGCGGCGATCGCGCCGTCCACCACGGTGAACGCCATGACGGAGATCGTCCGGCCGCCGTCGTCGATCACCACCGCGCCCGCGACGCCGTTGACCAGCGCGGGACGCGCGAACGGCGACAGCGTGCCCCACAGGACGGCCTGCCCCGCCACCTCGGCCGCACCGGAGAGCACCACCGTCTGCCGGACCCGCACGCCCGCACCGCCGTCCGAGCGCAGCACCACGTCCGGATCGAGCACGGCCAGCAGCGCGTTCAGGTCACCGTTGCGGGCGGCGGCGTAGAACGCGTCCACCGCGACCCGCTGCCGGCCCAGGTCGGGATCGGGCGCCGGCGCCTGCCCCTGCACCCGGCGGCGGGCTCGGCTGGCCAGCTGGCGGGTCGCGGCCGAGGTCCGCTCGATCAGCGGGGCGATCTCCTCGAACGGCACCGAGAACATGTCGTGCAGGACGAAGGCGACCCGCTCCGCGGGGGACAGCGACTCCATCACCACCATCAGCGCCAGCCCGACCGAGTCCGCGAGCATCACCTCCTGCTCAGGGTCGACCACGCCCTCGCGCCGCAGCAGCGGGTCCGGGATCCGCACCTGGTCGGAGCCGCCGGGTTCCAGCGGCTCCTCACGGCGGTGCGCCCGCTCGCGCAGCAGGTTCAGACACACCCGGGACACGACGGTGGTCAGCCAGCCGGCGAGGTTCGCGACGTCCCCGGTGTCGGTGCGGTCGTACCGCAGCCAGGTCTCCTGGACGGCGTCCTCGGCCTCGCTGATCGAGCCGAGCATCCGGTACGCCACGGCCCGCAGTCTGGGCCGGTGGGCCTCGAAGAGCCCGGCCGGATCCTGTGCGGAAGATTTTCCGTCCACCCGTGTCACATTCCTTCGTCGCCGTGGGTCAGTACAGCAGGAGCCACCAAACAACGGCTGCGGCGCGGAGATCAACTCCCCGCCCGGGACGAATCGGAGACGATCGTGACGAAGAACCCCAACGCAGGCACCCCGGCGAACGGCACCCCCGCGAACGGCACCCCGGCGAACGGCACCCCGGCGAACGGCACCCCCGCGAACGGCACCCCCGTCCTGGTGACCGGTGGCACCGGCACCCTCGGCCGCCGGGTCGTGCCGCTGCTGCGCGCGGCCGGCCGGGAGGTCCGGGTCCTCAGCCGGCACGACCGCGAGCCCGCCGACGGCGTGACGTACGTGCGCTGCGACCTGCTCGGTGATCCGGCCGCCGCCGCGGCCGGCCTGGACGAGGCGCTGGCCGGCGTGCACACCGTGCTGCACCTGGCCGGCGGCCCCAAGGGCGACGACGCCGCCACCCGCGTCCTGGTCGAGGCCGCCCGGCGGGCCGGGGTGGGGCACCTGGTGTACATCTCGGTGATCGCCGCCGACCGGATCCCGCTCGGCTACTTCCGGGCCAAGCACGCGGCCGAGGAGGCGGTGGCCGGTTCGGGCCTGCCGTACACCGTCCTGCGGGCGGCGCAGTTCCACGACCTGGCGTTCACCGTGGTCGAGAAGATGGCGAAGCTGCCGCTCGTCCCGGCCCCCGGCGGCGTCCGGTGGCAGCCCGTGGACGTCCGGGAGGTCGCGGCCCGGCTGGTCGAGCTGGCACTGGACGCGCCCGCCGGGATGGTCCCCGACCTGGCCGGTCCGACGGTGTACGAGATGGGCGAGCTGACCCGCGGCTACCTGGAGGCGCAGGGCCGCAGCCGCCGCCACCTGCGTCTGCGGGTGCCGGGCAGGCTCGGCCGCGCCTACCGCGCCGGGGACAACCTCACCCTGGCCGGGGCCGAACTCGGCCACCGCACCTGGGAGGCGTACCTGGCCGAGCGGCTGGCCGCCTGAGTGTCGCCGCCGGCCCGTAGGGTGGCCGCCATGCCGACCACCACCCCGCTGCTCGACGCCATCCGAGCCGACCAGGCCGCCCTCGACTACCTGCTCTGGCCGGGCGACTTCGACCTCCGGCACTACCCGCACGTCGAGGAGGTCGTGCTCGCCTCGGGCGAGGCCCTGGAGCCGGTGGGCAAGGACGGCGCGGGCGGCACCTTCTTCCTCTGCGGCGAGGGCGGCGAGGAACGCCCCGTGCTGTACGCCGACTCCGAGGGCGGCGCGGCGCTGCTGGCCGTCGGCCTGCCGGAGCTGGTCCGGCTGCTGCTGGCCGTGCCGTGGTGGCGGGACTGCCCGCGGCTGACCGCGGAGGAGAGCGCGGAGGCCGCGCAGGAGTATCTGGAGGACGAGCCCGGCCTGCTCGCCGACCGGGACGCGGCAGCAGCCGCCCTCGGTCTCGAAGTCCCCTCGGAGGCGGCCGCGTTGGCCCGGCTGCGGGAGGTGGCGACCGGCCTGGGGAGCGGGTACGTCCTGCTCAACGCCGAGGAGGGCACCGCCTACGCGCCGCTGTTCCGGGCCTGAGGCCTCCTGGTCGCTCCGGTCCTGAGCCCGCCCGGTCGCTCCGGGGATCGTGCGCCCCGGACCCTGCGCCCGTGGGGCCGTGCGCCCGAGGCGCCGTGCGTCCCGGCGTCAGGCCTTGGCCGCGGTGAGGACGGCCTCCGTGGTCACCACCTTGGCGAAGCGCATCGCGTGCAGCACCGTCGCCGTGGCGCGGGCGAGTTCGGCGGCGGGGACGGTCGTGCCGTCGGGCCCGGTCAGGTCGAAGGCGTGCATGGCGTCGGTGGGGAAGACCGCGTCGTAGCCGAGGTTGCCGGCCATCCGGGCGGTGGTCTCGCAGCACACGTTGGTGATGATCCCGGTGACCACCACCTGGCGGGCGCCGCGCTCCTGCAGCCAGGCGTGCAGGTCGGGGGTGCCGTAGAAGGCGCTGTTCACGGTCTTGGTGACGTGCAGTGCGGGCGTGACCTCCGCGACGAAGTCCTTCAGCTCGTAGCCGGGTGTCCCCGGTGCCAGCGGTCCGGAGGAGGAGCCGTGCTGCACCGTGACGATCGGACGGCCGGTGGCCTGCCAGGCGGCGATGAGGTCGGCGATCCGCTGCTCGGCCTGCGGGTTGTCGCGCGGGCCCCAGGAGGCCTCGTCCTCGAAGCCCTTCTGGACGTCGATCAGGAGCAGGACGGCGTCGGGGTCGAGGGCGAGCGGGGCGTCGAAGGCGTCGGTGTTCGTCATGCGTCCATCGTGCGGTCCGGTGCCGGGGGCCGGTGAGGGGAGCGGATGCCATCCATCGATAGATTCCTGCCATGCGAACGGTGGGTTGCCTGATCTTCGACGGGGTGCGGGCCTTCGACTACGCGGTGATCGGGGAGGTGTGGGCCAACCGGTCCGCCCGGCCCGGCCTCCCGGCCTTCGACCTGCGCGTCTGCGGCCCGGACGGCGCCCGGGTACGGCTCGGCGGAGGGCTCGAACGGGTCCCGGACGCCGGCCTGGCGGCGCTGGTGGACTGCGACCTGGTCGTCGTCCCCGGCATCGAGGACCCGGCAGCGACCCGCGACCCCGCCGTGCACGCCGCCCTGCGGGCCGTCCGCGCCGCCGGCATCCCGATCGCCTCGCTGTGCGCGGGCGCCTTCGTGCTCGCCGAGGCCGGACTGCTGGACGGCCGGGAGGCCACCACCCACTGGGCCCACGCTCCCGAACTCGCCCGCCGCCACCCGGCGGTGACCGTCCGCCCCGAGGTGCTCTTCACGGGCGGCGACGGCCTCTGGACCTCCGCGGGCGTCGCGGCGGGCATCGACCTCTGCCTGCACCTGGTCCGCGCCGCGCACGGCCAGCGGGCCGCCGCCACGATCGCCCGCACCATGGTCACCGCGCCCTTCCGGGCCGGCGGCCAGGCGCAGTTCATCCCCACGCCCGTCCCCGACGAGCCCGCCGACGACCCGCTCGCCCGGGCCCGCGCCGAGGTCCTCGCCGCCCTGGACACCCCGTGGACGGTCCGCCGGATGGCCGCCACGGCCCTGATGTCCGAACGCACCTTCGCGCGCCGCTTCACCGCCGCCACCGGCACCACCCCGCTGCGCTGGCTGCTCGACCAGCGCGTCCTCACGGCCCAGCGCCTGCTGGAGGAGACCGACCTGCCCGTGGACACCGTCGCCACCCGCTGCGGCTTCGGCTCCGCGGTCTCGCTGCGCCCGGTCTTCACGGCCCGGGTCGGCGTCGCCCCGCGCGACTACCGGCGGGCCTTCCGCGGGCGGGAGGAGGGGCGGGAGGACTGACCGTCGGCCGTTCCGGGCCCGTTCGACGTCGGGGTGCCCCGGCCGGGGCACCCCGGGCCGGTGCGGGCCGCCCCGCCCGGTCAGCGCCGGCGGCCGAGCAGCGCGGCGGTCTCGGCGCGCCGGTTCCAGGCGATCACGGCCAGCGGCACCATGAACAGGAACGGGGTTCCGGCGTTCTCGCCGTGCATTGCGGTGAGCTGGGTGACGAACGCGCAGGCCAGGAAGAGGATCAGCGCGCTCGCGGCCGGCCCGGCGAGCCGGCGCAGCAGCAGGCCGACGGCTCCGGCCAGCTCCACCAGCCCGGTCAGGTACATGAACCAGTGGCCCGCGCCGATGGCGTCGAAGACGGTCGTGGCGGCGGGCAGCGCGAGCAGCTTGGGCAGTGCGCTGGCCAGGGCGAAGAAGAGCGCGAGCAGGATCCGCAGCGTCCAGACCGTCCGGACCACGGCCTTGCCGGGCCGGGTGGGGGTCGCCGTGGCGGTGGCAGTGGCAGTGACAGTGGTGGTGGCGGTGGTGGTGGCGGTGGTGGTCGCGGTGGCGGTGTTGGACATCTCAGGTCTCCCCGGTCGGCTGGCGTGGGCTTTCTCAGGTTTGACCGCCGCCACCGCCCGAACTCATCGGTCCCGGAGAAAAAACTTCTGCCGCCGGAGAGGAGCGGGGTGGCGGCCCTCAGCGCCGCCACCCCGATGGGTTCTCGGCACCCGGGTGGTGGTTCGTTGAGCCAAACCCCACCTTGGGGTGAACTCAGCCCGCCGCCGGCCGTCGGAGGACGAGGTCGGTGACGGCCGCCCAGTGCTCGGCCGGCGCGGTGACGATCACGTAGCCCTGCTGGCCGGGGAGTCGGGGGACCAGGGCGCTCAGGCAGCCCAGGCTGTGCTGGACCTCGACGGGGACGGCCTCGCCGTCGAGCCGGACCAGCCCGGGCGTGGGCGGCGCGTCGATCGGGGCCGGGCCGACACTCGGGTCGAGGCGGTCGGAGTTGCCGAGGAAGTTCGAGAGCTGGCTCTCCGGGGTCGTGGAGGACTTCACCCGGTGGTGCTCCGGGACGGGCCGGGAGGTCTGCACGATCGCCACGAGCTCGCGGCCCAGGTGGTAGTTCAGGTCGAGGTGGCAGAGGTGGCCGTCGCTGCTCTGGCGCCCCAGGAGGGCGAACCACCCGGGCGGCGGGTCACGGAGGACGGCGATCCGCCCACCCCACTCCTCGGCCGTCTGGCGGTCGGCGGGGACGTGGCGGTCGTGACGGTCGTGCGGGCGGTCGCTGCGGAACACGGATTCCCCCAACGGTCGGGTGGTGCACGGGCGTTCGCCCAGTAGACCATCACCCGGCGGGAGTGGCGGTGGCGGCGGTCCGCGCGCGTTCCCGGCAGCGGGCCAGCGCGGGCCCGACCCGCGGGTCCGGGGCGTCGGCGGCCCGGAGCAGCTCCCCGGCGGTGACGAGGGAGGCCCAGTAGTGGGCCGGGTCGCCGGTGGAGGGGTGGGGATCGGTGGCC
Organism: Kitasatospora sp. NPDC004745; assembly: GCF_042873275.1. Taxonomy (NCBI): domain Bacteria; kingdom Bacillati; phylum Actinomycetota; class Actinomycetes; order Kitasatosporales; family Streptomycetaceae; genus Kitasatospora; species Kitasatospora sp. NPDC004745. The sequence continues at coordinate 65,710 of NZ_JBIALK010000027.1, read as the reverse complement.
GCGAGGGAGAGGTAGGCGGCCGCCAGGTTCCCGGTGACGAACCAGCGGGCCAGCCCGTGCTGGTGGCCCGCGCGGATCCCGCCCAGCGCGTCGATCGCGGCGAGGAAGAGGTCGACGACGGCCCGGCCGCGCGGGTCCAGCGGCTGGGGGACGTCGAACACGCCCAGGGCTTCGAGCAGTTCACCGGTGTCCGCCTCGCCACCAGGGCGGGCGCCGGCGAGCAGGGCGTCGAAGCAGTCGTCGAGGCGGTGGTTCACCTCGACGGCCGGGATGTCGAGGGCGGAGCAGACCGCGCGGGCGGAGCGCAACGGCTCCCGGGTGCGGCGGGCCAGCTCGGCGTAGGCCTCGGCGGGCGTGGCGCCGGCGTCGAGCAGATGGCGGGCGGTGGCGGCGAGTCGCATGGTGGTGGGGGGCTTTCAGACGGCGAGGGCGGTGAGGGTGGTGTCGGCAGCGGTGACGGCGAGGGGGAGGGCCGGGGCGATCAGCGCCCAGACGAACTTGCCGACCCCGCCCGCGCGGGGACAGCACCCCCAGCGCTCCGCGAGCTGCTCGATGAGGAAGAGGCCGCGCCCGCGCTCGTCCTCGAGCACCGGGGAGTGGAGCGAGGGGCGTCCGCCGCCGGCGTCGTGGACCTCCAGGCGGAGGAGGCCGTTGACGAGGGCGAAGCGCACCTCGATCAGCCGGTCGGCCGGGGCGTCGGAGTGCTGGACGGCGTTGGCGAAGAGTTCGCCGAGGAGGAGCTCGGCGACGTCGGCGTAGCGGTCGCCGGCGGGCAGCGCCGAGAGGTAGGCGCGCAGCAACTGCCGGGCCACCGGCGCCGAGCCGGCACGGGAGTCCAGCCGCGCGGCGAAGGTCCGGGGGCGGTGGTGGTGGTGGCGGGGGCCGGCGTCGGGGTGGGGGCACGTTGTGGGCATGGCGAGGCACCTCGGGGGCGGAGGGGAGCGAGAGGGGAGCGCGCAATCACGCTATGCATGCAGAGTGCTGCACTGAGGTCTCAATCATCGCGTTGCCGGAGTTACGGTGGCGACCAAATCAACGTGTGGAGACCGCTGGCACCTGAGGGGGAAACGCGTGGCACATCGGCGCCTTGAGACCGCACCGACGTCCAGCCCGGCAGAGATGTTCGGCGAAGCCCTCCGCTATGCGCGCGAACGGGCGGGCTATACGCAGGAGGAGCTCGGCGCATTCCTGAACTTCCACCGCACGGTGATCACACGCTTCGAGGGCGGCAAGCGGCCGATGGACCGGGACACCGTCGGAAGGGCCGACGAAGTGCTCTCCATGGGAGGCCTGCTGGTCCGACTCTGGGAGCGAGTGGACTGGCAAGCGGACATCGAGCGCCCGGACTGGTTCGAAACGTTCATGGAGTTGGAGGAGGAGGCCGCGGCGGTCCGGGTGCTTCAATACGCCCGGGTCAACGGCCTGCTGCAGTGCGAGGCGTACCTTCGAGCGATGTTCGCCACCGGAAACGCGCGCAACAATCCCAAGCTGTTCGCCGAGCGAGTTGCGACCCGGATGGGGCGGCAGGGCCGCTTCCTGGCTCCCGATGGTCCAACGTTGCTGGTGGTTCTCGACGAGGGCGCCATCCGTTCGGTCGTGGGCGGCCCAGGTGTGATGAGACAGCAGATGGAACACCTGCTCGCAGTGACCGAGCGGTCGAACATCTTTCTCCAGGTGGCGCCGTTCGACTGTCCCGCGCCGGCGTCGCCGTCCGCCTCCATGGTCCTACTGCTGATGCCGGACGGGAAGGAGTGGGTCTACTCCGAGAGTCTGTATCGCGGGCATTTCAGTGACGTGCCGTCAATTGTCGAGGGTTCTCGCCGAGACTTCGACCTCGTGCGCGCAGGTGTACTCTCGCTGGGGGAATCTCGTGCCCTGATCGCCGATGCGATGGAGGAGTACCGCTTTGCAGAACGCCGATCTCAGGAAGGCTGCTTGGCGCAAGAGCAGCTACAGCGCGGGCGACGCGGGAGAGTGCATCGAGGTAGCCCCCGGATCCCTCCCCGGCGCCGTCCCGGTCCGTGACTCCAAGGACCCCCAAGGCCCGGTCCTCACCTTCCCCGCCGCTTCCTGGCAGGCCTTCGTCGCCGCGGTCCGCGCGGGGCACCTCCCGATCGAGGGCTGACACCGAACCCACCACACCGTCGGGGGGGGGGGGGGGGGGGGTGGGCGGGCCCCCCCCCCGGGGGGGGCGGGCGGCGGGGCGGGGGGGGGGGGGGGCGGCCCCCGCGGGCGGCGCGGGGGGGGGCGGGGCGGTTGGC
>NZ_JBIALK010000027.1:0-63439 GCF_042873275.1 Kitasatospora sp. NPDC004745 | reverse complement strand
GTGGGGGCGCCGGGGGGCGGGGGGGGCCCCCCCCCCCCCGCGCCCCCCCCCCCCCCCCCCCCCCCCGGGGGGGGCGGGCCACCCCCGCCCCCCCCCCCCCCGACGCCGTTTCCGCCGGCCGCCTCGCCGGTGGGGGAGGCGTCCCCGCCCGCCGATCGCCAGGTCCGGGCCCTGCCCGTTGCCCGGGGGTGGTCGGAAGCACCCCTCCGGATGGGCTATGGTTAACCCATCACCCAGATGCGCGGGTGGCGGAATAGGCAGACGCGCTGGATTCAGGTTCCAGTGCCCGAAAGGGCGTGGGGGTTCAACTCCCCCCTCGCGCACACAGTGAACGGCCGGTCGACCCAACAGTCGACCGGCCGCTCTGTTTTCCGGGGGCGGGTGCCGGGCAGGCCGCACGGGGGCCCGACTAGGCTGGGCCGGTCGCGCGGCCGGTCGGCCGTGCACGCCTTGGGGGAGAGTACGGCAGGTGACCTTGGTGGAGAACGATCCGCGGGAGATCGGCGGCTACCTCCTGGAGGGCCGGCTCGGTGCGGGCGGGATGGGCGTGGTCTACCGCGCCCGGTCGGTGTCCGGGCGCCAGGTGGCCGTGAAGGTGATCCGGCCCGAGCTGGCCGCGGACGCCGAGTTCCGGGCCCGGTTCCGGCAGGAGGTCACGGCCGCGCGCAAGGTCAGCGGAGCGTTCACCGCACCCGTGCTCGACGCGGACCCCGACGCCCCGGCGCCCTGGCTGGTCACGCTCTTCGTCCCCGGCCCGTCCCTGGGTGAGCGGGTCTCCGCCGAGGGCCCGATGTCCCCGCCCGAGGTGCGCCGGCTGGCGGCCGGGCTGGCCGAGGCGCTGCGGGAGATCCACCGGGTCGGGCTGGTGCACCGCGACCTCAAGCCCGGGAACGTCCTGCTCGCCGAGGACGGCCCGCGCGTCATCGACTTCGGCATCGCCAGGGCGGCCGATCAGACCCAACTGACCAGCACCGGCGTCGCCGTCGGGACCCCGCCGTTCATGGCGCCCGAGCAGTTCCGCAGCGGCGCGGCGACGGCGGCCACGGACGTGTTCGCGCTCGGTTCGGTGCTGGCGTTCGCGGCCACCGGGCGCGGCCCGTTCGGCGCGGACTCCTCGCACGCGGTGGGCTTCCGGGTGGTGTACGAGGAGCCGGACCTCGCCGGGGCTGCGGCGGAGCTGCGACCGCTGATCCTCGCCTGCCTGGCGAAGGACCCGGAGCAGAGGCCCACCGTGGACGGGCTGTTGGCACTCGTCGCGGCGGGGGCGCGGGAACGGACGGTCCAGCTGCGGACGGGGCCGGTGGCCCCGGCCCCGGCATCGGCCTCGGCGCTCGCTCCGGCCCCACCGCTCCCGCCGCCTGCTCCGCCCACGCCGACCGCTCAGGCGACGGTGGTCCCCGGCCCGGTGGTGCCCGGCGGCGCTGCCCACCCGTCGTCCTCTCCGGCGGCGGTTGTCGTCGCGCCGCGCCCCGGCCGGCGCAAGGCCCTGCTGATCGGCTCGGCGCTGGCCGCCGTGGTCGTCGCCACCGCGGGCACGCTGGGCGTCCTCGCCTGGCAGGCCCAGCGGGCGGACGACGGCAGGAACGGCGCCGCTGCGACCGGCGGTGCCACGAGCGGTGACGTCAAGACCGGTGACGTCAAACCGAGCAGCGCCTCGCCCGGCGCCGGTGCCGGTGGCCTCGCCTGCGGCCCGGCCGGCAAGGCCGCGATCGGTTCGGACGGGATGGAGGGCGCGCTCGTCCAGCAGTGGGTCACCGACTTCGGCAAGGCCTGCCCCACCAGCCAGCTGACCGTCGACACGTCCACCGGCGGCACCGCCGCGGACCGGTTCACCAACGGAGGCCTCGACGCCGCCACCGTGGACGTCGCGATGACCGACGGTCAGAAGGCCGCGTACGGGCGGCACTGCGAGGGCGGCCGGATCGCCCAGCTCCCCGTCACGGTGCTCCCCGTCGCAGTGGTCTACAACGTGCCCGGTGCGGCCGACCTCGTCCTCGACGCCCCGACGCTCGCCAAGATCTTCCGGGGCCGGATCCAGACCTGGAACGACCCGGCGATCAGGGCGCTCAACCCCGGTGCGACGCTGCCGAACTCGCCCATCGCCGTGCGGGCCCCGTCCGAGGCCTCGTGGGCCACCTTCGTCCTCACCCAGTACCTCGCCCAGGCGGCACCCGCCGACTGGCCGTACGAACCGGGCACCACCTGGGCGTCCGAGCTGCCGGCCACGCCCGGCACGAGTGCGTCCGGCGTGCCCGGGGCCGTCGCCGGCACCCAGTGGTCGATCGGCTTCGTCCCGCTGCGGGACGCCGGCACCCTCCGGAAGGCCCAGGTCCGCAGCGGCGACGGCGGCGACTTCGTGGCGGCCCCCACCGCCCTGAGCGTCAACGCGGCGGCCGCGGCGGGCACGATCGAGAGCGACGGCACCAGGCTCTCCGTCAAGCTCGACCACCGGAAGCCCGTCAAGTACGGCTACCCGGTGGTCGGCTTCGGCTACCTCGACTTCTGCGAGCGCGGCGGCGGCGCCGGCATCGTGGCGAGCTTCGCCTCCTACGCCGTCAGCGGCCCGGCCCAGGCCACGGGCGAGGGCCTCACGTACGGCACGCTGCCCCCGGCCATGGCCCAGCAGGTACAGGCCACCCTCCTCGGCCTCCGCTCCCCGTAGCAGCCGCCGCGGAGCCCGACCCGTGGCCGCGATCGACGACCTCACCCACCTCGTCCCGCGGCCGCCGCAACCCTCCGGGCGGGTGCGGATCCGCCGCATCCGTGATTCGGGCGACTCGCCCTTCCAGAAGAGGAGTTGACCGTGGAGGCAGAAACGTGACGACGGCGATGCACACTTCAGGATTCCGAACCCGTCTGCTGCTCGCCGGAGTCGTGCTAGCGCTCGCTCCGGCCTGCACCTCCGGCCAGCCCGGCCGGGGCGCGGAGTCCCCTCCGGCCTCCTCCTCAGCCTCGGCCGAGGTCAGGCAGGACGTCGCGCCCCTGCACCGCCGCTTCCCCGAGCTGGGCGAGCTGTCCGCGGCCAGATGGGTGGGGACCGTCCTGGGCGCGGGCTCGGGGGCGGACGCGCGGCTGGACGTGCCGGGGCCGAGCGACGTGGGTCTGGACGGGGTGGCCCGGGTCGAGCCGGCGGCCCTCGCGTCGATCACCGCGAGCGGGACGTGGCAGGAGGGCGCCATCGCCTGCCCCGTGCCGGGGCCCCTGGCCGCCGAAGTGGGCAGCGGCTCCACGTGGTTGCACAGCGAGGCCTTCGACCGAACGGTGAACCGTGACCAGTACCCGGGGAGCTTCTACTTCGAGCGCAGGAGCAGCCGCGTCTACTTCTGCACCGTGAACCCCACCCCCCGCTCACCCGAGTGACCCCGCCCGTCCGGCGCCCCGCAGCCGGACGGGGCCGTACCCAAGTGCTCGGGTACGGCCCCGTCCGTCGTTCACCGCCCTCCAGCGGATCGGCTGCGCTCAGGAGACCTGGGCGCGCACGAGCCAGCGCTGGTTGGCGTTGCCGGTGCAGGACCAGACTCCGAGCGCGGTGCCGTTCGCGTCCGCCCAGCCGGGCAGTTCGAGGCACTTGTCGGAGACCGGGTTGTAGAGCGATCCGTCGTAGCGGCGGACCCAGGTCTGGGTGTCGTCGTTGCCGCACGTCTGGAAGGAGACCTTGCCCCCGTTTCCGGCCGGCTTGTCGTTGGTGGCGACGCAGCGGTCGGTGCCGGGGACGGTGATCTTGTTGTCGGTGGTCAGGGCGAAGTGCTGGGCGCTGCCGTTGTAGCAGTCGTAGAGGACCACCGCGGTACCGACGGTGCCGCCCCAGTTGTCCAGGCAGCGGCCGGGGTTGTAGGCGCTCTGGATCCGGACGCTGGACCCGGCCGTGGCGAGCGTGTTGGCCTGCTGGTCGGTGAACGCGTACGGGTAGAGCCGGACGTCGCCGACCGCGCCGTTCAGACGGCTGTCGGGCCCGGGGTAGCGGGTGGCGGTCTCCCCACCGATGTTCAGGCTCCCGGTGGCCTTCCAGCCGTTCGGGACCCGGACCGAACCGGTGGCCCGACCGTTGACGTACAGCGTCGCGGTCTGGGTCTCCGCGTTGTACGCGCCGACGAGGTGCGTCCACGCGCCGACCTGCGGCTGCTCGGTGTCGACGGCCGCGTAGTAGGTGCTGGGGCGGACCTGGTCGCTCGACGGCAGGTTGAAGGCCCACCTGCCGTAGGCGGCGGAGTACTGGAGGTAGAACGGGCTGCGCTCGTCGCCGGTCAGGGAGACGGCGGTCTGGTAGCCGTTGGTGTTGTTGATCTTGACCCAGGCCGCGACGGTGTAGCTCTGGCTGGTGTCGACGTCGGCTTGGCCGGTGCTCCGGTAGAGGGTGTTGCCGTCGAGCGCGACGGCCTTGCCTGCGGCGCCGTTGTGATCGGCGGTGCGGGCGTACGTGCTCGGGTAGAGCGCGTTGGAGGCGTTGCTGTCGACGATGGTGCTGCCGTCGAGGGCCCACCAGAGCGGGGTCGCGGAGGTGTCCGCGGCTCGGCTCGGACCGGCCTGCCAGGTGAAGGCGGCGCCGGGCGTGCCGGGGTCGGTGGCCGCGCCCCACCAGATGTCGACCTGCCCGTTGGCGCGCTTGCCCCACAGGCCGGCGGAGCCGTTGCCGGTGAGGTCGCCGTCTGATCCGAGGGCCGGCCAGGTGTCGGGGGAGACGGAGCCGATGGTGACGGGGCCGGAGATCTGGGCCAGGGTGGGGACGGTGGCGGTGTTGCCGCCGCTGTCCGTCACCGGCCTGCCGTTGCGGTCGGTGGATGCCACGGTGCCGGTGGTGAAGGTGTAGGCGAGCAGCGCGCCCCTGCCGCCGTCCTCGGCCGCCTCCAGGTTCCGGGTCCACAGGCCCGGGTGGCCCTGCTTGGCCCAGTCGCCGGGGGTGATGAGCTCCTTGTCCTTCCACCCGGAAGCGGCCAGTCGGACGGGCTTGCCGAGGGTGTTGAAGCTCGTGGTCGCGGGGTAGTACCAGAGCGCTGCGTCGGTGCCGTTGTTGGTGCTCTCGACGGTGAGCAGGCCGCTCTTGTTCTTGAACCGCAGCTTGTAGTCGAGGTCCGTGTTCACGGGGTCGCCGAGCGCGGCGACCCGGAGTGTGGTGGACCAGTCGGTGGCGTTGTAGCCGGCTGCGGTGAGCCAGGAGCAGTCCTCCCCGGCGGTCGTTGCGCACTTCGGCTTCGCGAGCACTGCCCTGGCATCGACTCGGCCGTAGTAGCCGGTGTTGCCAGGGTTCCGGTAGAGGTAGAGGTCCTTGCCCCCAGGCGCATGAGCGACGATGTCGTCGATGTTGTTGCCGCCGGTGAGCGTGCCCCGGTGGGCGAACTGGACGTTGCCCCAGCCCTGTCCGGTGGGCGAGTCCTCGCGCTTGGCGACGAGGGAGACGGGCGGGCTCTTGGCGAGCGGGTTGCCGGCCACGGCGTAGGCGCGCAGGTCGCCGGCTTGGTCGGGGGTGACGATGTCCGGCGCGCCGTCACCGGTCACGTCGCCGAAGACCGGGGGCGGGCCGTCCGGGTTCCACGGCACGTAGAACGCGTACTGGGCGACGGGCGAGACGTTGCGGGCGTTGTCCATCACCTGCAGGTAGACGACGTTGGTGCCCCAGCGCCCGGGCAGGACGCTGACGCCGCCCTGGGGGAGGGAGGATCCGCACTGCCACTGCGCTCCGGCGAGCTGAGGGTCCCAGGACCAGCGGGCGCACGTGACGCCCGAGGGAGTGCCGCCGTTCGGCGCGGTGTCGGCGGCGGTGAAGGGGACGACGCCCCACTCCCCGGCCTTCTTCCTGGTCACCTGTCCGTTGCCGGACGGGGGGAACCGGTCGGCGAGGGCGCTCTCGGGGAGCGTGGTGTAGACGTCGGGGACGGAGAGGCTCGGAGGAGTGAGGTCCACGCCGAACCGGCATGCCGGGGCGTATCCGGAGGAGGTGATCCCGTCGGTGGCCACGGAGCCCCAGCCGTAGACGTGGCCGTCCTTGATCACGTCGGAGCGCACCTGGAAGGCCGCGTTTCCGCCGTTGCCCACCAGGCCCGACTGGCCGGAGTCGACCTCGGGCACGCCCGGGAGGTTGTAGTCCCAGATCTTGGACCACGAGGAGAGGGAGTTCTGGACGGGGCTGTGGACGGTCGCGTTGAGGGACACCGAGCCGTTGAGATTGCTGCCCGCGCCGAGCCAGCCGACCGAGGTGCCGTCGCAGCCCTGGTTCTCCGCCCACGGTGAGGCGGTGCTCGGTGGCGGCCACACGTAGGTGTTGGTCGGGGTGTCCGGGGCGCGGTCGTACTCGACGACGACCACGGGGTTGTAGGTCAGGCGTTTGAAGGCCATCTTGTCGGACTCGTTGCCCGCGAACACGCCGAAGGTCAGGTCGTCGTGGGTGGCGGCGCGTTCCTTGTAGACCGAGGTGACGTCGTACTGGAACTCGCGGTTGTCGTAGCAGCCCTGGCCGCCGGAGCCGGCGACGTCGGCGCGGCCGAGCCGCCCGCCGACCACGACGGGCGGGTTCTTCCAGGTGGTCTGGTTGTCGATCGGCCCGGTGAAGTAGAGGTCCACCGGATAGGTGGTGGTGCAGGAGAAGTCGGAGGACTCGTACTCCCAGACCGACATGGTGGCCTTGTTGATCACCGCGCCGGCGAAGCCGCGGGTGTCGATCTGGAAGTAGGAGCGCTCGATCCCCTTGTCGACCTGGTAGCCCTGGTAGCCGACGCCGGGGCGGGCGTACTTGTCGCCCGAGGCGGTGGTCTGGCCGTAGCGGGGCGTCGTCGGGTACGCCTGCTGGGTCCAGGTCCAGGCGTTGCCGCTGCGGGAGTCGTAGAGCCAGCCGGGATCGATGAACCAGGGGCCCTGTCCCTTGCCGAGCACCGAGGCGTCCGTGGTCAGCTCGACGGCGTCGCCGGTGGTCGTGGCGGGCATGGTGGCGACCCTGGCCCCGGTGCCGGGGCCGTCCGCACTGCTGGTGCTGCGGGACTTGGCGGGTACGCCGGCCTGAGCCGTCCGACCGTCGCCATCGGCCTGGAGGGCCTGGGCGGCCGCGGCCGACTTGCCGACGGGAGCGGCCGGGGGTGCTGCGCTCACGGAGCTGTCCCACATCCGGGGCGCGGGTGCGTGCCAACGGACGGTGCCGTCCTTGCCGGTGGCGGTGAGGTTGCTGTCGCCGTCGGCCTTGACGGTGACGCCCTGGCCGGTGGTGCCGAAGCGGATCTTCTTGAGCTGCGGGCTGTTCGCGGCCTCGGCGGTCTTGACGATCAGGACGGTGCTCAGCCCGCCGAACCTGTCGGCGGTGACCTTCAGGTCGATACCGGGGGCGACGTCGGGGTACACCAGGCCGTCGCCGTCGTCGTCGAGGGACGGCTTGGTCAGCGGGAACGGCGAGTCGATGGCGAGCTTCTCGCCGTCCGGAGCGGTCAGCGTGCCCAGCGGGCCGGTGCCGCCGCCGGACAGGAGAACGCCCGCGGCGGAGGCCCGGGGGCGGTAGCCGCCGGCCGGATCGGCCACGAGCCTGGCGTCCAGTGTCGCCCAGGTGCCGTCCTTCTGCTTGACCCGCTGCTGATCGGGGTGCTGCGACCGCGAGAGGTGCCCCTCGGGCGTGGCGACGGTCTCGCTGTACTCGTCCGTCAACTCGGCTACGGGAACCGGCTTCCCGGTGGCCTTGGCCTGAGCGATCGCCCGGTCGGCGGCGGTGGCGGAAGGCTTGCCCTTGGTGTGCCGGGCGTCGGCGGACGCCATGGCGGCCAACGCGTCGGGCGTGATGGCCCCGGGCGAGGCGGTGGGTGCGCCGGCGGGCGCGGCGAAGGCGGCGGGCGCTGCGGAGGTCAGCGCCAGGACGAGCCCGACGGCCGCGGCGGACGCGCGCGCGGACGGGATCCGTGAGCGGAGGCGGGCGCCGGAGCGGGCGCCGGGCGGAGCGGCAGGCATGTGGTGAGGTTCCCCCCTCGGTCTGACAATCGGGTCCGCCCCCGGCCCGATCTGTGCACGTCATGGGCAGGGGGCGCGAGCAAGGTCCCCGATGGGTAAACCCGCGGTCAACTCGATTAGGTGTTCGACTGTCCGATTTCGGAGTGTGCGAACCACTATGGCTCTCCTGTGACATGAATCACCGTCGGCAATCATCAGGCAACTCCTCGACCTGACGGTGTCCGGTCCCCTACTCTCCGCCACAGTCGTCTGTCCACGCCCTACCTGAGGCGTGGCTACCTATGGGGGGTAGCGGTGTCCATTCGTCGTGTCCGCTTGCCGTGGCCGGCCGGGAGGGGAGCGCCGCCGGGGCGGCGCCGAAGCTCTCGGGTGGCTGTCGTGAGCGCTCTGGCCGTACTCGGTGCGCTCGTGGCGCCCGTCGCCCCGGCGCTGGCCGCTCCGACCGCCGACAGGGACAGGATCTGGTCGCCCCCGGGCACGCCGTTGCCGAAGACGGCGTCGGTGCCGGGTGCGACGGAGAAGCCGAAGTCGGCGCCGGCGAAGAAGGGCTCGCCGAACTGGGTGCCGCCCAAGAGCGCGCCGAAGACGGCCACGGGCTCGGCGGTCGCCGTGTTGGATTCCGTGCCTGCAGCCGGTGCGAAGACGGTCCGCAAGTCCGCGGACGGCGCCGAGGTGCGGGAGCCGGCGGCGGGGGCCTCCAAACGAGCCGGTGAACTACCGGTGTGGCTGGCGCCCGTCGCGCCGGACACGGCCCCGAAACCCACGGACTCCGCTGCTGCCCCGGCAGCCGCGGACACTGCTCCGGCCGGGTCGGTCAACCCTTCGGCCGCCTCGCCGGTCAAGGTGAACGTGGCGGACCGGAAGGCCGCGGCTGCGGCCGGTGTGCAGGGCGCCCTGGTCACCCTGGAACGCTCCGAACAGGCGGACGCCACGAAGGTGAGGCTGGGCCTGGACCTCTCGGGCGCAGGCTTCGGCGGTGGCTTCGCCGAGCGTGCCCAGCTGGTGACGCTGCCCGCGTGCTCACTGACCACCCCCGAGGTGGCCGGTTGCCTGACCCGCACCCCGGTGCCCTCGCACTACGACGCGGAGGCGAAGCGGCTCGTCGCCGACATCGACCTGCCCGCCGTCGCGGCGGTTCCGACGAAGGACCAGCGTGCCGAGTCGAAGGCGGCGGAGTTCGCGCCGTCGGCCGGCGCACCGTCCGCCGGTGCGGAGCCCTCGGCCTCGGGTCCGATGGTGCTCGCCGCCGAGGGGACTCCGTCGAGCGGCCTGGGCACGTACAGTGCGACGTCCCTGTCGCCGAGCCAGGCGTGGACGGCCGGCAGCTCCTCCGGCGCGTTCACGTACAGCTACCCGATCCAGGCCCCGCCCTCGCTCGGCGGCGCGGCGCCCCAGGTGGCGCTCGGCTACGACTCGGCCTCGGTCGACGGGCGGACTTCGTCGACCAACTCCCAGGCCTCCTGGGTCGGTGACGGTTGGGACCTCAGCTCGGGCTTCGTCGAGCGCTCCTACAAGGCGTGCGACAAGGCGGGGATCACCGGATCGAGCGACCAGTGCTGGGGCGGGGCGAACCTGACCCTGTCCCTGGGCGGCCACTCGGGCGAGCTCGTGCCCGACGACCAGTCCTGCGTGTCCGGCGACGCCAAGTCCGAGCAGTCCAAGTGCACCTGGCGGCTGAAGAACGACGACGGCACCAAGATCGAGTTCCTCGGCGGCGCCGACAACGGCACCTGGAACGGCTCCTACCTCAAGGTCACCGACAGCTCCGGCACGGTGTACTACCTCGGCCTCAACCACCTCCCCACCTCGTCCGGTACGCCGAGCAGTACCGGTCCGGCGAGCGGGTCGGCATGGACGGTGCCCGTGTACTCGCCCAACCCCGGCGACCCCTGCTACGACGCGGCCAAGGGCAAGGGCTCCTGGTGCCAGACGGCGTGGCGCTGGAACCTCGACTACGTCGTCGACGTCCACGGCAACCTGACCACCTACACCTACGCCCCGGAGGCGAACTGGTACGCCCGCGGGGGCGGCCAGAACCGCGGCAGCGGCGTGAACTCCTCGTACACCCGGGGCGGCACGCTCGCCACGATCGGCTACGGGCAGCTGCTCTCCGACCAGCTCGGTGCGAACGGCACCTACCAGCCCGCCGCGAAGATCGAATTCGAGACGGGCGAACGCTGCGTCTCGGGCGCGGCGGCCTGCGACCCCGCCCGGCGGACCTCGGCCAACGCGGCCGACTGGCCGGACGTGCCGCTCGACAAGCAGTGCGCCGAGCAGGGCACCTGCTCCAGCTTCGGGCCGACGTACTGGTCGACCAGGTGGCTCAACGCGATCACCACCTCGATCCGCGACGGCGGCTCCTACCGCCCGGTGGACCGCTACGAGCTCGCCCACGTCTTCAAGACGCCGGCCAACTCCGGTGAGAACACCCAGATCCCGTGGCTGCAGACGGTCAGGCGGACCGGCAAGGACGCCTTCAACGGGCAGACCGAGCAGGCCCTGCCCGAGGTCACCTTCGCCGACCTGATGCTGCCCAACCGGGTGGACGGCCTCGTCCCGGCGCGTCCCCGCTACAACCGGCCGCGCATCGAGGTGATCACCCTCGAGACCGGCGGCACGATCGCCGTCGACTACAACCGCGACTCCTGCATGCGCACCACCGGCAGGATGCCGTCCTCCGCCGACGGCAACACCATGAGCTGCTACAACGTGAAGTGGTACGACACGGGTGTCGCCGCGATGGTGGACGACTGGTTCCTGCGCTACCCGGTCGCCTCGGTGACCGTCGACCCCAACTCCAGCCTCGTCGCCGGTGCGGCCACCAAGGTCACCGCCTACGAGTACGGACCGGCCGCCTGGCACCGCAACGACGGCGCCCTGACGGACGACAAGTCCCGCACCTGGGACCAGTTCCGCGGCTACGCCAAGGTGACCGCGGTGACCGGCTCGGGCCAGGACGGCGCCAAGTCCAAGACGTCGACCAGCTACTACCAGGGCATGGACGGGGACCTGAAGGCGGACGGCTCGGCCCGATCCGTGACGGTCTCCGGTCCGACGAGCGGCGGCAAGCGCGACGACGACTGGCTGTCCGGCCGGGTGCTGGAGAGCGACGTCTACGCGGACTCGGGCGCCTCCACCCCCGAATCGTCAACGGTGAGCACCAGCAGTGGCCCGGTCACCACCGCGACCCGCAAGCGGACCGGTCTGCCGGACCTCGTCGCCCGGTACGCCGCCACCACCGCGACCAGCACCACCACCAGCCGGACCACCACCGGCACCCGGACCACGTCCACGGTGACCAGCAGCGACGCGGCCAACGGAAACCGGATCAGGACCAAGCTCAGCACCGCCGACGGCACGCCCGACCTCTGCACCCGGAACGCCTACGCCACCGGTACGAACCCGCAGATGACCGGACTGCTGTCGGAGGCCCTGACGGTCTCCGGCGCCAACGCCTGCACGGCGAAACCGACGGCGGACAACACCGTCTCCGGAGCCCGCTCCCTCTACGACGGGGCGGCCTACGGCAACGCCGGCGCCAAGGGCGAGCCGACCGGCACCCAGGTGCTCGACCGCTACGACGGTTCCGGCGCAGCCCAGTTCGTGACCACCGGCACCACGGCCTACGACACGTACGGCCGTACCGTCGGCGTCACCGACGTCACGGCCACCGACGCCGCCAACCCGAACGGCGCGACGGTGACGACGGCCTACACCTCGGCGAACGCGGGCGAACTGCCCAACCGGACCGTGACCGGCACGCCGGCCCCGGCAGGCGCACCCGACGCCGGAGCCAAGCGCACCACCACCGCCACGCTCGACCCGGCCCGCGCCCTACCGATCACCACCACCGACCCCAACGCCCGTACCGTCAACCAGGCGTACGACTCGCTCGGCCGGCTCAAGGCGGTCTGGACCCCGGGCCGGGAGACCAGCGCGAGCGCCAACTACACCTTCGACTACACCGTGGACGGCACGGCCAGGCCGTCGACCGTCACCAGCCGGACCCTGCGCTCCAACGAGAGCTACGCGGTCTCCACCCAGATCATGGACGGGCTCGCCCGGGTCGTGCAGACCCAGAGCGACCCGGCGATCTCCGCCTACCACGGCCGGTTGCTGACGGACACCTTCTACGACTCACAGGGCCGCACCAACCGCAGCTTCGCCGCCCACTACGACGACACCAGCGCTCCCAACACGGTCCGCTTCAACGTGACGCCCGCCGATGTACCCGGCCAGACCTACACCGTCTTCGACGGCATGGGCCGACCGGTCAGCTCGCAGTTCATCGCCCTCGGCGTCCCGCAGAACACCACGACCACCGCCTACCCGGGCGCCGACCGGGTCGACGTCTCGCCGCCGGCCGGAGCCACCGCGACCAGCACCCTCACGGACGCCCGCGGCCGCACCAGCCAGCTGTGGCAGTACAGGACGCCCTCCGCGACCGGCAAGCAGGCGGACGCGGACGTCACCACGTACACCTACACCGCGGGCGGTCAGGCCGCCACCCGCGTCGACGCCGCCGGGAACTCCTGGAGCTACGGCTACGACCAGCGCGGCCGTCAGGTGAAGGCGGACGACCCGGACACCGGCGTCTCGACCCGCACCTACGACAGCGCCGGCCGGCTCGCGACCACCACGGACGCACGCAACCAGACGGTGGCCACCACCTACGACCTGCTCGGCCGCAAGACCGGCACGTACAACGGCACGGTCGCCCCGGCCAACCGGCTCACCGGCTACACCTACGACACCGTCGCCAAGGGCCAGGCCGCCAGCTCCACCCGCTACGTCGGCGGTGCGAGCGGTGCGGCCTACACCAAGGCCGTGACGGACCTGGACACCGCGTACCGGCCGACCAAGACCACCGTGTCGATCCCCGGCAGCGAGGTCGGTACGACCGGGCAGGCGACCTACGAGTACGAGGCGGTCTACGACCCGATCACCGGTGCGATGACCGGGGAGTACCGGGCGGCGGCAGGCAACCTCGCCTACGAGTCGATCACCTACGACTACGACGTCTACGGCCTGCTGTACGGCATGGGCGGCGCCGGCGACATCTACCTCCGCCAGTCCGACTGGGACGCCTACGGGCGCAACATCCGCTCCACCGTCAACCCGTTCGGCTGGCAGATCGTCGCCACCAACACCTACGACGAATCCACCGGTCGCCTGCTCACCCAGTACATCGACAAGCAGACCTCCACCACGGGCACGGTCCAGAACACGACCTACGCGTACAACCAGGCCGGGCAGATCACCGGGATCCGGACCATCCCGAACAACACCCCGGCCGCCACCGACCTGCAGTGCTTCGGCTACGACTACCTGGGCCGCCTCACCAGCGCGTGGAGCGACACCGGGAAGCTCGACCAGCCCACCCCGTCCCTCGCGGGCCAGGGGGCCTGCGCCAACAACACACCCACCAGCGGGGCGGTCGCACCGGCCAGGACCACCGTCGGCGGCAGCGCCGCCTACTGGCAGGACTACACCTACGACCTGACCGGCAACCGGACCAGGCTCGTCGACCACAACCCGGCCGGCGACCAGTCCAAGGACGTGAAGGTCGACCAGACGTTCCCCGCCCCCGGCACCCGCAACACGCCCACCACCGCGTCCGGCACGGGCGGCGGCACCGGCGGCCCGCACGCGCTGGCCACCGGCAAGTCGACCTTCGGGTGGAGCGCGGGCACCGTGGGAACCGACCAGTACGACGCGGCCGGTAACACCACGAAGATCAACAACCCCGGCGGAAACC
This sequence comes from Kitasatospora sp. NPDC004745, assembly GCF_042873275.1. NCBI lineage: Bacteria > Bacillati > Actinomycetota > Actinomycetes > Kitasatosporales > Streptomycetaceae > Kitasatospora > Kitasatospora sp. NPDC004745. The sequence goes on along the minus strand of NZ_JBIALK010000027.1, from coordinate 49,764 downwards.
GGGTCCTCAACGCCGGCTTCGTCCTCAAGTCCGGAGAGAGCATCCGCTCCAACGGTGCCCAGCTCACCATGCAGACCGACGGAAACCTGGTGATCAGCTCGCTGCGCACCGGACAGACGACGTGGTCGACCAACACCCAGAACCACCCGGGTGCCTGGGCCACCATGCAGGACGACGGCAACTTCGTGGTCTACGACCAGCAGCGGGTCTCGCTCTGGTCCTCGCAGACCTACGTCGGTGCGGGCAGCGGCTACTTCGCCGCCCTCCAGGACGACGGCAAGTTCCTGGTCTACGCACCCGGCTGGAAGTCCAAGTGGAGCACTCCCACCTGGAACGCCGTCGACGCGGCCAACAGCGCCACCCTCACCTGGGACGTCGAGGGCAAGCTCGCCTCACTCGCCCAAGGCTCCGCCGTCACCACCTACGTCTACGACGCCGACGGCAACCAGCTGATCCGACGCAACCCGGGCAAGACCACCGTCAACCTCGGCGGCGGCGACGAACTCAGCTACGACACCGGCACCAAGACCAGCACCGCCACCCGCTACTACAGCATCCCCGGCGGCATCACCCTGGTCCGCCAGAGCCCGACCAAACTCACCTACCAGTTCGCCGACCACCACGGCACCAACACCCTGTCCATCGACCGCGACACCCTCGAGGAGACCCGCCGCCCCACCGACCCCTTCGGCGCCCCCCGCGGCACCACCTCCACCACCACCGCCTGGGCCGGCGACAAGGGCTACGTCAACGGCCTCAAGGACGACGCCACCGGCTTCACCAACCTCGGCGCCCGCCAGTACCAGCCCACCACCGGAAGGTTCCTGAGCCCCGACCCATTGTTGGCGACAAAGGATCCTCAGCAGTGGAACAGTTATGCCTACGGCCATAACGCCCCTGTCAACAGGGATGATCCCTCCGGGCTCTATGATCCTGATATCAGGGCGGCGATACAGGCCGAGCAGAAGGAGCAGAAGCAGGCCGCCGAAGAGGCGTCGCACAATTGTGGCGGGAACGGGATGAGCGGCCCGCAGATCTGCCCGAATGGAAGCAGTTGGGAAGATAACAGGCCAACAGAGACGCAAATGAATGTCCTGAAGTACCGGATGCAAATGAAGAAACTTATCTCAGAAACCGGAGATGACTACTCCGACACGGAGGACAGGGTATTCAATAAGCATGCGCCGGGCCCGCATGATATGAAGATTAGGAATTGGGTGTATCAAGTCATCTCGGGCCTAAATGTCGAGGGTTTGGTTCGTGACGACTCGTGGAATGTGGCATCCAAGCTTTTGCAGCACTGGATGGATGCAAGTGGAACGCCATTCGAGCTGCATCCCGACAGCATGATGGGCGAGATTCCAAACTTCAAAAATGATGTCAAGAAATACTTGACGGGAGATGCTGCAGGTAAGGGTAGGTTCGACTCGGGCTGGCAAGTGACAAGGTCGGTTGAGAAGGATGGGGGGTCGAGTATCGGGTGGTTCTATGCTTTGAACAACTTCCAGTGGAGGGTTACGGGCGTGAACGGAGGGAGTGGCGGTCCTGAATATAAACTGGAGATTCGGAAGCGCTACGACTGGGGAACCCCTAGTGAAGGTCGCGATCGCGTGCATAAGATGCAAATCGATATGACTCAGCCGGAGATGGCGCACCTCAACACAGTCGGTCTGGCGCGAGACTTTGATGTCTTCGGCTCGTCAATGATGCGAGGATTGCCTGAATGAGAGCAGCCGTGAAGCTTTCTTACGTTTTTGTGGCGGGAGTTTCGGTGCTGGCTGTCGCCGCATGTGGGAATGAGGTCCCGCAGGGTCGGGCTGTCAGTGCTGCCAGTCCTTCACCCTCGATGCGGACCGCGAGCGCCACGATCGACGGTTCTCCGAGCCTCGAGCTGCAAAGGCGGTACGGAGTGATCGTTCCTGCTGGCGCGAACGGTGTCTCCTACGGGTACCGCCAGGAGGGTGGCGGAGGAGAGCTGTGGGTGACATTCAAGGTTGGGCGCGAGGGGCTTGGCGCATTCCTGGCTGATGCCGGAGCCCGTGAGGAGCAGCTGAATTCCGGTGTCGTTGAGTTTACGGCGAGCGATCTTGAGCTGACTGGGTGGTCGATCGACGCCAAGAGTTCCGTAAAGGGGCTGATGGTGCCTGCGAAGGATGGGGATATCAAGAGTCCCAGTCGGAAGGTTACGGTCGACTACTCGGACTCCGAATCGATGGCGGTATTTGTCCTCGCGGCGAAACCGTAAAGATTTCGGGTATCTGGTCTATGGGCGGGGTCGTCGATTAAAATCGACGGCCCCGCCCTATCCTTTATTTAGGGTTCGCAGACGAGGGGTGGGCGATGGCGGAGGGCAGGTGCTGAGGCGCTGCCTGCCCGTACCTGCGGTCGCCGTGGGTGCCCCTGACTGGCTGCTGCTCCAGGGCGCGGGACAGCTCACACGCGCCTGCCCTGGCCCGAGGACCTCGCCGTCGCAAGGAGGGTCTGGCGAGGGACCCGCCGCAAGCGCCGGGGCCCGGCGTCTGCGCCCTGGGCGGGGCGGGGCGGCGCGTGGGGGTGGTGGAGGGGTCCGGGTGTCGGGGCGGCGGCTGGAAAGATCTTCGGGAGGAGTCGCCGACCGATGTCGAGGACCCGCCCGCGGCTCCGACCGGAGGGTGACGGCGCGCCGACGGGGCGCGCGGGACACGGATGGAGACACCGCCATGAAGTACCTCGCGATGATCTACGGCAACCAGGCCAAGTGGGAGTCCTTCCCGGCCGAGGAGTGGCCGGAGGCGATCGCCAGGCAGGAGGCGTACAACGCCAAGTACCGGGAGACCGGCGAACTGCTCGGCGCCTACGGGCTGGCCGACGCGGCCGCCGCCCAGCTGGTCCGGCGGGCGGAGGGCGTGCCCGCCGTCACCGACGGGCCGTACCTGGAGACCAAGGAGTACATGGCGAGCTTCTACCTGCTGGACTGCGAGAGCCTGGAGCGAGCCCAGCAGATCGCCGCCGACATGCCGTTCGCGGACACCGACCCGGTGGAGCTGTGGCCGATCCTGCACGAGTCCCCGGGGAACGAGTGAGCCCGACCGGCCGCGACGCCGAGGACCTGCTGCGCGAGCTGGCGCCGCAGGTCCTCGGCGTGCTCGTCCGGCGCCACGGGGCGTTCGACGCCTGCGAGGACGCCGTCCAGGAGGCGCTGTTCGCCGCCGCTCTGCAGTGGCCCGCGGACGGGGTGCCCGACAACCCGCGGGGCTGGCTGCTGACCGTGGCCACCCGCAAGCTGGTCGACCAGGTGCGCAGCGACTCGGCGCGCCGACGGAGGGAGGAGGCGCTCGCGCTCGCCACCCCGCAGTCGGCGCTGCTCGCGCCCCCGGCGGACGACGACGCCGTCCAGCAGGACGACTCGCTCGCCCTCCTGTTCCTCTGCTGCCACCCGGTGCTCTCCGCACCGAGCCGGATAGCGCTGACGCTGCGCGCCGTCGGCGGCCTCACCACCGCGCAGGTCGCCGCCGCCTTCCTGGTGCCCGAGGCGACGATGGCGCAGCGGATCAGCCGGGCGAAGCAGGGGATCAGGGCGGCCGGTGGCGACCTGCCGCCCGGGTCGGGGCCGGGGTCGGGGATTGGGGCGGGTTCGGGGGCGGGGGCGGACGGCGAGCGGCTGGGCGAGGTCCGGCACGTGCTGTACCTGATCTTCAACGAGGGCTACACGGCGAGCGGCGGCGAGGAGCTGACCGCGCCGCCGCTCGCCGCCGAGGCGATCCGGCTGACCAGGCTGCTGCTGCGCCTGGTGCCCGACGACGCCGAGACGGCCGGACTGCTGGCCCTGATGCTGCTCACCGACGCCCGTCGCGGCGCCCGTACCGGGCCGTGCGGCGAGCTGGTCCCGCTCGCGGAGCAGGACCGCGACCGGTGGGACGGCGAACTCATCTCCGAGGGGCTGGAGTTGATCTCCTCGACGCTGCCGCGCGGCCGGCCCGGGCCGTACCAGGTGCAGGCCGCGATCGCCGCCGTGCACACCGAGGCCGCGAGCGCCGACGCCACCGACTGGCCGCAGATCCTCGCCCTCTACGACCTGCTGCTGCGCTTCGACGCCAACCCTGTCGTCGCGCTCAACCGGGCGGTGGCGGTGGCGATGGTCCACGGACCGGCCGCCGGTCTGGACCTGCTCGCGGAGCTGGCGGCCGACAAGCGGCTGACCAGGCACCACCGGCTGCTCGCCGTCCGCGCCCACCTGTCGGAGCTGCGCGGCGACGATCCGGCGGCCGCCGCGCAGGCATACCGGGAGGCCGCCTCCCGTACGGCGAGTGGCCCCGAACGCCGGTACCTCCTCGGGCGGGCGCAGGGGTTGGCGGGCGCGGGGCCTGACGGGCAGTGATGCGGGGAGGGGCGCCGCCTGCGGCCTGTCGCGGTGCGGTCGGGCCGGGTTTCGCTATTGGGTGCGCGGGGCGCGTGGTGTCGCGGGGGCGGTGTCCGGCTGCCCTGCCGGGACTGGGGCGGCGACGGCGTACCCGTCATACTGCTGCGCGGCTGGCCGGGCGCGAATGGTCCACCATGGCTGGGGGGTTGCGGGCCGCCAGGCACAGGGTGATCGCCGTCGACCAGCGCGGGCACGGCGCCGGCGAACGGCGCCCGGCGGACGCGTCGCGGGCCGCGTACGTCGCCGACGCAGGCCGGGCTGCTCGGGGGCCGGCGTGCAGGAGCAGATCGGTGAGTCGCCGGACTCCTGGCTGCTGCCGTTCCCCTCGCCGGAGTCGGCGGCGGACTTCGTCGGCGGCGGGCCGGCGAGGGAGGGCTGGGCGGCGGGCCTGGAACGGGCGCGCCGACGGCTGGTCGCCGCGCTTCGAGCGGCACGTGCTCGTCGCCTCGCCGGCGGAGTGCGCCCGGCGCTCGTCCGGGACGAGTGGGAACGCATCGACTGCTCGACGCTGGTGGTGCTCGCGCAGTCCGGAATCATCCCCGCACCGGACGTCGAGGGCGTGCTGGTGGGCGTCCCGGGCCGGAACCCACGGTCGCGACCGTCCCCGGGACGGGACACGACCTGTACCTCGAGCGTCCGGGCGTCCTCCTCCGTCTGCTGGCGGACTTCCTGGCCGGATAGCCGGTGACGGGGCCCCGGAGCGGGTCCGGCGTGGGCCAGGGTGTGGGTTCCGGTGCGGTTCGGGAGAAGGCCGAGGTGTCCGCGCGGCTGGTGGGCGCGTACCGGGCCACGCCGGGTAGGCGCCGGGGAGGGCTCAGTCGCCGACGGAGTCGAGCCAGGCGAGTAGCCGGTCGCCCTCGCGGGTCATCAGGTCAGGGTCGCGCAGGGCGTTGGCGAGCAGGGACATGCCCTGGTAGCCGGCGACGAGGGTGACGGCGTGGCCGTCCGGGTCCGGGACGCCGAGTTCGCGGAACTGCTCGGCCGCCCAGTCCAGTAGGCGGCGGATGACCTGCGCGGCGGCCCGGTCGAGGCCGCCGGAGGGCTCCGGGTCGCGCTTGTCCAGCTCGACGGCGAGGGTGCCGGTGGGGCAGCCGTAGCGGGCGGCGGTCTCGCGCTGGGCGACCCAGGCGTCGACGAGGCCCTTGAGCCGGGCGCGGGGGTCGGGGATCCGGTCGAGCTCGTCGGTGAGGGTCGTGACGTGGGCGGTGTGCTCGGCGAGAGCGGCCTCGACCAGGTCGTCCTTGGTCTTGAAGTAGTAGTACACGTTGCCGACCGGGACGCCGGCGGCCTGGGCGATGTCGGCGATGGCGGTGCGCTCGACGCCCTTCTCGTGCAGCACCCGGGCGGCGGCGGCCGTGAGGCGGCGGCGCTTGGCGGCCGCGGCGGCGGCTCGGGAGGAGCCCTTCGATGCTAGTGAGTCAGTCACCCAACTCACTATAGACAGCGCTCCCCGCGGCGCGCTACGGTCGGGACCGCAACAGAACTGAGTCAGCCAACTAACTCATGAATGTGGGGGAACCGTCATGATCGTTGTCACCGGAGCCACCGGAAACGTCGGCCGCGCCCTGGTCCGGTACCTGCTGGCGGCGGGCGAGCAGGTCACGGCCGTCTCGCGCCACGCCCCGAAGGTCGCCCTTCCGCCCGGCGTCCGACACCACGCCGCCGACCTCGCCGACCCGTCGGCCGTGCGGCCCGCGCTGGACGGCGCCGACGCGCTGTTCCTGCTGGTCGCCGGCCCCGACCCGGACGGACTGCTGAAGCAGGCCGCCGACGCCGGCGTCCGCAGGGTCGTCCTCCTCTCCTCGCAGGGCGTCGGCACCCGGCCGGACGCCTACGGTCACCCCGCGGCCTTCGAGTCGGCGCTCGCCGCGAGCGGACTGGAGTGGACGGTGCTGCGCGCCGGCGGCCTGGCCTCGAACGCCTACGCCTGGGCCGAGCCGATCCGCAACCACCTGGTCGCCGCCGCACCCTTCGGGGACGTCGGCCTCCCGTTCGTCGACCCCGACGACGTGGCGGCGGTCGCGGCCGTGGTGCTGCGGGAGGACGGGCACCACGGCGCCACGTACGTGCTCACCGGGCCGGCGCCCGTCACCCCGCGCGAGCGGGCTGCGGCCATCGGCGAGGCGATCGGCGAGACCGTCGACTTCCGGGAGCAGACCCCGGACGAGGCCCGGGCGCAACTGGCGGCCGTGATGCCGCTGCCCGTCGTCGAGGGCACCCTGGCCATCCTCGGTGCGCCCACCCCGGAGGAGCGGCGGCCCAGCTCCGACGTCGAACGCCTCCTCGGCCGCCCGGCCAGCTCGTTCGCGGCCTGGGCCCAGCGCAACGCGACGGTGTTCCGCTGAGGGGAGAGGGCGGGCCGGCGATGACGCCGGCCCGGCGCTGGCCCGGTGTTGGCCTGATGCTGGTCCGGTCCGACCTCACCTCACCTCACCTCACCCTGGCCGGACGGCGGCAGGCGCCCACTCTGCGCAGGAAGTCGGCCAGGTCGACTTCCTGCGCAGGGAGGCGACGGGCGGAGCCGAGGAACTGGCGCGGAGAGAAATATGTAGGCCGGTCTACTGATTTCATTGCTCATCGCGGCTTGCATGCCCCGTGCCGCGCTACAGGAAGTCGATCAGGTCGACTTCTGGCGCGGGAACGGTGTGTGCAGCGAGAGAAATATGTGGGTCGGTCTTCTATTTCTGTTGTCCCGCCCGATGTCCTGCCTCGTGTCACCCCCCTGCCTCTGGAGCCAGAAGTCGATCAGGCCGACTTCTGGCTCGGTCGGCGGCCCTTGGCGGGAGCGAATATGTCGGTCGGTCTACTGATTTCAGGCCTCGCCCCCGCGCCCATGCTTGCGTGTGCTTGCGCGTCGTCGCAGGAAGTCGGCCTGGCCGACTATTGGCTCGGGGGCGGAGGCTTGTGAGTGCCGGGCGTGAATATGTAGGTCGGTCTACTGATTTTTCTCCCGCACCACGCACGGGCGTGGTGCGGCCCTGCATGCCTGCACAGGAAGTCGGACCGGTCGACTTCCTGTGCAGCCGCCCTGAGGGCTACCCGGCGGCGACCGAAACGGGGGTGCCCGCCTGCCTCGGCCGGTCGGGCGCGGACGACCGGGGCAGCAGGGACAGCAGGGGCAGCAGGGGCGACAGGGTCGGCCGGACCGCACGCCAGATCGCTCGCCGGACCCGCCCGTCGGATCGAGGAGCGGCACAGGGAGCGTCGAGGAGGCTTCCAACGCCGCTGGGTCGGCCCCATCATGGGCTCCCGGTCAGGGTCCCCGGTCGAGGGGCTCCGGGAGCGGCCCCAGGAGGCAGAAGCGATGACGATTCCACCCCCCGTCCGGATCCAGTCCGCCGTCGTCCGGGCCGCGTACGCGCTGCCGGAGCGGCTGCGGCGGGCGATCGCCGGCCCGCCGGTGGTGCGTGACGGGCAGACGCTGGCGCTGGACGCGCAGCTGATACTCAAGCTGCAGCGGATGTCGAAGGCCGCCCTGGTGATGCCCGGCGGCGTCGGGCCCTCGCGAACCGCCATGGAGCACGCGCGCCACCTGGTGGGCGGTGCCACGATCGAGCCGGTGGCCGTCCGGAGCATCGGGATCCCGCAGGAGCAGGGCGAGTTGGCGGCCACGCTGTACACACCCGGTGGTCTGGCGGCCGGTTCGGGCCTGCTGGTGTACCTGCACGGTGGCGGGTGGGTGGTCGGAAGCCGGGCGAGCCACGACCACGTCGCGCGGTTCCTGGCGCAGCGGGCGCGGGTGCGGGTGCTGTCGGTGGAGTACCGGCTGGCGCCCGAGCAGGTGTTCCCGGCGGCGGTGGACGACGCGCTGGCCGCGTTCGACTACGCGTACGCGAAGGCGGCCGACCTGGGCGCGGACCCGGAGCGGATCGCGATCGGCGGGGACAGCGCGGGCGGGAACCTGGCGGCCGTCACCGCGCAGTCGGCGGTGCGCCGCGGCGGTCCGGCGCCGGTGTTCCAGCTCCTGCTGTACCCGGCCGCCGACGCCTCGGTGCGGCGGCCCTCGCGCGAACTCTTCGGTGACGGCTTCTTCCTGACCGACGCGGACATGGACTGGTTCCTGGACCAGTACGCGCCCGAGCCCGCGGACCGCACCGATCCGCGCCTGTCGCCGCTGCTCGCCGCGGACCTGGGTGACCTCGCCGGCCTGCCGCCCGCGTACGTCGGCACGGCGGGCTTCGACCCGCTGCGGGACGAGGGGGAAGCGTACGCGGAGGCGCTGCGGGCGGCGGGGGTGGCGGTGCGGCTGAGCCGTCAGCCGGACCTCATCCACGGGTACGCCAACTACATCGGCGTCGGCCACCGGTTCCGCGAGGCGACGGCCGAGGCGGCGGAGGCGCTGCGGAAGGCGTTGGGTGCCGGGTAGCGCGTGCGCGCACGGATCCGGCGCCCGGATGTGACGCCCGGATCCGGCGCCCGGATGTGACACCCGGACGGGGCTCGTCGGAGGTTTCGGCGGGCCCCGTCCGGCGTTTCGGCTGCCTGTCGTGCCAGGGCGCTCGTCGGTGGCCGCGCGCCCGCAGGGGCGTGCACCTGTCGGGTGCTGCGCAGGGGGTTCTCGGGAACGGGCTCTTATTGTACTGTCCGTCTAATAAGCGGGTGAGCGGGCACCCGCAGGAGCAGGCCCCTGGAGGCAGCCATGGCTCTCACCGACGCGACGACCGGAGCGACCACGGGCGGGACCACCGGAGCAACGGCCGGTGCGTCGGTCGACGCGACGACCGGGGCGCCCGCCGGTCGTCCCGACCGCTCGCACGCGCACACCGCGGCCGACGACGACGTCTCGAAGCGGCTGCTGGAGTCCGCCGCCACCCTCTCCTACGACCCCTCGACCGAGATCGACTGGGACGCGCCCCTCCCGGACGAGCACTACGGCCTCAACCCGGAGTGGAGCACCCTCTACGGCACCAGGTTGTGGGACGAGATGACCGAGCAGCAGCGGGTCACCCTCACCCGGCACGAGGTCTGCTCGATCATGAACACCGGGATCTGGTTCGAGATGATCCTCCAGCAGATGGTGCTGCGCGACCAGTACCTCAAGAACCCGGCCAGTGCCGAGTTCCAGTTCGCCCTCACCGAGATCGCCGACGAGTGCCGGCACTCGATCATGTTCGCCCGCGCCTGCGAGAAGATGGGCGTCCCCGCCTACCGGCCCAACAAGCTGATCGCCCAGGCCGGGCGCGCCTTCAAGGCGCTCGCGAAGGGCGAACTCGCCTACGGGGGAATCCTGGTGGCGGAGGAGGTGCTCGACGTCATGCAGCGCGACTGGATGCGCGGCGAGAACGTCCTGGAGATCGTCCGCGGCACCTCCCGGATCCACGTGGTCGAGGAGTCACGGCACATGAAGTTCGCCCGGCAGGAGATCCGCGAACGCATGCGCCACGCCGGCCCCGGCCGCCGGCGCGCCTCGGCCACCGGGATCGCCGTCGGCGCGTACGTCATCGTCAGCAGCATGGTCCACCCCGGCGTCTACCGGGCCGCCGGGCTCGACGTCGAACGGGCGCTCGCCGAGGCGCGGGCCAACGAACACCGCAAGGCGATGATGCGCACCAGCTCCCGCCACCTGATGGCCTTCCTCGCGGAGACCGGCCTGATCACCGCCCGGTCGGCCGCCATCTACCGCCGGGTGAACATGCTCTGACGCTCCGTCAGTCCGTCGACCCGGGCGCCCGCCCACCCCACCACCGCGCAGCGAGGACCCCACCCGCGCCATGGCCTACGCGATCACCCAGACCTGCTGCAACGACGCCTCCTGCGTCTCCGTCTGCCCGGTCAACTGCATCCACCCGACCCCGGACGAACCGGAGTTCGGCACCACCGACATGCTGTTCATCGACCCCGCCGCGTGCATCGACTGCGGTGCCTGCGCGGACGCCTGCCCGGTCGACGCGGTGTTCCCCGTCGACCGGCTGCGCGGCCCCGACACCGTGTTCGGCGACCTCAACCGGGACTGGTACCGCGACCACCCCAGCGACCACGCCTGGGGCGCGCCGACCTTCCCGCGCAGTCTCCCCGACGGCCTCGGCACCCTGCGCGTCGCCATCGTCGGCACCGGGCCCTCCGCCGGCTACACCGCGCAGGAGCTGCTGCGCAGCACCGGCGCCGAGATCACCATGATCGACCGGCTGCCCGTCACCGGCGGCCTGCTGCGCCACGGCGTCGCGCCCGACCACCAGTCCACCAAGCGGATCGCGGAGAGCTTCGCCAGCGTCTTCCACGACCCCAGGCTGCGGATGCACCTCAACGTGGAGGTCGGCACGGACCTCACCCACGAGGAACTCGCCGCCCACCACCACGCCGTCGTCTACGCGGTCGGCGCGGCCGCCGACCGGCGGCTCGGCATCCCCGGCGAGGACCTGCCCGGAAGCCTGCCCGCGACCACCTTCGTCGGCTGGTACAACGCCGAGCCGACGGTGCCGGCCGACGCCGTGGACCTGACCGCCGAACGGGCCGTGGTCGTCGGCAACGGGAACGTCGCCGTCGACATCGCCCGCATCCTGCTCACCGACCCGGACCGGCTCGCCGCCACCGACATCGCCGACCACGCCCTCGCCGCGCTGCGCCGCAGCCGGGTGCGGGAGGTCGTGCTGCTCGCCCGGCGCGGGCCCGGACAGGCCGCGTGGACCAGGGCGGAGTTCCTCGCGCTGCGGCGCCTGCCGGGCGTCGAGGTGGTGGTCGAGGACCACCCGGAGGTGCGGGCGGCGATCGAGACGGCGGCGCCGGACTCGCAGGCCGCACTGCTGGCCGGGCTGCCGCTGGTGCCGTTCGACGGAGGCGACGCACCGCGGCCGGGGCGCCGGATCGTGCTGCGCTTCCTGTCCGCGCCGACCGCCCTGAGCGGGGCGGCGGAGGCGGACGGGTCGGTCGCAGCGGTACGGCCCGGAGGTGCCGGCGCTTCCGGGGCGGTCGGTGTGGTCGGTGCTGCCGGGGCGGTCGGGCGCGGGCGGGTCGAGGCCGTGAGTGTCGTCCGGACCACCATGGCGGCCGGCGACCGGGCCGAGCCCACCGGGGAGACGGATGTCCTCCGGGCCGGACTGGTCGTGCGGTCCATCGGTCACCGGGGCGTGCCGGTGCCGGGCCTGCCCTTCGACGAGCGGACGGCGACCGTCGCGCACCAGGGCGGCCGGGTCGTCGACCCGGCGACGGGGCGGCCCGTGCCGGGGACGTACGTGGTCGGTTGGGCCAAGCGCGGACCGTCCGGCGGGATCGGCGCCAACCGGGCCTGCGCCCGCGAGACCGTGGACGCGCTCCTCGACGACGCCGCGGCCCGGGTGCTGGCCGCCCCGGCGGGTACCCGCAAGGACCTCGACCGCCTCGTCCACCGCCGCCGCCCCGACGCCGTCGGCCTCAGGGAGCTGCGCGCGGTGGACCGTGCGGAACGCGCCCGGGGAGAAGCCGAGGGCCGCCCCCGGGTGAAGCTCGCCACCGTCCCGGACCTCCTGGCAGCCTCTCGCCGGAAGTAGGCGAGCCCGGGCGGGTGGGGCGGCCTCAACGAATATGTAGGCCGGTCTACAGATTCATTGCTCATGGGGTAGAGGGCTGAGCCCGTGCGTCGCACGGTGGGCGCGAGAAGTCGGACCGGCCGACTTCTCGCGCTCTTGCCTGCGACCGGGCGGGATGAAAGCGAATATGTCGGTCGGTCTACAGATTTCATCTGCGCCGTGGGAGCGAAGGGTGAGCAGGAAGTCGGCTGGGTCGACTTCCTACGCTTGCGCGCGGCTGCGTGCCCATTCCTGTAGACCGGTCTACATAATTCCCCCCCCGCGTAGCAATTTGGGCCCGTGGCGGGGTTGATGCCGGGGCCGTGGGGTTGACACCGCCGTGTCCCGGTGTGGGTGGGGTGCGTTGGGTGGGTGTGAGTGGTTTTGGGGTGATGCCGGCGTCTCGACGGGAGCCGGTCGAAGAAACGTTCCTGCAGGACGCTGAGAGCTCGCTGCAGTTCGAGCCGGACGCGCCCATCTACGCCGAACTGGCACGGGCGTGGCGGGCCGAGGGGCGGACGGTCCCCGGGTTGCCGGATCCGGTGTGGGAGGCGCTCGCCGAGCCGGGCGGGTACGGGTGACCGGCAGCAGGAGCGGCCCTCAGCCTGAGCGCTCTGCTTCCGGGTCGGCTTCCGAGGCGACTTCCGGGCCGGCTTCCGGGGCGAGATCCGGGTAGAACTGCCGGGCCCAACGACGGAACAGCCCGATAGACCGTTCCCCGGGGACGAGCCGCGGCTGTGCCAGGTACCGCTTGTGGGCCAGGACCGGCCGGTCCTGCTTGATGATCCGTACGGAGGCCTGCAGCGCCACCCAGGAGGCGAGTCGGTCGGCAGCCCCGGAGACCAGACCGGAGAACGGGCCGGAGGCCCCACCGGTGAGGTCGACCGTGCCCGCCGTGCCACCGGTGGAGCCGGTCGCGACCGCGAACCGCACCCTGGTCCGCCAGGGCCCGACCGGCGTCGGCAGCACCCACACCCGCAACGTGGCCCCCAGCTCCGGCAGTTCGGCGACCAGCCGCATCATCCCGAGCCCCGCCAGCGTCACCGGCTGGTCCAGGGCGACCGCCCCCAGCCCGGGGAACCGGGTGGTGGTGCGCTGGTGGACGGTGAACAGCGGTCCGTCGACCTCGGGCGGCGCCGTCTCCCGGGTGTCCAGCCCGTGCAGCACGGCGACGTGCCGGAAGTCCACGCTGTTCTCCATCACCTCCTGCGGGTGGGAGAGCAATTCGCCGCTCCACCACGCGCGCGGCCGCACCCCCACCGGTGGCGGCAGCTGCCAGGTGGGCGGCCCGTCGTCGGGTCCGCTCCAGACGAACAGTGCGCCGTCGCGTTCGCACAGGTGGCGTCCGGTCAGTCCGGCCCGCAGCAGGGCGCCGTCCGGGGCGCCGGTGCAGGAGCCGTCCAGGCCGAAGGCGAAGCCGTGGAACGGGCAGACCAGTTCCTCGCCGCGGACGGTGCCGCCCGCCCCGAAGTGCGCGCCCAGGTGCGGGCAGTGCGGCCCGATCGCGCGCACCACGCCCCGCCCGGTCCGGTACAGCACCACGTCCTCGCCCATCAGTCGGGCCGTGCGCACCCGCCCGGGCGGCAGGTCCCGTACGCGGCCGACGCAGAACCAGCCGCTCGGGTACGGCAGCGGGGCGGGGCGGTCGGCGCGCTGGGCCATCGGTCACCTCTTCGGCTCGGGTCCTGCCTGGCACGTCTCCCGGGCCGGCTACCCGGCGGGATCCGGGCCGACCACTGGTCCGGCCGGTACGGCCCGCGGCCCGGTGGCAGGGCGGGCGGCCGGTTTGACGGCGGTGTGCACGTACCAGGCGATGTACTCCCGGACCGCGTACATCTCCACCGTGGAGCGGAGGTTGAGCCAGCGCGCCGGATCGCCCACCCGGCGCAGCACCGCCCACGGCAGGCGGAAGTACGTGTACACCGCCTCCGAGGTGGGCTCGTAGTACGGCGTCGCGTCCAGCGCCTCCTCGACCTCGAAGCCGGCGTCGGCGAGCAGCTGCGGCATGTTGCGGGCGTGGTAGATCTTCGCGCCGGGGAACACCATGGCGTCCAGGTAGGGTTCGAGCACCGAGCGGGCCTGAGGGGTGAGTTCGTCCAGCGGAACGGTGCTCATCGGGCCGAGCAGCACCAGCCGCCCGCCCGGGCGCAGCACCCGGTGGAACTCGGCCAGCGCGCGCGGCGGGTCGTAGGAGTGGACGAGCGTCTCCATCGAGTACGCGCCGTCGAAGGTGTCGTCCTCGAAGGGGAGTCGGTGGTAGTCGCCCCAGGAGAACGACGGCGGAGCAGCGGCCCTGGCTCCGGCCCTGGCCCCGCTCCCGCCCGCGGCCCGGGCGCTGAGCCGGCGGGCCTCGGCGAGGTGGATGTCGAGGACGTCGACGCCGGTCACGGCGAGCCCGAACCGGTCCGCCATGGCCCGTGCCACCACCCCCGCCCCGCACCCGGCGTCGAGCACCGAGGCGCCGGCCGGCAGTGCCAGCTTGCGGCCGAGCACGTCCTCCAGCTGCCGCTGGGCCCGCCACAGCCGCCACTTCGACTGCCCCGGTTCCGTCCACCCCCAGTGGCGGGCGTTCCTGGCCACCCGGGTGTAGAAGAGCCGGCTGCCGGTGCGCCCGTAGACCCGGCGCAGCCCGGTGAGATCGAGTTCCTGAGCGCCCATGCGGTCAAGCTAGCCGCGGGCCGCGGTTCCATCCGGTCGCGCCACGCGCGGAGGGCTCGCGGGGCGCGATAGTGCGGTCGTAGGACCAGCTGATCACGAGACTGGTCGGTTCGGCCCGGGGTGAGACCCGCGGGCGCCGCAACCTCCCTGGCCGCGCGGCCTTGAACCGCCACGAACCGCCACGAACCGGCCATGAACCGGCTATGAACGACAACCACGTGCCGCTCGGCGCCCGGCGGGGTCTCTCGCCGGCGGCGGACACCCGAGCGGCTCCCGACCGCCACATCACCAAGGCGCGCCACGTCGTGGCGATCGACGGTCGCCGGGTCGCGCCGATCGAGGCGACCGAACTGATGGCGCTCGCCGACATGCCCGATACGGCGGTCGTGTTGGGGAGCCGGCGGGGCCACCGGTCGGAGAGCGCGGTGAACCGGGACTTCGCGGCCACACTCCGACTGCGGCCCGAGGAGGCCGGCGTGGTCGGGTCGCCCGTCGTCCTCGGGGTGGAGAGCCTCCACCGGGAGCCGGGCCGCCGCGGCGGCGAGGGCCGACTCGGCCTCGCGGGAGTCCAGTGCATCGAGGGATTCCAGCGGCTGGTCACGATCGCCCACCTCGCCCGCGAGCTGCCGCCGGAGGTGCCGGCCAGGGCGGTCCTCCGGGTCGCCATCGTCGCCGGGGAAGATCGCGACCGGATCCGCGAACTGTGTGACGAAGCCGCCCATCGCCTCGACCCTCTCGTACCCCGGGACGACCTCGCGCGGTGTCCGCGCCTCCTCGTCGTGCGGGAGGAGTCCCAGAAGGAGGGCGGCTACGTCGATCCGCGGCGGGGCATCCTGGCCGGACCGCACCCGGTCGGGTGGACGGACCTCATCCACGACCGGCTGCCGGCGGAGACCGACCGGATCGCGCACCTGCTGATCGCCTCCTACGAGCGCCTGCGCGGGTCGAACCACGTGTTCGAGTCGGCGGCACCCGAGCTCGACCTGTGGCTGGAGCTGGCGCGCCGTCCTGGGCCGGTCGTCGCCGTCACTGCTGCCAGGGGCGCCGCAGCTCCTCCCAACGGGCCGCCTGGGGTTCGGTGAGCCGGCCGCGGAGGGCGGCGAGTTTGAGGAGCTGGGCCTCGGCGTCGGCGCCGAGGGGCTGGGCCTCGGCGCGGTAGTGGTCGGTGAGCAGGGCGTCGAGTTCGGGGCGGGTGAGGGCCGGGTCGAGGCGCTGGGCGAGTCCGGTCATGGTGCGGTAGGAGCCCTGCAGGAGGAACGGCGGCTCGGTGCGGGTGCGGTCGTCCTGGGCGGCGGAGGCGAGGTAGGCGCGGTTGACGTCGAGGACGGTGGCGCGCAGGTGGAGCAGGCCGGCGAGGGTGGCGGTCATCCGTTCGACCTCGGCGGCGGGCCAGGAGCCGGTGAGGGTGCCGGGGGAGGCGCCGGGGGTGCCGGCCGCGCGGGCGAGCAGGGTGTCGAGGTCGGCGCGGTCGGCGGTGGCGAGCGGGGCGAGGTGGGGGTTGGCGGGGAGGGCGTTCTCGACGAAGCTGAGGGCGAAGAGGTCGTCGCGCCCGGCGATGACGTCGCCGAGGTTCCAGACGTCGGCGCGGTTGGCGAGCATGTCGGGCAGCCGGAAGAGCCGGCCGGACTCGGTGTACGGGTTGGCGGCCATGACGACGGCGAAGCGCTTGCCGCGCAGGTCCCACTCGCGGGCCTCGCCGTCCCAGACGCCGTCGATCCTGCGCTGGGCGTCGCAGAGCGGGATGAAGCGCTGCAGGAACTCGGGCGAGGTGTGCTGGACGTCGTCGACGTAGAGCAGCACGTTGCTGCCCGCGTGGAGGGCGAAGTTGAGCTTCTCGAGCTCGCGCCGGGAGGTGGCGTCGGGGGCCTCGGCGGGGTCGAGGGAGGTGACCCGGTGGCCGAGTGCGGGGCCGCTGACGGTGACCAGCAGCAGGCCGAGCCGTTCGGCGAGGTACTCGACGAGGGTGGTCTTGCCGTAGCCGGGCGGGGAGACCAGGAGGAGCAGGCCGCTGCGGTCGACGGGGCCCCCGGTCGCGGTGCCGAGCTGCTTGGCGAGGTTGTCGCCGACCAGCGGCAGGTAGACCTCGTCGATGAGCCGGTTGCGGACGAAGCCGTCGAGCGGGGCCGGGCGGTACTGGTCGAGCCGTAGCCGGGCGTGCTCGGTGGCGAGCAGATCGCCGCGCAGGCGTTGGTAGGCGCGGTACCCGGGGGCGTCGTCCCGCTCGAACTCGGCCACCCGGGCGAGGAGTTCGTCGAGACGGAGGTCGAGGGCGCCGGCGCTGACGCGGGGGTGGTCGCCGAGGAGTCCGGTGGGCCGGGCGGTGACGGCGCCGTCGGCGGGGCGGCGCGGCAGGTCGGGGCAGAGGAGGACGGCGGTGGCCTCGGCGAGGTCGGCCGGGTCGGCGTCGGCGCTGCCGGAATCCAGCCAGGCCCGGGCGAGTTCGCGACGGGCGGGGAGGAGCTCGGGCTCGTCGGGGAGGGCGGCGAGGGCCTCGGTGAGGCCGGCCGACTCGGGTGCGGCGCGGAACTTGTCGAGCAGGGCGGACGCCCCGGGCGATAGCGCGAACGCCGGTTCTGTGGAGGCGAGTTCGGCCACCAGATAGGGGCCGGCACCGGCTGGGTCGCCAGCGCCGCCCGCGGGCTGGCCGCCGGGGCGGGCCCCGGGCAGCACCTCGGCCGCGAAGTCGGCTACGGCGGAGTCGAGTTCGGCGGCGAGCGCGTCCAGGGCCGGGACGGCGCCGAAGGCCTGGCGGGCGAGGCCGAGCGACCGGGCCCGGGTGTGCCACACCAGTCGCTGCCGCTGGTCGGCTCCGTGCGCCCAGTACAGCTGCGCGGCTGCCCGGGCGGCCGCCGGGTGGCGCAACAGGCCCGCCTCGGCGTGGAGTTCCAGCAGGGTGCGCAGCAGCAGCGCCGCGTCGTGGTCGTGCACGCCGCGCTGGTAGCCCTCGTCGGGCCGCCGTTCGACGGCGCGGCGGACCACCTCCAGCAGGTCGCCCTCCGCCCGGAGCGCGTCCAGCCCGCCCGACCCGCCCGACCCGCCCAGGCCCTTCGGCCCGTCGAGCCCGCCCAACGCGCCCGACCCGTCCAGCGCACCAGGGCCGCCGAGCCCGCCCGCCCCACCGGCCCCACCCGCCTCGGCCGCCAGCAGCAGGCTCGCGGCGAGGTACTCGGCCCGGTAGAGCGCGGGCGTCTCGGAGGGCAGCGGCCGGTCCCAGTACCGCTCGGTGGCGGCGAAGGCGGGGTCGGTGACGGGGGAGCGGTAGTCGGTGCCGGTGAGGGTGAAGGCGGGGCGGCCGCGCCAGGGGACGAGGGTGAGTTCGGGTCGGTGGGTGGTGACGGCGAACAGGTGGCGGCCCAGCCGCAGGGTGCCGGGGCCGTCGCCGGCGAGTTCGGCCCGGTCGCGCAGCGCGCGGTGGGCGCGGCTGCGGGCGGCGCGCAGCCGTCCGGTCAGCTCCTCGGCCCGGACGCGGTCGCCGAGCGCGGTCAACTGGGCGGCGAGGTCGCGGAGTTTGACGGCGGTCGGATCGGCGGCGAGGGCCGCGTCGATCTCGGCGGGAGCGTCCAGGGCGGACAGCCGGCGGTGCAGGGTGTCGAGGACGCGCTCGGCGGAGGCGGCGAGCCGGTCGGCGCGGCGGGCCCGTTCGTCGAGCAGGTGCTGGCGGCGGGCGGTGAGGGCGTCGTGGACGGCGGTGCGCCGCTCGGTGAGCTGTTCGCCCAGGGCGGGGTCGGCGTCGGCGAAGCGGGTCTCCAGCTGCTCGATCCGCAGCAGGAGCCGGCCGAGCTGGTCGTCGCAGTCCTCGGGGGTGTCGGCGGCGGCGAGCGCGGCGGTGGTGGCCTGGGCGAGCAGGGCGGTTTCGGCGGCGAACTCGGCGGCGGCCTCGCGGGTGCGCAGTTCGCGGCGGCGGACGGTGAGGGTGGCGCGGGCGCGGTTGAGCAGGCCGAGGACGTCGGCGAGCCGGTCGAGGATGGCGGTGCGGGTGGTGGCGTCGGCCAGGTCGAGGGTGCCGACGAGTTCCGAGACGGTCTGCAGCGTCTCGCCCTGTTCCGTGAGCCGCGCGGCCAGCGGGTCGGCCTCGGCGGCGGTGGCGATGGCGGCGCACCGGTCGGCGAGTTCGTCGGCGCGCCGCCGGTGCGGGGCGAAGGCGTCGGGTTCGGCGAGCCGGTCGACGGCGCGGGCGGCGGCTTCGGCCAGGCCTTCGGCGAGGTGGGCGGCGAGCGCGTCGATCCGGTCGGGGTCGGTGCGGGGCTGGTCGCGCAGGGCCTCGACCCGGCCCTGGGCACGGCGCAGCCCGGCGAGCCGGTCGACCCATTCGGTGGCGTCGGCGAGGGTTTCGCCGCGGGCGGTGCGCAGCAGGCCCTCGACGTGTTCGGTGCACTCGTCGGTCTGCCGGGCGGCGTGCGCGGTGAGTTCGGCGACGGCCTCGTACTCGGCGATGACCTGCCGGGCGGTGTCGCGGATCTCGGCGAGCGGCGCGGCGAGGTCGCCGAGGCCGGGCTGGCCGAGCCAGTGGTGCCGGTCGGCGGTGCGGGTGCAGGCGGCGAGGACGGCCTGGTGCCCGGCGGGGGTGTCGGCGCCGGCGGCGGCCAGCCGGGCCAGCGAGAGGCAGTCGGCGAGGCCGCGGACGAGGTCGGCGTTGCCGATGCGGGCGAGCGGCCCGGTGCCGGGCGGCTGGGCGGCGGCGTACTGCTCGCTGGTGAACGGGGTCTGCCACAGCTGGACGGGGTGCAGCCGGGTGGGGCCGCCCTCGGCCGGTCGCAGCGCGATCAGGGTGCCGTCGGGGAGCAGCGCGTACCCCTGGCAGGGCAGGGGGGCGGCGGTGTCCTGGCGGACGCTGTTGTACGGCTGGAGCAGGGTGCGGCCGTCGGCGGGGGAGCGGAACTCGTACAGCACGTCCTCGCCGTTGGGCGAGACGAGGGTGCGTTCGTAGGCCAGGCCGTCGACGGGCTGGTCGAAGGTGCGGACGGTGCCGTCGGCGAGGTGGTGGCCGCCGGGGAAGGCGACGCCCTGGTCGGCGGGCAGCCGCAGGCAGGCCTGGCCGAGCGCGTCGATGCGGGTGATCCGGCCGGTGGGCAGGTGGCAGACGAGGTGCCGGACGGTGTGCTCCTGGTAGGGGCGCACGCGCACCAGCAGCAGGGGGCCGAGCCGGGTGTGGGCGATCTGCGCGTCGGCGAGGGTCTGCAGGGTCTCCGTGAGCGGCTCGTGGTGCAGGTCCCGGCCGTCGGGGGTGCTGAGGGTCAGCCGGCCGCCGTCGACGCCGATCCGCAGGTCGCCGCCGAGGTCGGCGCGGGGCGGGCTGCCGGGGGCGCCGGGCAGCTGGTCGTCGCGGGTGAGGGCGGTCCAGGCGAGCTGTTGTCCGTCGGCGGGGGTGTGGTCGCGTTCGCCGCGGCCGTCCTGGTAGACGGGCCGGCCGTGGTCGGCGAGCTGCCAGCGCAGGGCCCGGACGTCGCTCGCGGCGGGGCCGGTGCGGAAGACGGCGAGCAGCCGGCCGCCGACCGGGCGGAGCCGTTCCAGCCGGGCGTCGCGGAAGTAGCGGCGCAGGTCGGCGAGGTCCTGGCGCAGGCGCGGGTCGTCCAGCAGGGTGCCCTCGACGCGGGCGGGGGTGAGGTCGGGGTGGTGGAGGCTGAGGACGTCGGCGAGGCCGCCGGCCGTGCCGCCCGGCCCACCGGTGCCCGCGGGGCTCCCCGCGTCGGACGGCGATGCGGCGGAAACCGGGGACCCGGGGGACGCCGGGGACCCGGGGGACGCCGGGGAGCCGGGCGCAGGGTCGGGGGAGCCGCCGCCCGGCCGGGTGCCGAGCAGCAGCAGCCCGCCGGCGGCGGTGAGGTCCTGCGGGAGGCGCTCCCGCTCGGTGGTGAGGCGGCCGGTGCCGGTGAGCCGGAGCAGGCCGCCGCCGAACTCCGCCACCCGGCGGGCGTTCAACGCCTGGGCCCGGTCGGCGAGTTCGGCGGCAGACCGGGCGAGCCGGCCGCGCAGGACCTCGTAGGTGCCGGCGTCCGGCCGGGCGTCGAGGGGGTCCACGTCAGTTCCTCGGTCTCGTGCGTCGCGATGGTGCGGTACGTGCGGTGCGTGCGGGTGCGGGTGCGGGTGCCGCGCGAAGCGGTGCCGGTGCCGGTGCTGGTGCCGGTGCCGGTGCCGGCGCGGGTGGGGTGCGGTGCGGCCGTCCGTCGCCGGCCGCACCCCCCCGCACCGATGGTTCACCTGCTGCCGTTGACCGCCGCCAACGACCCGACCGGGGTCTCGGCGAGGCCGAGCTTCTGAGCGGAGGACAGCAGCTGGCGCAGCTGTCCGGCCTGCTCGCCGCCGCCCGAGCCGATCATGCGCATCAGCAGCGCGGACACCGTCAGGTTCTGCACGTCCGCGGTGGAGACCGAGGAGAGCACCCTGGTCAGGTCCTCGGTGAAGCTGGCGCTGCCGTCCAGCCAGGGGGCGGCGAGCGCCTGGGCGGTCTGCGAGTGGCCGACGAAGGCGTCGACGCTCTTGGCGGCCGTCACCGACTGCACCAGGCGGTCGAAGAACACCCCGTCCCCGCCCACGATGTCGATCTTGGCCTTCTCGAGGCCGGCCGCGACCAGCGCCGCCTGGGCCTCGGCGATCTGCCGCTGGGCGTCGAGCCCGGCCAGCCGGACGTCCTTCTCGGCCGCGAGCCGCAGCCGGTACTCCTCGTGCCCGCGCGAGGCCTCGTCGAGCTTGGCCATCGCCGCGGCCTTCTCGGTCAGGCCCTCGGCCTCCGCCTTCAGCCTGGCGCCGACCTCCAGGGCGGCGGCCTTCGCCTTCTCGGTCTGGACGACGGCCTCGGCGCGGCCGACCTTCTCCACCGCGGCGGCCTCCTGCTCGCGCACCTGCACCTGGGCCAGACCCTCGGCGGCGGCCTCCGCCCGGATGCCCTCGGCCATCCGGATCTTGGCGGTCGCGTCCAGTTCGGCGGCCTGCTGACGGGCCTCGGCCATCACCAGGGCCTCGCGGGCCTTGTGCGAGGCGGCCTGCTCGGCGGCCTCGGCGGCCTTGATGTCCTTGACGAGCCGCTCCTGCGCCTCCGCCTCGGCCTGGATGACCACGGCCTTGCGCACGCGCTCCGCCTCCTCGGTGGCGCGCAGCGTCTTGACGGCCTCCTCCTGCTCGGCGACGGTCCGCTCCACCGCGACCCGCTCGCGGACCACGTCGGCGACCTCCCGCCGGCGGGACTCGACCTCCTTCTGCTTGGCCATCGAGGCGAGTTCGGTCTCCCGGTCGCGGCCGATGACCTCCAGCAGGCGGTCCTTCTCGATCCGCTCGTTCTCCACGGCGATCACCCGCTCGCGGTTCTTCTGCGCCACCGCGACCTCGCGGGCCTGGTTCTCCCGCTGCACGCCGAGCAGCTCCTCGGTGCGCAGGAACGCGGTCTGGGCGTTCAGCCGCTCCTCCTCCTGCACCCGGGCGATCACCGCGTCCTCCTTGGCCCGCAGCGTCTCGATCTCGCGGCGCTGGCGGATCTCGGCGTCGGCCTGGCGGCGTTCGAGTTCCAGGACGGTCTCCCGGGCGTCCACGTTCTGCCGGGTGATCTCCTTCTCCTCGGTGCGCTGGTACTCGTTGGTGCGCACGTGCTCGATCGCGGTCAGCTCGGTGATCTTGCGGATGCCCTGGGCGTCCAGGATGTTGTCGGCGTCCAGCTGGCTCATCGGGGTCTGCTCGAGGTGGTCGATGGCCGCGTCCTCGAGGGTGTAGCCGTTGAGGTCGGTGCCGATGACCGCGATGATCTGGTCCCGGAACTCGTGCCGGTGGGTGTAGAGGTCGGTGAAGTCCAGTTGCTTGCCGACGGTCTTCAGGGCCTCGGCGAACTTGGCGGCGAAGAAGTCCTGGATGGCGGCCGGGTCGCTCGCCCGGACGGTGCCGATCGACTGCGCGACCTTGACGACGTCCTCGACGGTCTTGTTGACGCGCACGAAGAACGAGATCCGGATGTCGGCCCGGATGTTGTCCCGGCAGATCAGCCCGTCCCGGCCGGCCCGGTGGATCTCGACCGTCTTGGCGGTGATGTCCATCAGTTCGGCCTTGTGCAGGATCGGCAGGACGATCGCGCCGGTGAACGTGACGTCCACCTTCTTCGTCCGGGAGACGATCAGTGCCTTGCCCTGCTCGACCTTCTGGAACAGGCGGCCCACGAACAGCAGCAGGGCGAGCACGATGAGCAGGACGACGGCGACGAGAACGCCGAAACCCACGGCGATGGTGTCCATCACGGAGTCCTTTGACGAGATGGTGCGAAGGTGAGAGGTGGTCGGTGGGGCGGTGTGGTCGGGCGGTGCGGGTGGTGGGAGGCGCCGGCCGGAACGGCACGGGGGCACGGGCGGTCCGGGGGCGGCCGGGCCGGGGGGCGGTGCACCGGCCCTCCTGCCCGCCCGCGCAGGCCGGGAGCCCGGGGGCCGCGCAGGCCGTGAGCCCGTGAGCTCTACCCGTCGGGGAGGTCCGGGTCGAACGGCGCCACCAGGAAGTGCTCGCCGTCGGTGTCGTAGTCGAAGATCAGCGCGGTGCGGCCGGCCGTCAGCCCGGGCTCGTCGCCGAGCGTCCGGACCTGGACGGTCGCGGTGGAGCCGTCCCAGGCGGTCACCTCGGCCTGTCCGAAGCCGGTCGTCACCCGGCCGGTCCGGACCACGCAGACGCGGCCGACGAAGTCCCCCCGGGTCACCGGGCGGTCCTCGGGGAACAGCCGGGACAGCGGCCGGACGAGCAGCCGCGTGCCCGCCCACGAGGCGACCAGCGCCACGGCGAACACGCCGCCGCGGGCCGGCGCCCCCGAGGTGAGGACGGTGCCGGCGAGGCTGACGAACCAGGCGAGCGCGACCAGCAGCGAGACCGCCACCGTCACCGGCACCCCGCCGAGGCCCAGCGCGCCCAGCACACCCCCGTGGTGATGGGCGCCGCGTCCCTCCCCGTCGTGTCCGCCCCGCTCGCCGGAGCCCCCGTTCCCCCCGTGCGCCGCGCTCCCCCCGGGCGCGGCATGCCCCCCGTTCCCCCCGTGGGCCGCGTGCCCCCCGCCACCGTGCCCGCCATGACCGGCCCCGAGGTGCCCGCCATGACCGGCCCCGAGGTGGTGACCGGCCCCCAGGTGGTGTCCGGCGTCGAGGTGTCCGCTGCCGTGCCCCGCGTGCGGGGCGTGGAAGCCCAGCCCGCCGAGCAGCATCAGCAGCCAGTAGCCGACGACCACCACCAGCGCGAAGCTGAACAGCGCCGTCGGGAAGGCCAGCGCGGCCGCGAAGAAGTCCCCCGTCCCGGCCACGCCCCCCACCTCTCCGACGGCGCCGCACCTCGGCGCCACGGAGATCGTGACAGCGGACGGGCCGTCCGCACATTGCCAGGACCCGGCAATCTTTACGGCCTGTTGACACCCTGGAACGAGCGTTCCGCCCGCCACCGGAACGGCCCGGCAACAGGACGGCTGCAGAACCGCGACAGCGACCCGGTCCCGCCGCCCCGCGCCGCGGACGCCCCCGAGGCCCGCCGGCCCCGCGTTCCCGCCGTGCCGCCCCCGCTACAGCGGCTCCTCCGGCCAGTTGAGCAGCCGGGCCCCCATCGCCGCCGTCTCCAGGGTGAAGCGCTGCAGCGCGTCCGACGGGTCGTACCCGGTGAGCGCCTTGATCCGCTCCAGCCGGTAGCCGAGCGTGCGCACGCTCAGTCCCAGCCGGCGGGCCGCCTCCGCGTTCACGTACGCCGCCTCCGCCTGCACCGCGATGGTCTCCAGCAGCGGACGGGCGCCGCCCCGTGCCTCGCTCAGCGGGCCCAGCACGCTGCGCACCAGGTCGGCCATCGCGGCCCGGTCGCGCATCAGCACTGGGAACACCAGCAGTTCCTCGGCCTTCAGTTGGCGTGCCGGGAGGTCCAGCCGGCTCGCGTAGTCCAGTGCGTCCAGGGCCTCCTCGTAGCTGCGCAGGACCCCGCTCGCCCCCGAGTGCCGGCGCCCGGTCGCCACCCGCAGCACCGGGCGGTAGCCGGGGCCGGGGCGCAGCGTCAGGTCCGCGAACGCCTCCAGCACGGCCCGCTCGGAGTCCGGGGCGATGCACACCAGCCGGCCGTCCTTGCTGGCCAGCAGGACGTCCCGTTCGCCGAACCGCCCCACCAGTTCCCGTTCCACCCGGTTGACGAGCGGGTGGACGTCGGCGAACGGCTGGTCGCCCACCGCGACGGCCACCGTGTAGGCGCCTGCGAGCCGCAACCCGAACCGCTCCGCGCGCTCGGCCAGCAGGCCGAGGTCCGCCCGGCCGTACAGCAGGTCGTCGATGAACTCCCGCCGGGCCGCCTCCTCCTGGCGGACCGCCATGCGCTGCGCGCGCTCGTGCCCCTCGCCGAGTGCGGCGAGCGCGGCGTCGGCGGCGGTCAGCACGGCGTCGCCCATCCGCCGCAGCTCGCCGACGGCGCTCGCGGCGGTGATGCCCGGCAGCGTCTGCCAGGCCCGCCGGGTGGCCGACAGGCAGTGCGAGACCAGCTCGCGCAGCCCGTACCCGGCCTCGGCGCTGTGCTCGCCCAGTGCGCGCAGGCGGTCCAACTCGTCGCGGCGCAGCAGTCTCCCGGTGCGGGAGACGTCGGCCAGCAGTGTGAGGTACACCTCGGCCAGTTCGGCCGGTACGTCGTGCGCCATCCCTTCGGACATCGCCGTGCTTCGCCCCCCGTGACACCTGATGATCCGGCATGATCCGGCGCGGAACCCTAGCAGGATCCATACGGCCCGAACCGTTGCGGGGTGGGCTCCCGGTCTGCTGCCGCCGGAGCCGCGGCCAGGGCCGACGGACGTGCCGGAGAGCGGACGCGCCGCCGGTCCCGACCCCGTCGCTCCCGCGGACCCCGCCACCCCGAACCCGCCGTTCCCGCGGACCCCGCCGCCCCGACCCCCGCTCGGGGCCCCGCCTCACCGCTCCCGCCACCGCCTCCGTCAGGGCTCGCGGAAGTGCAGCACGAAACGGGCGCTGCTGCCGTCGATCCGCCGCCGTACGTAGAGCGCCGGCGCGCCGTCCGGGGTGCAGCTGACGCCCTCGCGGACCAGCAGGGCGGTGCCCGGCGGGACGCCCAGCAGCTCGGCGTCGGTGAGGTCCGCGCCGACCGCCCCGAAGGCCCGCCAGTCGTACTCCAGCTTCACCCCGGCGGCCCGGGCGAGGTCCAGCACGAGGTTCCCGGGCCGTCCGGGGCGCACCAGGTCGGCCGGGAGCGGGCCGAACGGCACCCAGTAGCTGCACGCGGCGCGGGGCCGCCCGCCGAGGCGGATGACGGTGTCCACCCGGGACAGTTCGGCCGTGCCGCGCCCCAGCTGCCGGGCCGCCTCCTCGTCCTCCGCCGAGCCGGCCACCGGCGGGGCGCCCAGCACGAACTCGCCGTCGCCGCCCGGCGCGTCGGGCAGCGCGGTGTGCACGCTGCCCAGGTCGAACCGCTGGCTGCGCGGGTCGACCGCGATCGACACGCGGACGGCGGGCGGGCGGACGAAGGTGCCCACGCCCCGCCGGATCTCCACCACGGCGGCGCGCTCCAGCTCCGCGACCGCCTGCCGGACGGTCAGCCGGTTCACCCCGAACTCGGTGCTCAGCTCGGGCTCGCTCGGCAGCCGGGCGCCGGCCGGGTAGGTGCCGGCGTCGATCCGCTCCTGGAGGCGCCGGGCCAGCCGGCGGTAGAGCGGGGTATCGGGAGGGTTCGTCGCCATACGCCCGATCCTACGAAGCCTCCCTCCGTTCGACGGGACTCGTGCGCGGGAGTGGGATGGAGGGGTGTCGCGGTCCGCGTCGGCTTGCCCGGCACCCCGGGGAGGGGCTAGACATCTAGACGTCTAGATGTCCTGCTCTTCCCTCGTCCGGCTCCACCCGAAAGGCCCGCGCATGTCCCTGGTCAACTTCCGCGACCCCGCCGTCCTCAGCGACCCCGACGGCCGGCGGATCCGCCCCGGGGTGCTGTTCCGCTCCGCGCAGCCCTTCCCGGCCGCCGACGAGGCCACCGTCGCCCAGCTGCGCGGCTGCGACATCCGCACCGTCGTCGACCTGCGCGACACCCGCGAGACCGACCCCGCCGACTGGGCCGCCGCCGAGGCCGCCGGGATAGCCGTCGTCGCCGCCCCGGTGAACCCCGCCACCGACGGCCTCACCGAGCGGATGCGCACCATGGCCACCGCCGCCGACCTCGGCGACTGGTACGTGCTCCTCGCCGAGTCCGCCCCCGGGGCCGTCGCCGCCGCCGTCGAGGCCGCCGCCCGCCCGGGCGCCGTCCTGCTCCACTGCGCCGCCGGCAAGGACCGCACCGGCCTGCTGACCGCCCTGCTGCTGGACCTCCTCGGCGTGCCCGCCGAGCGGATCGTGGCCGACTACGCCCGCACCGCCGACGCCCTCCCGCAGATCTTCGCCGGCCTCGCCGAACGCCACCGCACCGCGCTCAACGACCGGAAGGCCCGCGTCACCGACTCGGCCGGCCGTGAACTCGCCATCCCCGCACCGCTGCTGGAGGCCCCGGCCGAGGCGATGGCCGTCTTCCTCGACCGCGTCCGCACCCGTCACGGGGGCGCCGAAGCCTTCCTCCCCGCCTGCGGCGTGCCCACCGCCACCCTCGCCGCCTTCCGGGCCAAGGCGGCCGTCGTGACCGTCTGACGACGCCGGCCCGGGGCCGGGGACGCCGCACGGCGCTGCCCCCGTCCCGGGCCTGCGCCCGACCCTGGCCCTGCCCCGGCGTACGTCCGGGCCCTTCCTTGCCCGGCCTGCGCCCCCGTCCGCGGCCCGGACCCCGCCGCTGCGAAGGGACCCCCGACGCCGGCCCCGGCGCCCCGGCGGCAAATCCCGTTGCGGCGGCGCCCGCCCCGCTGGCAGCCTGCGATCCACCCGCACGGGGGCGAGGGGGACAGGAACCGATGACCGCGCTGCGCGAGATCCGCGCCGACTTCGACGACCGGACGATCGTGCTGTACCAGGCGTACGCGCCCGCCGTCGCCGAACCGGCGCTGGCTGCCGGGCGCTTCGTACCGCCGTTCTCCTTCGGGCGGATGACCTGGATCAAGCCGTCGTTCCGCTGGCTGATGCACCGCAGCAACTGGGCGCAGAAGCCGGGCCAGACCCGGGTGCTGGCCGTCCGGATCACCCGCGAGGGCTGGGAGGAGGCGCTCGCCCGGGCGGTGCCGACCACCGCGGACCCGGCCGGACTCGGGCGCGCCGAGGTGCACGTGCAGTGGGATCCGGAGCGGACGCTGCGCGGGGCCGCTCTCAACCACTACAGCATCCAGGTGGGCGTCGGCCGCTCGCTGATCCGCACCTTCGCCGAGGAGTGGGTCACCGGCATCACCGACCTCACGCCGCGGGTGCACCGGATCGCCGCGCTGGTCCGCACCGGGCAGTCGGCGAGGGCCCAGCGCCTCCTGCCGCCCGAGCGGCCGTACCCGGCACCCGCCGCGCTCGCCGACCGCATCGGCCTCGGCTGACGGCGTACGGCGTACGGCGGACGTCTGACGGCTGACGTCCGGCCACCCGATCGTCAGCAGTCCGGCCCGCTCGGCCTGGCCTCGCCGCCCCGCCCGCCGGCCCCGGGCAGCACCGCCACCGCGAGCAGCGGGAACACCGCCGCCAGCCCGTACGCCCAGCCGTACCCCGCGGCCCCGATCAGCGCGCCGGCCGTCGGCGCCACCCCGGCCGCGACGGCGTTCTGCACGGTGGTGTGCACCCCGAGCGCCCGGCCCGCCCAGGCGCCGCCCGCGTACTCGGCGACGGCGGTGAAGGACAGGCCGTTGGTCGAGACCGTCAGCACCCCGGCGGCCATCAGCGCCGCCGTGGCGGCCGCCGAGTGCGCGAGCGCCCCGGTGGCGAGTGCGGCCAGGACGGCCGCCGCGGTGAGCGCCAGCCGCCGCATCGGGCCGGTGCGGCTGCCGGCCAGGTCGGACCACCGCCCGGCCGCGAGCCGTGCGCCCGCCCCGGCCACCTGCACGCCGGCCAGCAGCGGACCGGCCGTCGACGGCGACCAGCCGCGTTCGTCGACCAGGAAGACCAGGGCGAAGACCGACACGGTGAACTGAGGCACCACCAGCAGCGTGGCCGCCCCGTGCAGCCTCCACAGGACCGGGGTGCGGTACGGATTGGCCGCCCGGCCGCCGGCGCCCGGTCCGGGCCGCGCGGGATCGCGGACCACCGCCGCGACCAGCAGCGCCGAGGCTGTGCTCAGCGCCCCGAGGACCGCGAGCGCCGTGGCCCGTCCGTGCGCGGCCAGCGGCGGCAGCAGCAGGGCGGCCAGCGCGACGCCCAGCGGTAGCGAGGTCTGCCGCAGGCCCATCGCGAGGCCGCGCTGCCGGGCCGGGAACCAGCCGAGGATCAGTCGCCCGCTCGACGCGTGGGCGGAGGCCCCGGCCGCGCCCGCCAGCAGGAAGCACGCGCCGAGGGCGACCGTCCCGTGCACCGTCGTCGCGGCCAGCAGCACCAGCCCGCCGAGGCCGAGGCCGGAGGCCAGGACCCACCGCTCGCCCCACCGGTCCGCGGCCGCGCCCCAGGCGGTGAGCGTCAGGACCAGCCCGGCGGTCGGGCAGGCGGCCAGCAGCCCGGCCTGCGACAGGGAGAGGCCCTCGTCGCGCAGGGCGGGGATCAGGTAGGGCAGGCCGAACTGGAACGCGCAGCCGGAGATCATCGCGACCATGCCGACGGCGAGCACGATCCTCCGCTGCCGGCCGTCCGGGTCGTCTCCCATGCGTCGCAGCTCATCAGAGGGACGGGCGATCCGGCAGGTGTGTCTACCAGTTGGACGGGGCGGCGGACCGGCCCGCCGGCGACCACCCCGCTCCGCCCGTCACGCCGACCGCTCGCCGAGCCGCCGTGGCGGCTTCACACCGCCCCGTCAGGGCTGCCGCACCAGGACCGCGACGCAGACCGCGACGCAGACCGCGCGCCGCTGCCGTACCGAGACCGCACGCCGCCCCGTCACGGTTGCTCCGCGATCTCCCCGATCCGCATGATCCGGCCGTGCGAGTCCAGCACCACGTCGTACGCGTTCCCGTAGCAGCCCTCGGTGCTCCCCGGGTCCCGCTCGCCCAGGCACTCCTCCAGGTGGCCGAGCACCTCCTCCAGCCGCACCGGCTTCGTCGGGTCGACGTTCGGCCGGTCCACCAGGCTGGCCTCGACCCCCGCCGACGCGAAGCCGTAGCGGGCCGGTTCGCCGGAGGCCTCGTAGCGGGCCTCGTCGCAGAGGTAGCGCGCGGGCTGGGCGACGACCTCCGTGCCCTCCACGGCGACGACCACCAGGACGGTGTGGCCCGGGCGTTCGGTCGGGGTCGGGGTGGCGCACTCGACGACCGGCGCGGGGGAGGTGTCCATGGTGGGCTCGGGGCCGCCGAGGTCCCCGTCCTGGTCGTCCTCGTCGTCGTACGCGCCGTCCGCGACGGCGGCGGCCGAGGCGGCGGCCACGGTGGGCGCCGAGTCGGCGGGGGTGCAGGCGGAGAGGGTCGCGGCTGCGGCGGAACAGGTCAACAGGGCGGCGAGGAGGGTTCGGTGCACGGCCATGGCACTAGTGTCTCCGAGCGGCGGGCGGACGTCGTCACCCAGGTCTCACGCCCGGTGCACGGGGCGTGGTTCCCGCCCCCGCCGGACGTGCGGATCCGGCGGGGGCGGGGGTCTCAGGGGGTGGGGGTCTCGGGGGCGGGGTCTCGGGAGACGGGCGCCTCAGGAGGCGGGGACGCGGCCACCGCCCCGGGCCGGCCCGCGGCCGGCCTCAGCGCACCGGCTCGGCCACCGGCCGCGGCACCTCGTACGCCTCGCGCACCCGGGCCTGCGCCCCGGCCCCGGCCCCGAGGTGGTCGAGCCCCAGCAGCGCGGCGCCCAGCACCGGCGGTGCGACGACGACCCGCGGACGGGCCAGCGGGGCCGCCCGCGCCAGCCGGGCCGTCAGGTTGTCCAGCAGCAGCGGCTGCCGGGAGGCGAGCACTCCGCCGCCGAGGACCACCGGGGCCGGGCTGTCGAGCAGGTCGAGCCGCCCGAGCGCCACCACGGCCAGCCGGACGATCTCGTCGGCCTGCCGGTCGATCAGCTCCAGCGCGACGGCGTCCCCGTCCCGGGCGACCTCGAACAGCACCCGGACGATCTCGTGCAGCCGGTCGGGCGGCAGCTGGCCGAGGTGGACGGCCTCGGCCACGGCGCCGGCACTGGGCAGCCCGAAGTGCGCGGCGATGGCGGGGGCGAGCGCGGTGGGCCCGCCGCGCCCGTCCTCGGCGCGCACGGCGTGCCACATGCTGGTGGCGGCGAGGCCGGAGCCGCCGCCCCAGTCGCCGGTGAGCTCGCCGAGGGCGGGGAAGCGGGCGGTGCGGCCGTCGGGCAGCAGGCCGACGCAGTTGATGCCTGCGCCGCAGACCACGGCGACGCCGCGCGGGCCGTCGGTGCCGGCCCGCAGCAGGCCGAAGGTGTCGTTGACGACGGTGTTGCTGGCGCCCCAGGGGTGGGCCTCCAGCGCCCTGCGCAGGCCCTCCTCCTCGACCGGCAGGTCGGCGTTGGCGAGGCAGGCGCTGACGTGGCTGGTGAGGACGCCGTTCCAGGACGGGTGGCCGGCCGCGGCGGCGGCCTCCCGCACGAGCGGGGCGAGGCCCGCGACGGCTGCGGCGCCGCCGATCCGCTGGGGTGCGAAGCCGCCGCCGCGGGCGGTGCCGCGGACGGTGCCGTCGAGCCCGATCAGGGCGACGTCGGTCTTCGAGTTGCCGGCGTCGATGGCGAGGACGCCGGGCAGGAGTGGTTCGGGCTGGTGGGTCATCAGGTCCCCGCGGCTCGTACGTGGCCCGGCCGTGGTCGTCGGCCGGGGGTGCCCGGCCGTGTACCGGCCGGGGTGGTCGGTCTCCTCGCACCGCCCGGCCCGCGACACCCTCGTCTCGCGGGCCGGGCCGTCTCCGGGGCGTCAGGCCCAGGCGAGGTGCTCGCGGTTGTGGGCGAGCAGCCGATCGGTGAGCCGGTCGGCGAGTTCGATCTGGCCGACCAGCGGGTGGGCGAGCAGGGCGTCGAAGACCCGGTCGCGGCCGCCGTGCAGGGCGGCGTCGAGGGCGAGGTGCTCGTAGGCGGTGACGGCGGCGACGAGGCCGGCGTAGAGCGGTTCGAGCGGGCGCTGGGGCAGCGGGCGGACGCCGTCGGGGCCGACCTCGGCGGGCACCTCGACGACGGCGTCGTCGGGCAGGAACGGCAGCACGCCGTCGTTGCGGGTGTTGACGACCTGGACGGACGTCCCGCCGTCGGTGCCCAGCAGGGCGGCGATGAGCTGCACGGCGGCCTCGGAGTAGAAGGCGCCGCCGCGCTGGCCGAGCAGCTCGGGCTTGGTGTCGAGGGCCGGGTCGGCGTACATCTCCAGCAGCCGGCGCTCGATCTCGGCGACCTGGGCGGCCCGCGAGCCCTGGGCCCGCAGTTCCTCGACGACCGCGTCGTGCTGGTAGAAGTACCGCAGGTAGTACGAGGGGACGACGCCGAGGCGTTCCACCAGGGGCTGCGGCAGGTGGAGGTCCGCGGCGATCTCCTTGCCGAAGCCGCGGAGCAGTTCGGGCAGCACCTCGCGCCCGCCGGCCGCGCCCGGCGCGTCGAGCAGGGTGACCCCGCGCTCCCAGGTCAGGTGGTTGAGCCCGACGTGGTCCAGCCGGATCAGCTCCGGGGCGACGCCCAGGTGCGCCGCGAACTTGCGCTGGAAGCCGATGGCGACGTTGCACAGGCCGACGGCCTTGTGGCCTGCGCCCTGCAGGGCGCGGGTGACGATGCCGACGGGGTTGGTGAAGTCGACGATCCAGGCGTCCGGGTTGGTCCGGCGGACCTCCTCGGCGATGTCCAGGACGACCGGGACGGTGCGCAGGGCCTTGGCGAGCCCGCCCGCGCCGGTGGTCTCCTGCCCGACGCAGCCGCACTCCAGCGGCCAGGTCTCGTCCCGGTCGCGGGCGGCCTGGCCGCCGACGCGCAGCTGCAGCAGCACCGCGTCGGCGTCGGCGACGCCCGTCCCGACGTCGGTGGTGGTGGTGACGGTGGCCCGGTGGCCCTCCTTGGCGAAGATCCGCCGGGCGAGGCCGCCGATGAGCTCCAGCCGTTCGGCGGCCGGGTCGATCAGGACGAGTTCGCCGATCGGGAGGGTGTCGCGCAGCCGGGCGAAGCCGTCGATCAGCTCCGGGGTGTACGTCGAACCGCCGCCGACGATGGCCAGCTTGAGCGCGGACTTGCGTGCGGACATCAGCCCTTGACCCCTGTCAGTGTCACGCCTTCGATGAAGGCCTTCTGTGCGAAGAAGAAGAGGACGATCACCGGCGCCATCACCAGCAGGGTGGCGGCCATGGTGAGGTTCCAGTTGGTGTGGTGGGCGCCCTTGAAGGACTCCAGGCCGTAGGAGAGGGTCCAGGCGTCGTGGTTGTTGCTGGCGTAGATCTGCGGGCCGAAGTAGTCGTTCCAGCAGTAGAAGAACTGGAACAGCGCGACGGCGGCGATGGCCGGTCTGGCCATCGGCAGGACGACCCTGAGCAGGGTGCGCAGGTCGCCGCAGCCGTCGATCCGGGCGGCCTCGATGTACTCCTTGGGGATGGTCAGCAGGAACTGGCGCAGCAGGAAGATCGAGAAGGCGTCGCCGAAGGCCATCGGGATGATCAGCGGCCAGAGCGAGCCGCCGAGGCCGAGCTGCTTGGCCCAGAACAGGTACATCGGTATGACGGTGACCTGCGGCGGGAGCATCATCATGGCGATGACGGCCATCAGGGCGAGGTTGCGGCCGCGGAAGCGGAACTTGGCGAGCGCGTAGGCGACCGGCAGGCTGGAGACGACGGTCAGCAGGGTGCCGAGGCCGGCGTAGAGCAGGGTGTTGCGCCACCAGGTGAGGAAGCCGGGCGTCTCCCAGACCTTGCCGTAGTTGCCCCACTCCCAGGAGGTGGGCCAGTAGTCGGTGGTGAGCGCCTGCTGGTCGGTCATCACCGAGGTGAGGAAGGCGAAGACGAACGGCAGCAGGAAGAACAGGGCGGCGGCGATGGCCAGGGAGTGCACGGCGACCCAGTTGAGCAGGGCACGGCGCCGGGCGGCCCGGGCGGCGGCCGTGCCGGGGGCGCGGGGGGTGCCGGCCGGGGAGGGCGCCTGGGTGAGCGTGGAGCTGAGAGTCATGATCGGGTCCTCACTGGTCCGCCGGGTCCGTCGATTGCTGCCGGCGAGCGCTGGGGCTTGTCTGACGATCCCTAGTCATCGCTCGCCATGAAGCCGGAGTTGCGGCGGAGCAGGACCGAGGTGACGGCCATCGAGATGGCGAACAGCACCAGGGCGACGACGCACGCCGCGCCGTAGTTGAAGCGCTGGAAGCCGAGGTTGTAGACCATCTGCGGCAGGGTCCAGGTGGAGCCCTGCGGGAACCCGGGTTCGAACTGCTGGCCCGAGTTGCCCGCGATGCCGCCGGCGACCTTCCCGGCGACGATCGCCTGGGTGTAGTACTGCATGGTCTGGATGACGCCGGTGACCACCGCGAACATGATGATCGGGGAGATGTTCGGCAGCGTGACGTACCGGAACCGCTGGACGGGGCCGGCACCGTCCAGTTCGGCCGCCTCGTACTGCTCCCTGGGGACGTCGAGCAGGGAGGCCATGAAGATGACCATCAGGTCGCCGATGCCCCACATGGCGAGCATGGTGAGCGCGGGCTTGGACCAGTTCGGGTCGGCGAACCACCCGGGCTGCGGCAGCCCCAGCTCCCCGAGGAAGTGGTTGACCGGGCCGGTGCCGGGGTTGAGCAGGAAGGCGAAGGCGACGGTGGCGGCCACCGGCGGTGCCAGGTAGGGCAGGTAGAAGGCGGTGCGGAAGAAGCCGACACCGGTCTTGACCTTGGTGATCAGCAGTCCGATGCCGAGGCCGAAGGCGACCCGCAGGCCCACCATGACGACGACCAGCCACAGGGTGTTGCGCAGGCCCTGCCAGAACGCCGGGAGGTCGTTGAAGACGTAGTCCCAGTTCTGCAGGCCGTTCGGGGTGGGGGCGCCGAAGCCGTTGTACTTGGTGAAGGAGAAGTAGACGGTGGAGATCAGCGGGTAGAGGAAGAAGACCGCGAAGCCGATCAGCCAGGGGGAGAGGAAGGCGAGGGTGCGGGCCGCCTCCCGGCGGCGCTTCCGGCGCAGCAGGTGCTGCGTGGAGGGCGCCGCCGGGTCGGTGGGGCCGGTGCCCTTGCGGGTGCCGAGCGCGAGTGACATGGGAGCTCCGTGGGCGGTGCTGCTACTTGGCCTGGGCGATGGCCGAGTCGATCTCCTTGGCGGTGGCGGCCAGGCCGGCCTGGAGGTCGGCCTGCTTGCCGGACTCGTGGGCGTACCCGAGGTTCTGCAGGGAGACGATGTAGCCGCCGCCGTTGACGCTCGCCGGGGTGGTGCCCGAGCCGGGGTTCTTGGCGATGTCCAGGAAGGTCTTGAAGTTCGGGTCGCTGATCAGCTTCGGCGAGTTGAGCGCGTCGAAGGTGCTCGGCACGTTGTGGATGGCGTTGGCGAAGTTGACGACCGCGTCGGTGTCGGTGGTCAGGTACTTGACCAGCTCCCAGGCGGCGGCCTGCTTCTTGCTGCCGCTGGCGATGCCGATGATGGTGCCGGTCTGGTAGCCGCGGCCGTAGGTGGCGGCCTGGTCGTCCGGGACGGGGAACGGCGCGGTGGCCCAGTCGAAGTCGGGCTTGTTCTCGGCGAGCGAGGCGGTGCGCCACTCGCCGTCGATGGCCATCGCGACCTGGCCGGTGTGGAAGGGGTTCTTGGCGCTGAACTCCTCGCCGAAGGCGGAGCGGTACTTCTCCAGCTTGTCGTAGCCGCCGAGCTTGTCGACCAGGCCCTTCTGCCAGGTGAGCATCGCGCCGACCTTGGGGTCGGAGGCGATGGTGGACTTGCCCGCGGCGTCGAAGTACGTCGGGCCGTACTGGCCGAGGAAGTGCTCGGTGGTGGACTCGTAGCCGTGGTAGAGCGGCATGAACCCGAGCTGCTTGTAGCCGTCGCCGTCGGCGACGGTCAGCTTGGCGGCCGCGTCGGCGAACTCGCTGAAGGTCTTCGGCGGGGCGGTGATGCCGGCGGCGGCGAAGGCCTTCTTGTTGTAGTAGAGGCCGAAGGCGTCGCCGAGCAGCGGCAGGGAGCACTGGTTGCCCTGGAACTGCGTGTAGTCGAGCATCGCGGCCGGGAAGGTCTTGGCGGCGTCGATGCCGCTCTTGGCCAGGAGGGGCTTGAGGTCGGCGAAGGCCTTGGTCGAACAGAACATGCCGACGTTGTTGGTGGTGAAGGAGGAGACCACGTCGGGCGCGTCGTCGCCGCCGGCCCGCAGGGCCTGGTTGACCTTGTCGTCGGCGATGTTGCCGACGGCCTTGACGTGGATGTTGGGGTGGGCCTTCTCGAAGGCGGCGATGTTGTCGTTGATCGCCTTCACCTCGTTGTCCTGGCTCCAGCCGTGCCAGAAGGTGATGGTGACGTCCTTGCCGCTGGCCGAGTCGTCGTTGCCGCCCGCGTCGTTGCTGCCGGTGCAGGCGGTGGCGAGCAGGGCCAGGACGGCACCGCCGGTGACGGCGGCGAGCGTGCGGCGGCCTCTGCGGGAGGTGGTGGGGTGCACTTCGAGGTCCTCCTGGGGGTGCGCGGGCAGGCGTCATTGCCTCTGGTCCCGCGTTCGGGGGTTGGGGAGAGGTGGGTGCAGGGGGGCGTTCGGGGGGCAACGGGTGCGCAGGCGTCGGTGGGTGGGCGTCCGGGGGCGGCGTCGGTGGGTGGTGTCAGTGGGTGGTGAAGACCGCCTCGCGGGCGTCGGCCAGAGCGCGTTGCAGCGCGCCGAGCAGGACGGGCGAGTCGGGCAGGGCGCTGCTGCGGACTTCGGGCCGGGCGATGGAGAGCCGGGCGAGCTCGTCCTCGACGAGCGCGCGCAGGCGTTCCCCGCCCGCGCTGGGCACCGCGCCGGAGAGGACCACCAGCTGGGGGTCGACGACGGCGACGATGACGGTCAGCCCGACGGCGAGCCGGCCGGCCAGCTCGGTGAGGAACGCGTCTCCGGCGCCCGGGGTCTCCAGGGCCTTGGCGATCGACTCCTCGGCGGTGGGTGCGCCGAGTCCGTGCTCGCGGGCGAGGGCGCGGACGGCGGGTGCGCCGACCAGGGCCTGGAACCCGCCGAACTTGCGGCGGCGCGCGTCCCACTCGACCGGTGAGCCGGGCACCGGCATGTAGCCGACCTCCCCGGCGCCGCCGGTGAATCCGCGGTGCAGCCGGCCGGCGATGACGATCGCGGCGCCGGTGCCCGCGCCGGCCCAGAGCAGGACGAAGTCCTCGGAGCCC
This sequence comes from Kitasatospora sp. NPDC004745, assembly GCF_042873275.1. Lineage (NCBI taxonomy): Bacteria > Bacillati > Actinomycetota > Actinomycetes > Kitasatosporales > Streptomycetaceae > Kitasatospora > Kitasatospora sp. NPDC004745. The sequence continues at coordinate 13,010 of NZ_JBIALK010000027.1, read as the reverse complement.
CGGGCCGCGCCGGAGGCCTGTTCGGCGACGGCGGCGAGGTTCACGTCGTTCTCGATCGACACCGGCGCGCCGATCGCCGCGGAGAGCTCCTCGACCAGGTGCGGCGAGTGCCAGCCGGGCAGGTGGGAGGCGTAGCGCAGCTTGCCGGTGACGGGGTCGGGGGCGCCGCCGACGCCGATCGCGGCGGTGCGCAGGCAGTCCTCGGGGAGCCCGGCGGCCCGGACGGCGGCGGCGACGGCGGCGGCCACGGTGGCGACGGTCTCGGCGGCGGGCACGCCCTTGGTGGGCACGGTGTGCTCGGCGAGCGTGGTGCCGGTGATGTCGGCGACGGCGACCCGGATCCCGCTGTTGGTGACGTCGACGCCGGCGACGTGCGCGGCGGCCGGGTTCACCTGGTACAGCTGCGCGTTGGGGCCGGGGCCGCCGGCGGTGGTGCCGACCGGCAGGACCAGCCCGGCGGCCTCCAGCCGGGCCAGCAGCTGGGAGGCGGTGGGCTTGGAGAGGCCGGTCAGGGTGCCGATCTGGGTGCGGGAGAGCGGGCCGTTCGCCAGCAGCAGTTCGAGGGCGGCGCGGTCGTTGATGGCGCGCAGCAGGCTGGGGGTGCCGGCGAGGGGGGCCTTGGCCGTGGTCTTGGTCACCCGCGAATCCTCCTCTTCCGGCTGGTCGGGCGCGCTCCCGGGTGGCTCCCGCGGGGGCTTCGCGCGAACTGTTAGGAAACTTTCCAGTCGCTTGGGAAGGACCGTACGGTTCCCGTCAGCGGGGTGTCAATGGCCCGCGGACCGGAGGATGCCGAAGCGTTACCGGACAGCACGGAGCCCCGCCCCACCGCCGGGGAACGCTTGCGGTGGAACGGGGCTCGGGGCTCCGGTCCGGCCGTCGGAGGCCGGGGGCGTGCCGCTAGTCGCCGGACTTCGGCATCGGTATCGCCTCGGCCGCCTTGAACCGGGCCGAGTTCGGATCGCTGAGCGCCGACGGCGGGGCCGGCTCGGAGGCCGGCGCGATCACCACGCCGGTGGCCGGGGGCGCCGCGGCGGCGGCCGCTGCGGTCGCTGCGGCCGCCGTCGGGGTCTCCTCCTTGACCTTGATCCCGGCCTGGTCGAAGGCGGTCTTGAGGCGCTGGCGCAGCGCCCGGGAGACCACCGACGACTTGCCCGGCGCCGTGCGGGCCTCGATCCGGACCATCACCGAGTCCGCCGCGACCGACTCCAGGCCGAGGATCGACACCGGCGCCCAGATCAGCTCGTCGTACGGAGCCTCCTTGGACAGCGACTCGGCGGCCTCCCGGATCAGGTCCTCGACCCGCAGCAGGTCCTCCTTGTACCCGACCTGGACGTCCACCGAGGCCGTCGACCAGCCCTGGCTCATGTTGGCGATCCGCTTGACCTCGCCGTTGCGGATGTACCAGATCTCGCCGTTCGCGCCGCGCAGCTTGGTCACCCGCAGGCCGACCTCCAGGACCGTGCCGGTGGCCACCCCGGTGTCGATCTCGTCGCCGACGCCGTACTGGTCCTCCATGATCATGAAGACCCCGGAGAGGAAGTCCGTCACCAGGTTGCGCGCGCCGAAACCGATCGCCACACCGGCCACACCGGCGCTCGCCAGCAGCGGGGCCAGGTTCACGCCCAGCGCGGACAGCACCATCAGCGCGGCCGTGCCCAGGATCGTGAACGAGGCCACGCTGCGCAGCACCGAGCCGATCGCCTCCGAGCGCTGCTGGCGCCGCTCCGGGTTCACCACCCCGGTGTTGGCCAGCAGCCCGCCGAGCCGGCTCTCCTCCTGGTGCTCGTGGGAGCGCGCCATCCTGGCTATCAACTGGGTGATCAGCTTGCGCACCACGGCCCGCAGCACCAGGGCCAGCAGCACGATGAAGACGATCCGCACCCCGCCGGCCAGCCAGCCCTGCCAGTGCGTGTCGAACCAGCTGGCGGCCTGCTTGGTGGTGTCGCTGACCTCCTGCGCGCTGGTCGGGATTCTCAGGTCCAGCTGCGGCAGCTGCGGCGCGGTCGGGCTGGGGGCCGGCGTCGGGGTGGTGAGCGTCGAGGACGCGTCGGCGGGGCCGGTGGCGCCGGAGCGGAACACGTGCGGGACCTTCCTGCAGGGGGCGTGGCGGGCCCGCGCCGCGGCACGCGGCCCGCGGACCGTCCGGCTTAGCCTAGCCGCCACCGGGCACCCGCCCCGACACGCCGGAGGGCGTACCGGACGGCCCGGACGCCCCGTCAACGCCCCGGTGCGCTCCCCCGGCCGCCGGGGCCCGGGGCTGCTCCGACCGGCCGAGTCGTCCTCCGGGAGGGCTCCCGGGGGCACCCCGGCGGCACCCGGGTGCAACCCGACCCTCCCCCGGGCATACCGGCTATGACAGAGACCACACCCGCAGTTCCGGTCAGGTCCGTTACACAGGAGTGGTGGCGCCGTACGAAGGCGTAAGGCGACACTGGGGGAGATCACACACCAGTTGTGCGATCCAACCGCTCGTCCCGGCGCGAGCCACGCGCCGCAGGCGTCCAAGGAGGCATCCGTGCCGCATGTCCTGGTCCTCAACGCGTCCTACGAGCCACTCGGCGTCGTATCGATGCGCCGCGCACTCATCCTGGTCCTCAACCACAAGGCGGTCAGCCTGGAGGACACGGGAGTCACTCTGCACAGCGCCACCAGCGCCCTCCCGGCGCCGTCCGTCGTCCGTCTGACCCGTTTCGTCCGGGTCCCGTTCTGCGGGCCCGTCCCGCTCACCCGCCGGGCGCTGTTCGCCCGCGACCACGGCCGCTGCGTCTACTGCGGGGCCGCCGCCACCAGCGTCGACCACGTCATCCCGCGCAGCCGGGGCGGCCAGCACCGGTGGGACAACGTGGTGGCGGCCTGCCGCCGCTGCAACCACACCAAGGCCGACCGCCACCTCACCGAACTCGGCTGGCGGATGAAACGCCAGCCCGCCCCGCCCAGCGGACTCGCCTGGCGGATCATCGGCACGGGCATCAAGGACCCGCGCTGGCGGCCCTACCTGGAGCCGTACGGCGGAGCCGACCAACTGCGCGCCCCGCAGTGGGGCGAGTACGAACACCTCGACCATACCGAGCCCGGCCACACCGTCCCGCTCGGCCGGGCGCACGCCGCCCACCCCGCCCCGGTCCGCCGCGGCGAGCAGCCCGAGCCGCTCTCCGCCTGATCCCGTTCCACAAGGGCTTGCCCGTCACACCGTCGGTACGCCTCATGGGCCGCCGCGCCCCCCACCGGGGAGCGCGGCGGCCCGCCGCGTTGCGGGCGGCCGGGCGGCCGGGCGCGGTGCCGGGCGGAGGGGCCCGACCCTACGGCTTCGGCGCCGTCGTACCGCTCGGGGTGGCCGCCGGCGGGGCGGCCGGGGCGCTGGGGGTCGTCGTCGGGGTCGGGGTCGGCGCGGGGGTGGCCGGGGTGCCGCCCGGCTGGACCGGCGGTGTGACCGGCGGCTGCGGCTGCCCGGGCGTGGTGACGGCGTACAGCTCGACGCCCCACAGCGAGTAGCCGTACTTGGTGGCCCGCGAGACGCCCTGCATGCGCACGAACCGGGCGCCGGGCGCGTCGAACCGCACGGTCTCGTCGCCGCCCTTGCCGTTGTCCACCGTCGCCGCGTCCGTCCAGGTGCTGCCGTCCGCCGAGACCTGGATCTTGTACGAGGAGGCGTACGCGGACTGCCAGTGCAGCACCGCCGCGCCCAGCCTGGTCGCCTGCGGCAGCTCCAGCTGCACCCAGGCGTCGTCCTTGGCCGGCGAGGACCAGCGGGTCTTCGGGTCGCCGTCGACGACCGACGCGACCGGGAAGTCCGCCGTCTCGTCGCCCGAGGAGGTGGCCTTGGCGCCGCGCGCCAGGTCGGCACCGCCGGTGGGCGGCACCACGTGCACCTGGAGCACCTGCTTGACGGTGGTCGTGCCGGCCACGAACTGCACCGGCACCTGGTACGTCCCGGACGGCGTGCCCGGGGCGGCGCTGACCAGCAGCGGCACGCCCACCCGGCCGCCGCGGGGCACGGTGACCCCGCCCGCGGGGGCCACGGTGAGGCCCTTGGCGGCGGCCGGCACCTCGGTGCGCAGCTCGCCGCTGGTGCCCTCGGGCCGGCCGGCCTCGACGGTGGCCCGGGCCTGGGCGGGGGCGGCCGCGCCGGTCACCACGTCCACGGACGGGTCGGTCAGGCTGAGCCGGGCCGCCGGGACGTCGGCGTACCAGGGGATGACCTGGTTGACGACCGGCGGGTCGCCGCCCGGCTTCCAGGTGAGCCGGAACGCGTCGGCGAGCTGCCCGCCGGCCTGCAGCTCGTTGTAGCCGGGCTGCACGGTGCCGATGTCGGCCCAGGTGCCGTCCTGGCGGCGCACCGCGACGGTGGCGGTGGCGTGCACGTTCGGGTCGGTGAGCACGGTGAGCCGGTCGAGCGGCCGGGCCGAGCCCAGTTCGACGGTGAGCGGCTCGTCCTGCGCGGTCGGTGCCTTGGCCGCGCGGTACGCGGTGTCCGGGTTGCCGTCCAGGACGGCGGCCGCGGAGGACCCGGGCAGCGCGGCGGGGCCGCCGGTCACGCTGGTGGGCGCGTCCTCGGGCGCGGTGACGGTGAACTCGCGGACGGCGACGGCGGTCTTCTGCGCCGCGGTGGCGCGCAGCCGCACGGCCCGGACGACGGCGCCGGCCGGCAGCTGGGCGCTGACGGTCTTCTGGTTCCGGACGACGGCGAGCTGCTTCCAGCCGCCCTCGCCGGTGGAGTACTCCAGCACGCCGTCGCGGATGTAGTCGTCGACGGCGGTCCGGCCGTCCTGCCCGCTGCCCCAGGAGCCCATCAGCACGGTGACGCTGCCGACCGGGCGGCCGCCGCCGAGGTCGACGCCGACCGCGTCGCCGGGCTGCGGGGGAGCGGAGCTCCAGTAGAAGGTGTCGGCCACGCCGTCGGTCATCAGCGCGGGCAGGTGGTCGTGCGCGGTGCCCATGGTGCTGGTGGGGGTGACCCCGCCGCCGACCACGCCGGCCCAGTTGTCGGCGGCCCGGACGGCCCGGTCCAGGAACGGGTCGAGCACGCCCGCACCGATCGTCGCCGGGCTCTGCGCGAGCAGTTCGCGCCGCTGGTTGAGCTGGACCCGGGCCTTCCAGGCGGCGGCCCCGTCGCCGCCGTGCTGGGCCAGCAGCATGTCCAGGGCGGCCTGTCCGGCCAGCCCGTAGTCGTGCAGCGGGGCGAGCCAGGGCGCGGCCTCGGCGGCCAGCTGGGCGGTGGCCTCGGTGCCGGAGAGGGTCTGCTGGGCGGTGGCCATCGCGGTGAAGGCGTCCCGCACCGGCGCGGCGGCCTCTATCAGCTTGGCGAGGTCGGGGGCGGCGCCCGAGGTGGGCTCGGCGGCGGCCCAGAACCGGTCGAGCAGCGGCGTCAGGTAGCCGGACTCCTGCTTGGACAGCGGCGAGGAGGAGCTGTTGCCGGCCAGCGCGGTGACGGCGGACAGCGCCGTCCCGACGGGCGTGGCGCTGGTGCCGTTCGGCCCGGCCAGCGAGCGCACCGCGGCCTGCCAGGACTCCTCCGGCTTGTACCCGGTCGGGTTCCAGGCGAAGTCCCCGGCGGTGGCGAGGGCTATCCGGGAGGCGACGGGCTGCTGCATCGCGCCGGTCAGCATCACCGCGGAGCGGGTGGCCACCTCCGGCTCGCGGCCGGTGTAGGCGCCGAGGAAGAGCCGGTCCGGGTTGGCGTCGTTGACCGGGTAGTTGTCCATGGTGACCAGCGGGTGGCCGTACAGGTCGCCGGTCTCGGCGGCCTGGGCGCCGGTGATCTTCTCCGGGATGACGCCGACGCCGCTCCACGCCACCTGCACGCCGCCCGGCAGCGCCGCGGCCAGCGCCTTGCGGTACGGCGTGGCGCCCTGCTTGTGGTACTCGGTGGGCACCACGGACAGCGGGGCCAGCCCCGGGTTCCGCGCGATCAGCCGGTCGTTCACCTTGGCCACCAGGGCGGCCTGGGCCTTGGCGGCCGCGGCCGGCCCGGTGCCGTAGGCGGAGCGGTCGTCGTCGCAGTGCCACTCGTCGTAGCTGACGTCCAGGAACTGCAGCTGGAAGGCGGTGAAGCCGAGCTTGCGCAGCCCGTCCAGCTTGGCGACCAGCGCGTCGACGTCCTTGCCGGAGCTGAAGCAGAGCGACTGCCCCGGGTCGATGGCGTAGCCGAGGGTGACGTGGTTCTGGCGGGCCCGGAAGCCCAGTTCGCGCAGCTCGTCGGCGCGGGCGGCGGGGTAGGGGTCGCGCCAGCGGGAGAGCCGGAACGGGTCGTCGCCGGGCGCGTAGAGGTAGAAGTTCTGCTTGGAGCGGCCGAGGAAGTCGACCTGGTCGAGGCGCTGCTGGGCCGTCCACGGGCTGCCGTAGAAGGCTTCCGCGGTGCCGCGCACCGGCGCGCCGGTCGGCCAGTCCCGCAGCGTGATCCCGGGCAGGCCGAGCCCGGCGGCGCCGGCCGCCTGCCCCTGCCCGGCCGGGACGGCGGCGAGCAGCTGGCGCAGGCTCTGCGCCGCGTAGAAGGTGCCGGTGGCGTCGGCGCCGGCGAGCACGACCACGCCGTAGGTGCCGCCGCCCTGGGCGGGCAGCTGACCGGCCGACAGCACGTAGCCGCCGGTGGGCATCCCCGTGGTCGAGGGCACGGCGGTGCCGGCCGCGGCGGCCAGGTCGTGCAGCACCCCGTCCACCGCGCCGTCGGCGTCCTCGGCGGCGCCGCCGACGTACACCACCAGCGATCCGGCGGCCGGCGTGCCGGCGTCGGCCTGCGAGGTCACGGTCGTCGCGCCGGCGACGCCCAGCACCTCCCGGACGGCGTCGACGGCGCCGCGGTCCGCCTTGGGCGCGGTCACCAGCGCCACCGTGTCGGGGACGGCGACGGCCTTGCCGGCCACCGTCTGCTCCTGCGGGCGAGGGAACACCTGCGGGTTCGTCATGCTCCCCAGCGGGGTCTGCGGCGCGGTGCTGACCACGTCCGGCCCCGGCACCGCCGCGTACGCCGCCGACGGCACCGGCCCGGCGAGCATCCCGCCGAACACCGCCGCGGCCGCGACCCCCGCCGCGATCTGCATGGTCCGGCGCCCCGGCCGGCCCGCCGCGCGCCCGGCCCGTTCGGCCCGCACCGAGGCCAGCAGCGGCTCGGTGCCCTTGAGGTCGGCGATCAGCCGGTCCGCGGTCTTCGGGGCCAGTTGACGGCACGTCCGGGCCGTGGCCCGCCGCGCGGCCAGGGCCGCCGGGTGGTGGAGTACCTCGCGCAGTGCCGGGGCCTGCTCCAACTGCTGCCGCAGCCGCCGCCCGGCCGCAACGGAAACTCGGGCTTGCACAGGAGCCTCCTCGCCAGGCCTGGACCACGTCGCCGCAACCCCACCAGCTGGCCAACCCGGTGTCAACGTCGCCGACGGCTATGACGGGTTTGTCCTGATTGGAGAATTCGGTGAAGCCCTCGCGCGCACCTCGTGCCGGTCGCCCGTTCCGCCTCCCCACTCGTGTCGCACAGGGTGGTCGGGGCGTCACGCGGGTAGGACTGTGGTCGTCCTGACCAGGCGTTGCCGAGACATCGCAGGAGCCGCGAGTGGCCGCTTATCTCGACCGTGACGGAGCCGACGGGCTGAAGGTGCCGGCGCAGGACGCGCCCCCACCACCGGCCGAACTGGTGGCACTGGCGCAGGCGTACGGGGTGGACACCCGACACCCGGGGCCGGGCGGGTTGACCGTGGGGGCGCGGACGCTGGTCGCGGTGCTGGCGGCCCTGGGGGTGGCGGCCGGCACTCCGGAGCAGGTCCACGAGGCGCTGGAGCGTCACCGCACCGCCCAGCGGGCCCGGTTGCTGCCGCCGTGCGTCGTGGTGCGGGCCGGCCGGCGCACCGCCCTGGACGTGCCCGCCGACGCCCGGCTGCACGTCGAACTGGAGGACGGCGGCGTCTGGGAACTGCCGCGCGGACACGCGCACTGGCTGCCCGCCGACCTCCCGCTCGGGCGGCACATCCTGAAGGCCCGGACGGGCAAGGGCGAGGCCGAGGCCGCGCTGATCGTCGCCCCCGAACGGCTGCCCGCGCTCCCCGGCCGCGGCTGGGGCTTCCTCGCCCAGCTGTACTCCGTCCTCTCCGACCGCTCCTGGGGCATGGGCGACCTCGGCGACCTCGCCGAACTCGCCCAGTGGGCGGGCGCCGGCCTCGGCGCCGCCTTCGTCCAGATCAACCCGCTGCACCAGGCCCTGCCCACCGCCCCCGCCGACCCCTCGCCCTACCGGCCCTCCTCCCGCCGCTTCGCCGACCCGGTGCACCTGCGCGTCGAGGCGCTCCCCGAGTACGGGTACCTGACGGCCGGCCAGCGCGCCGAGGCGGAGGAGCTCGGCCGCCGCGCCGCCCGGCTGCGCGACGAGGTGCTGGTGCACGACGGCCTGATCGACCGGGACGCCGTCTGGGCGCTCAAGCGCGAGGCCCTCGAACTGCTGCACGAGGTGCCGCGCGGGGCCGGCCGCCAGGCCGCCTACGAGGCGTACCAGCGCCGCGAGGGCGAGTGGCTGCGCCGGCACGCGCTGTGGAACGCGCTCGCCGAGGAGCACGGCGCCGACTGGCACGGCTGGCCGAAGGGGCTGCGGCACCCGGACGGCCCGCAGGTCGAGCGGGCCGCCAAGGAGCTGGCCGAGCGCGTCGAGTTCCACCGCTGGCTCGCCTGGCAGGTCGACCAGCAGCTCGACACCGCCCAGCGGGCCGCACGGCAGGCCGGCATGCCGGTGGGCCTGATCCACGACCTGGCCGTCGGCGTCCACCCGGACGGCGCCGACGCCTGGGCGCTCCAGGACGTGCTGGCCGGCGGCATCTCGGTCGGCGCCCCGCCGGACGCCTTCAACGCCCACGGCCAGGACTGGGGCCTGCCGCCCTGGCGCCCGGACGCGCTGGCCGCCGCCGGCTACGCCCCGTACGCGGAACTGCTGCGCGCCGCGGCCCGGCACGCCGGGGCGATCCGGATCGACCACGTGATGGGCCTGTTCCGGCTCTGGTGGGTGCCGGACGGGCACCCGCCGACCGAGGGCGCCTACGTCCGCTACGACGCGGAGGCGATGCTCGGGGTGCTGGCCCTGGAGGCGCACCGGGCCGGGACGGCGGTGATCGGCGAGGACCTCGGCACGGTGGAGCCGGGCGTGCGCGAGGAGCTCGCGTCGCGCGGGATCCTCGGCACGTCGGTGCTCTGGTTCGAACGGGACTGGCAGGCGGCCGGCGAGGTCCTCGCCCCGGACCGCTGGCGCCCCGGCTGCCTGGCCACCCTCACCACCCACGACCTGCCCAGCACCGCGGCACGGCTCTCCGGCGAGCACGTCGAGCTGCGCCACCGGCTCGGCCTGCTGGCCCGCCCGCTCGGCGAGGAACAGCAGGAGGCGGCCGCCGAGCTGGCGGACTGGCGCGCGGTGCTGACCGGCCGGGGGCTGCTCGCACCGGGCGAGCCGCTGTCGATGCCGGCGCTGTACCGCTTCCTGCGCGCCACCCCGGCGGAGCTGATCGGGGTCTGGCTGCCGGACCTCGTCGGCGACCCGCGCCCGCAGAACCTGCCCGGCACCTGGGACCAGTACCCGAACTGGCGCCTGCCGGTCGCGGACGGCGCGGGCGGCCCGGTCACCCTCGACCGCCTGGCCGCCACCCCCGCCGCCCGCCTGCTCGCCCACCTGCTGGCCCCGCCCAGCCCCCACCCCACCGTCTGACCCCCCGCGCCCCCGGGCCCCACCCCGGGGGCCGCCCCACCCCGGGGGCCGCCCCACCCCCACCCGCCCCGCGCACCCCCCGCCCCCCGGAGGGCCGACCTCGTCGAACCTGGTCCTCTCCGGTGCCCCCCTCCCCGCCGCCCGCAGGGCCACCCCCGCCGTCAGCCGCCCCCGCGCACCCCCACCCCCCGGAGGGCCGACCCCGACGCGCGGAGGCGCATAAGCGGCGGGTAAGTTGGAAACGTGGACAAGAGGAACGCTTTGCGAGCCGGCGCGGTCTCCGCAACGGTCACGCTCATGATGCTGCTGTCGTCGCCCGCCATGGCCTACACCCGGGACGACGGTGACGACCCGGGTGCCGGCCTGAGCATCGGCCAGACCATCGGTCTGTACGTGCTGCTCCCGATCGCCGCCTTCGTGATCATCGCCGCGCTCGCCGGCATGCCGTACGGCAAGGCCAAGAAGAAGTAACCCACCGCGTCCACCAGGACCGCACGACGCCCGAGGGGGCGCCGGACACCGTCCGGCGCCCCCTCGGGCGTTCCTGTGCGTCCGCGGATCAGCGCCCGCCGGCCGCCGTGTCGACGGCCTGCGCCTTGAGCGCGCGCTCGATCCCGGCCCGGGCCTCGACGACCTGGCGCCGCAGGGCGGGCGCCGGCTCGGCCGAGGCCAGCCACGCGTCGGTCGCGTCCAGGGTGTCCTGGGTGACCTGCAGCGCCGGGTAGAGCCCGCCGATGATCCGCTGCGAGATCTCGTGACTGCGGGTCTCCCAGACCTCCTTGACGGCCGCGAAGTACTTGGCCGCGTACGGGGCGACCAGTTCGCGCTGGTCGGCCTGGTGGAAGCCGGCGATGACGGCCTCCTGCACGTAGTTGGTGAGGGTGTCCGACTCGACGACGGCGGCCCAGGCCTCGGCCTTGGCCTCGGCGGTGGGACGGGCGGCGCGGCAGGTGGCGGCGTGCTCCTGGCCGGCCGCGGTGTTGTCGCGCTCCAGCTCCTCCGCGATCCGGGCCTCGTCGGCGAGCCCGGTGGCGGCGAGCCGGGTGAGCAGGGTCCACCGCAGCTCGGTGTCGACGGCCAGGCCCTTGATCTCGACGGTGCCGTCCAGGAGGCCGGTGAGCAGGGCGAGCTGCCCCTCGGTGCGGGCGACGGAGGCGAGGGTGCGGGCCCAGGCGAGCTGGTGGTCGCTGCCGGGCTCGGCGGCGCGCAGGTGCTCCTCGGCGGCGGCGGCCCAGCGGGCGGTGCCCTCCTCGCGCCACTGCGGGTCGGCGTACGCGTCGAGGGCGAGCTTGACCTGCCGCTGCACGGACTGCACGACGCCGATGTCGCTCTCCCGGCCGATGCCGGAGAGGGCGAGCGCGAGGTAGTCGCGGGCGGCGAGCTCGCCGTCGCGGGTCATGTCCCAGGCGGAGGCCCAGCACAGCGCGCGCGGCAGGGAGTCGGTGAAGCCGCCGAGGTGCTCCGTGACGACGGCGAGGGAGTCCTCGTCGAGCCGGATCTTGGCGTAGGAGAGGTCGTCGTCGTTCAGCAGGACGACGGCCGGGCGGTGCCGCCCGACGAGCTCGGGCACCTCGGTGTGCGGGCCGTCGACGTCGAGCTCGACGCGGTCGGTGCGCACCAGCGCGCCGTCGGCGAGCTCGTACAGGCCGATGGCGATGCGGTGCGGCCGCAGCACGGCCTCGCCCTTGGCGCCGGCGGGCAGCGCGGGCGCCTCCTGGAGGACGGCGAAGGACTCGATCTCGCCGTCGGTGTTCAGCGTGATCGAGGGCCGCAGCACGTTGATGCCGGCGGTCTCCAGCCAGGCCGCGGACCAGGTCCGCAGGTCGCGGCCGCTGGCCTCCTCGAGGGCGCCGAGCAGGTCGGGGAGGCGGGTGTTGCCCCAGGCGTGGCGCTTGAAGTACGCCTGGACGCCCTGGAAGAAGGCGTCCTGGCCGACGTAGGCGACCAGCTGCTTGAGCACCGAGGCGCCCTTGGCGTAGGTGATGCCGTCGAAGTTGACCTGGACGTCCTCCAGGTCGTTGATGTCGGCCATGATCGGGTGGGTGGACGGCAGCTGGTCCTGCCGGTACGCCCAGGTCTTCATCTGGTTGGCGAAGGTGGTCCAGGAGTGCGGCCACTGGGAGCCGGGCGCCTCGGCCTGGCAGACGGCCTCGGCGTAGGTGGCGAAGGACTCGTTGAGCCAGAGGTCGTTCCACCACTCCATGGTGACGAGGTTGCCGAACCACATGTGGGCGAGCTCGTGCAGGATCGTCGCGGCGCGGGCCTCGTACGCGGCGTCGGTCACCTTGGACCGGAACACGTACTGGTCGCGGAAGGTGACGGCGCCCGCGTTCTCCATCGCGCCGGCGTTGAACTCCGGGACGAAGAGCTGGTCGTACTTCGCGAACGGGTAGGGGAAGTCGAACTTCTCCTGGAAGTAGTCGAAGCCCTGGCGGGTGACCGCGAAGATGGCGTCGGCGTCGAGGAACTCGCGCAGCGACGGGCGGCAGTAGACGCCGAGCGGCACCTTCTGGTCGCCGTTCTCGTAGCTGTCGAAGACGCCGACGTACGGGCCCGCGATCAGCGCGGTGATGTAGCTGGAGATGCGGCCGGTGGGCTCGAAGCTCCAGACCCGGGTGTCGCCGTCGCCGACCGGGGTGGGGGTGGGCGAGTTGGAGACCACGACCCAGCCGGCGGGGGCGGTCACGGTGAAGGTGAACGCGGCCTTCAGGTCGGGCTGCTCGAAGTTGGCGAAGACGCGGCGGGCGTCCGGCACCTCGAACTGGGTGTACAGGTAGGTCTCGCCGTCGACCGGGTCGACGAACCGGTGCAGGCCCTCGCCGGTGTTGGTGTAGGCGCAGGTGGCGACGACGCGCAGCTCGTTCTCGGCCGCCAGGTCGGGCAGCGGGATCCGGCTGTCGGCGAAGCTCGCCGGGTCGAGCTGCGCGCCGTTGAGGGTGATCTCCTCGACGCCGGGGGCGACGAGGTCGATGAACGTGTCCGCGCCGGGGGTCGTGGCGGAGAACCGGACCACGGTGGTGGACCGGAAGGTGCCTCCTTCGCGGGCCGAGCTCAGGTCGAGCTCGATGTCGTACGCGTCCACGTGGAGGAGGTCGGCCCGGGTGCGGGCCTCCTCGCGGGTCAGGTTGGTGCCGGGCACTCGCTGCACTCCTTCGTCAGGCTGATGGTGCGAATCCTCCCACGGCCCGGCGGGCGGGCCCCCGGAAAAGCGCGAGCGGGGCGGGGCCCGGGCCGCGGCCCGGGCCCCCCCCCCCCCGGGGGGGCCCCCCCCCGCCCCCCGCGGGGCCCCCCCCCCCGGCGCGGGGGCGCCTATGGCACAAAGGGACCGGGGCCGGGGGGGCGGCCG